>NZ_JBJNLK010000004.1:0-499964 GCF_052169115.1 Serratia sp. CY33525 | reverse complement strand
ACGGCGCTTACTGCTGAATTCACTGTCGGCGAAGGTAAGTTGATGACTCATGATGAACCCTGTTCCATGGCTCCAGATGACAAACATGATCTCATATCAGGGACTTGTTCGCACCTTCCCTAGGTAAATATTAAAGGTTAAGAAAAGCATTATAATTTTATACAGTAAGCAATGATTTTATAGGAGATAAGACTTATGGGCGGAGAAATGGCCGCTATTCAGCGCACAGCTAGCAAGGTTTCCAACGATATCTTCTCGGTTTTTAAGTGGAGGCGGGCTGCAAGGGAGGACATGAATTATAACTGCTGTTCTGAATCTCATCAGAAGGCGACCCATCCTAGTGACGTCGTTTTTTACTATGTAGACCCCTATGAAGAAGATTTTGTCTATTTGAATACGGATTTGAAAAGTTATGGACAGGGTTCTATCAAAAAAGGCACTGTCGAGTCGGCATTAACCTCACTTTCCCTGGCTGTTGAATGCGCCAATACCAGTGATGAGTGGCTTAATAAATATGTTGATGATGATTCGCAGGGGTATAATGTCAGAGGGTTATTATTTTTATACAACCATGACCATTTATACGACAAAGATTTCTATCAAGATGTGATGAAGAAAGTTGATATGGCAAAAGTAAAGTGCGCGCCAAATACTAAGATTCACATGCTTAATCCATATCAAATTTCTGATGTTGTTAATATTGCTTATGATATAAAAGCACAAATTGGTTCTGGTTTTTTACCGCATCCAGATAATTTTTTGTATTACTATCCGGATTTAAACCTAACAAGAATAAAGCACCCGATAAATTCAGATACTGCTGCTACAATCGAAATGATTACCTCACCATATATAATAATTAAGCACGATAAGTTTATGTGGGGTAAAGAGGAAAAAGAAGACGGCTATGTGATCTATTACAATCAACCAGGAGCTAGTTCTGAGGAGTTTGTTTACTTTTTTGATATGTTGTCTAGTTTTCAGATCTTGACACAAGGCAAAAAAATAAAAATAAGGATGTCTTATATAAACCCACATGAAGATGCTCCACATAATTTTGAAAGGGCTAAGCGTAAATACAGTGCGCATTGGTTGATGGGAGAGGAGGATAGGTTGTTTGGTAAAATGGAATTTGATCTTATAGCTAATACAGTTACAAACTATAGTTTAGAAAAAATCGGCATGGAGCAACGATGATGAAAAATAGCAACATATATTATGCAACTGATAAAAATATATTTGATGCTCTGCATCATAAGCGAGTCACGGCTAAAATATTACATGAGCTTCTTTTTACTAAAGGCATACTTGTATCAGAAGAGTTGGGTAAAGAAGCGTTAATAGAAGAAGTGTGTAAACTTCCCCTTTGTTATCTTGATTTGGAAAAGATAAAAGAATTAGTGCAAACATACGATAAAAAGGAAAGTAAAACGTATGCGAGGCTTAATGTTTCAGTTTCACAGGCTGAAATATCACAGGCAGCGAATGTTGTAAAGAAACAATATGCAGCTAAGTCACAGGCTTTGAAAGTGCAAACTAAAAAAGATGGTTCTGTATCTATTGTATTGAGCTATCAAGAAGTTGATCTTTCTCGAACTGAGCTTAGGCAAATAGACAATAGAAGTATTTCTATTGATCTGGCTATTAATGGTGATTCTGTCGAAGTTAGAATGCCACAATCAGAGAAATCGAAGGAAGTCATCGAACTTATTCAAAAGGAATTGTCTATTATTGCTAACAAGCCTATAGAACGATTCGAATTAAGTCTTGAAGCTATTACAAATCCATCTTTAAGAAGTCAGTTCTTTAAAGAGCTAATGGAGGGCTTAGACGGTTATGAAGTTGATGATGTGACAAACATCGAACTCAATAGGATGAAGTCTGTAGATTCGGAAGATGAAGATGGTAAAGATGCAGAGATTGACACAAGTTTTGTTAAAAAAGTCTTATTGAAAGGTGAGGCTGTCGACACTTCGGCAATTTTTGCAGAGTTGCACAGGAAAGGATATTACATAAGTAGAGCTTCCTGGGCATCTAAGCCGGAGTTAGTAAATGGTGACCGAATATTGGTTGAAGCGTTCTTTAAAAATGCGGATTTATGCAGTGAATTTTCATATAACATAAAAGGTATCAATAATTTCAGAAATGATCGACATAATCTTGGTACAAGGTCAGCTAGTGACATTGAAAAAAAAGAGATTAGTCGATTGATTGAAAATTCAGCTGAAAACGCCTACAATACTATAAAAAATGTAGAGGCTAGTTAATATGAGGAAAGTAAAGTGGATAAAAATAGAGTCACCTTTCCCCATGTCTGTAATGGCGGAGAAACTTGCTAAAAACCCTTATACGGAAGAGCGAGGGAAAGGCTTTCTATTAGAGAAGGTAAGGAAAAATTGTTTACATGGAAGATTTGTTGAAAAAATCCTCTACGAGGATAATATACCGTCACTGTTTGGTGAGGATACACTGATTGAACGTATTGAGTATAAAGTAACAGAGTTTTCTTTTGATGAGGATAGTTATCCTATTGCGGTAATTACTAATCCCCCACGTACACTACGTCCATTTGCCAATGCGCTTATTAAGAGTCTCGGCCTCGGTGTTAGTTTGGAGGAAGTTATAGTAGAACCATTTTCATGGATTGAGAAAATTGGAGAGAAGCATTCGGTGTCGGTTAACCAAATTGATGTTTCTCAGATGCAAGTTTCTGAGTATGCGCTGGCGAAAATGCAAATATCTAGCACGAAGGATTTGCGGTATTATTATGAGAAGGAACTATCCGAAAAAAAAATTAGAGTTGATAGAGCAAGCCTTTCAATAACTATGAGTGGTACCTCTGGAAGGGTAAAGATATTTAGGAATGGGATGGCTAATATTGATATAAAAAATGAAAAGGAGGTTTCAAATATGTTATTTGAAACATTGAAGTTGGCCCTTAAATGATACTCCAAACTTCACTCCGATCAAGGGAGAGGTTTACTCTCTCCCTTGAGTGAAATTTATTTTTTATGGTTATATCGTTGAAAGCATTAATTTTTTATAACCTTCAGTTTGCCAACATTTGGAATCTCCTTGCATGCAGCACCCGCCCGGATCGCCCGGTAACGTGTCGCCGCATTTCCCACAGCTACTTTTACGCAGCTCAGCCAGCTGTTTGTGCAACAGCTTGTTGTCTTGTCGTATGAGGCCGATCAGGTATTCCGTCACCTCGTAAGGTTCCCTCGCGATCCGGCGCTGCTGGCAACCTTCTAGGATCATCGCCATTTCCTGGCTATCGACACGCAGAGTGATCGTGCTGATGCCGTTGGCCTTGTCGCGTTGGCGCTGGCTGCGTTTACGTTCTGCTGATGTGGTCATACTATTCCTCCGATTCCTGTTGTTTTGCCGCTTCTCTTCTCAAATGATTGCCGACAAGCCTTTCCTTCTCGGATACCTGCCGTTTCCATAGCGCAGTAAGGCGAGTCAGCGCGCTTGGTGTGGCTGCTGGTGTCGGTTGCAGGAACAAGCAACCGTCAGCCCGCGCTCTATATCGCTTGCCGTCAACGATCACCGTTGCCCCTTTGGCCGCCGCCTTCAAAATGCTGGCATCCAGGTTGAAGCCTATCGACTCAGCAAAGCTTTCTATTCGGCGTTCCTGCGGGCTGAGTGGTCGGCGAATCGTGCCGATCCCCTCGCTTGCGCCCGCCGGTCTGTCAACTGCCGCATCCTGAATGTCGCCCAGGTAGAAATACGCCAGCGCACGCTGCTGCTGTTCCTGGTGAATCTGTTCTCGCCAGCGTGCCAGGCTGTCTGGATCTGGCTGTTTTGCCCGGATTTGGGGCAGATAATCTCCCTCATCAGGCAAGGCGAAGCCCTCGGCGACTGCCGCGTATGGGTTTTTCACTTTTTCTGGCGATGTGCTGCGTATCCGCCGGAGCAACAACCGCCGTTCTTTGTCGGTTAATTGCTCAAAATTGAGGTTTTCAGGTGGTGGCGGTGGTTCCGGTGGCTGTTTGTTTTTCAACCTTTCCGGCGATGCCGTACAGTTATTGACAGAACTCCGAGAGGGCGCAGGCGCGCCCTTAAGGTCAACGGCCAGGTCAACGGCACGCGCTGGCACAAACTTCCATTCTGTCGTGCGGGTGATGATTGGCGTGTCGATGCCGACAGGCGGAGAGAACACCCCACGGATCCGGATCACGTCTTCGCCATAATCGTTCGGTGTTTCTGCCGGCTCGTAGTAGGTGCGCACGACCAGATCATCGCGACGGACAAACGGCCCGCCCTGGGCGTTGACGTACTCCGCCCACTTCCCGCAGTCGGCAGCATCGTGCACGGCAGCGAATTCGACGCTCAGGCCGACGGCGGTTTCATGATCGGCCATGCGG
Source organism: Serratia sp. CY33525 (assembly GCF_052169115.1). Classification (NCBI taxonomy): domain Bacteria; kingdom Pseudomonadati; phylum Pseudomonadota; class Gammaproteobacteria; order Enterobacterales; family Yersiniaceae; genus Serratia; species Serratia sp. CY33525. Next base: position 495,594 of record NZ_JBJNLK010000004.1, on the reverse strand, counting down.
CGCAACTCACGATAAACCGTTACCGGCGCGCCGCCGATAAACTGAAACTGACGAATACGCCAGCGGGCCGCCCAGGCAGACACGGCCGGGGCGACTTCCTTCAGCTCTTTGCCGCTGTCGTCGTCAAGCTCACCGTCTAGCGCGTAACCGTCGATGTTTTTGCTGATGTATTTGGCGATGTAGCCGGTTGCGCTGCCTTTCTCCGGATCGATGGCTTCAGCGTGGAAGCGGGCCTTTCTGGTGCGCTCGCTGTACAGCTCGCCGGCGTCTTCCTCGCAGGCGTAGCTGCGCAGAATACTGCGCACCTGTTCCACGGCTTCAGGACGCATGAACAGCAACATATGCCAATGCGGCGTACCGTCGGCATGCGGCTCGGCCACGCGGATCCCAAAAATTCGAATGTCTTCGCGGTGCAGCTTGGCGCGGGCGCGCTCCCAGACGCCGCGCAGGTAGCGCTGCGTTTCGTCCGGGCTGGCTCCGCGCCATTTTTTATTGCGGTGGCCGTGCTTGTTGGTGGCGTGGAAGCGAGAAGGGGCCGTCAGGGTGTAAAACTCTCCCACAAAGCCCATTTCATTACAGATATTCTCAAAGCCGCGGATGCGCGCCATCAGCTCGCAACGGCGGATCGCCGGGTTCGCCACGCTGTGATCGTATTTGTCGATCAGCGAAATGCGGTTGCCCTCGTCGTCTTCCAGTTCCATCGACTTGAGAAATTCGCGCGTGCGCCGCTTCTGCTCCCGCCAGTCTCCGACGGTTGGCCGGCTGGCGTATGGCGTCGCCTTCTTGCTGACGTGGCCGATCGCGATATGCAAGTGCTCTTTCCATCGGTCAGCATGCCGGCGTAGGCGGCGCAGCCACCAGTTTTCTGACAGCATGCGCCGCACCGCCGGCCCGGTATTCTCGACCGTCATTTTTTCGCTGTCAGACTGATAGGTATCCCACAGCGGCGGGGTCTGTTTGAATCGGCGGGTCAGGGCGGCAGCGCCCAGGTATAGCTCCAACACGCTCAGGAACTCTGAAGCACTGCCGGAATCATCATCGATAACGCTTAACTCGCGCTTGATGGTGATCGCGATATCCTTGGCCAACAGCTCGACGTCGGCGCGGCTGGCATCTGGCAACCGATTGAACCGCTGGCATAGATCGGCGTCGATGTTATTTTCTGGAATGCGGTATTTCTCGTTGACGAGATCAAGCCGTGGCAATACGCGCTCGACAAAGTTTTTCGTCAAGTACGCATTGCCCCGGCGGATGCCATGGGATTCTTCCAGCTGGCTGATGTGGTAACGCACATCGCGCTGGATCAGTTGCGGCTGCTGCTCAAGCAGATGATACGCGCGCAGGGTGGCGGCGATCTGTTCTTCGGTCTGTTTTTGGCTTTCTGCCAGCAGGTCTACAGGTGCATCGATCGCCGGGCGTGGGGCGTTCCACGGAAAGGCCCATTCAAAAGCAGGCGCGCCGCTGCCAGGGTATGGCAACGGCGGTGATGGTTCATAGCGGCCGCGTGACGCTTTATTCACGCTTGCGCTTCCAACGCAGTGATAATTTCACACATGGCTTTCGGTGGAACAGCGTTTCCTCCCATGTGTACGCATAGCTTGTGCGATGGCGGTTTGATGTAGTCCTCCGGGAACGTCATAGCCAGCAAGTTTTCGTCGCGGGTCAAAATGCGCATGCGATCGCCGTCGACAACCGCCCAGCGATCGCGCGTGGTGATCGTGCCAATCGGACGGGAAAGAGAGCGGCCTGTTTTGGTGTTGCCGTAGTAGCTGAAAAGGAAACGATCACCGAACTGTGCGCGGCCATTTTTAACGCGCTCCAGCGTTGCAGCTGCGCGCCCCGGTTTTTCAATCGGCTGCCATTTGCCGGCGTCGAAGTCGATAAAGGTGCTGGCCGGCACATGCGGCATTTTTGGTAACTTCAGGAACAGTGGGTTTTTGCTACGGGTGCAGATAATGAACAGTCGCACGCGGTTTTGCGGAACACCAAGATCAGCACAATCCACGATGTGCGGCGCAAGAGAATATCCCAGGGCTTGCATCGCCGCTTCCCATGCTGGGTAAAGCCCCCACTGAAGGAACTCCGGCACGTTTTCGATGATGACTTTCGGCATTCTGTGGAATTCGGCAGCAGATACCACCGCCCAGGCCGTGGAACGGCTGGCGTCGTGCTGCGGGTTTCCTGCCTTCTTGCCGCGTGCTTTGCTGTGGCCTTGGCAGCACGGTGAGGCCATCATCAGATCGTGCTGAGGCATCATTGACCAGTCAGCCTGGTGCAGGTCTTGGCAAACGTGGATTGTGCCGGGATGATTCGCCTTATGGGCTTCGACGGCGGCGGGCCAGTGATTACCAGCCCAAACCACGTCAGCACCTGCCATTTTTGCTCCGGTAGATGAACCACCCAGGCCGGCAAAGAGATCGCTCACTTTCAGCATTTGAATGGCCCTCGTTCGATGCTCAACATGACATAACCCGGTTTCCACGGGTGTAAATCGGTAACATGGGTGATTCGCACCCAAACGTGCTGACCTGAAAATCCTTCAAGACCATCGCAATCCTTCAGCCATCCGTATTCGAACAGGCACAGCAGATCGCCGACGGAATAGCCCCGATCGTTGATGCGAAACTCTGCTTTCTTTTCACCGCTGACTACTGCCGCGAAATGCTCCGGCAGGATCTTTAGTTCGTGTTTTTTCATGCTGTTGCCTTCAAAGTTGCGATGATCTCGCCAGCTGTTGCGCGGCTGGTAGCTTTGGCGCTGACAGAACGGCGTGCGGTGGCGGTGGTGATGGTGAAATCGGAATACAGCTCCCGCGCGGCGTCGGTTTCGCTGTTCGAGGCTACGACGTGGCGGCCGCGTTTTGCCGCAATGCGCAGCATGCGCGCCAGCTTTCTCTGCTGTTCGCTGGTAAAGCCGTCGGTGTGGTAGCTGGTGAAATTGGCGGTGGCGCTGGCCGGGATGTAGGGCGGATCGCAATAAATCACGTCGCCGGCCTGTGCCATCCTGATCGCTTCCTGGAATGCGCAGCACAGGAAAATCGCCTTTGTGGCCTGCGCCTTTTCAGAGAAAGCTCGGATCTCGTCTTCGGGGAAATAGGGCGCTTTTCGATGACCGAACGGCACATTAAACTCGCCGCGCAGGTTGTAGCGGCAAACGCCATTGAAACCGTGGCGGTTCAGGTAAAGGAACTGCGCAGCGCGGTACAGGAAATTACTGTCGCAGCGAAGATTAAAATCGGCGCGTACAGCGTAATATCCGGCCTCGCTGGCGTGCTCCCTGAACAAGTTGCGTGCTTCGCGGATCAAGACGTCCGGCAGGTTTTTGGCGACGTTGTGGAAGTTGATCAGATCGCTGTTGATATCGCACAGCAAATAGCTTTCATAGTCGGTGTTGAGAAACACTGCGCCGCTGCCGACGAACGGTTCAACCAGTCGCTTACCGGCTGGCAGATGCTGGCGCAAGGTGCCAATGATGCCGGCCTTGCTGCCCAGCCACTTAAGGGCTGTTCTGGTCATGGTTTACCCCTTGAAATGACGTGATTTTGCTTCTCTGGTGGCCTGGCAGTGCACGCAGGTGCTGACGCCATGAATCAGGCGGCGGCGCTGCTCAGGGATGGGTGCTCCGCATTCTTCGCAGTGAAATGCAGAAGGCCCGCAAGGTTGCGGGCGGGCGTTTTTGATTTGGGCGTCAAGGATTAGCTGATGCCGTTCCTGTGCCATGTCGATTTGATCGGCCATTGGGCGTCCTTAGTCGTAATTGCGCAATTCAGGCGGCATGCACTGTTGATTAAACTCCCGGCAGCATCTGCACTGGCGGTATGCGAACCAACCCACGACCGCAAAGGCGAGGACAAACCAGACGGCGATTACAGCAATGAAGGTGTTCATTTCGCGGCACCTTCTTGTTGAGTGCCGATCTTTTGGCGGGCAGAAATCCAGCTTTTCAGCATGGAAAGGATTTGATCGCGGGTGGCGTTGTCGGCCTCAAGGCGTTCAATCCTCGTGCTCAACAACTCCAGAAGTTGCAGCCGTGAAACGCAGCGGGCATCCGCAAGCAACTTCATTAATTCGGCTTCGTTCATAAAAACCCCCTGAATTCAGGATGTAGGAAACCCGCCACCAAAAAGGCGGCATTTTTTTATTTCGGGTGGTGGATATATTTCAGTAAGCGCTGAATGTGCCCACTGAAATATATGCCGGGTTTTAGCCATGCCCGGCGCATGAGAAGGTAATCGCCCGATCTAAGCAGCCCATTCTTTTGTAAGGACGCAACCGGATTTCATTACCTATCTGGGAGCACACCCCGGACGCCAATCCCCCACACGTTGATGGGAGGGTGCGCTCTCAGATAGGGCCGGGCTTTCCCGGCTCAGGCTGACTGTTCAACCGCTCGCGGGTGAGGAATATCGCCGTTGTTGCAGCGGATGATCAGACTGTCGATAACGGCGGCGTCCGGGGCGTGGCCGGCGGCTTCTGCCGTACTCAGCAGGCCAGTTAGGCCGATGCACAGACGGAATGCGTAATCGTTCAGTGAAACAGCGCGTACAGCTGGCGCGATGGCCGTGGCGGCGTTGATGTTGTTGGCTTTGGCGTGGTACTGCGCCAGAAGGTCGCCCACTAAGGTGATATATGCTTGTTTCATGCTGCCGCCTGGTGCTGTGAGTAAAGTTGGTCGATATAGCCGGTCGCCTGTGTTTGCGCATCGAATAAGCCATAAGACTGATCGCCTTGGCTTACTTCATATCTGGCTATTGGGTTAACGATAGTGCGCGGACGATAAGTGATAACAAAGCCGCGATAGCGTGAAGAATTGCGGCTTATTTTGGTTATAGCGTGTTCAATTGGTTGCATGTTTCTGCCTCAACTGTTGGCTATTGCGTCTTTCAGCATGGCGACAAGGTTTACCTCGATCTTGTCCTTTGGGTTCGCTTTCGGACGAATGATTATCCGGCCGTCCCTAACCATCCGCCGGCAGGTGCCGATCGGGATTTTCGTCATTTCGGCGTATGCTTCCAGAGCGACATAACCTGTAGGAACGGTGATGTTTATCGTGGTGTTCGCCATGATTTACCCCGTCATTCCGCCTGGATGGATTCAATGCCGCGCAGATACACCAGGCGCGCCATGCTTGAAATCGAACGACTTTCTTTTGCTGCGATGGCTTCTAACTCCGCGCGCTCTGCATCTGATAAGCGCATAGGGATCGGGTTTTTTGCAGCAATTCCGCCAGGCAAACGTGAGCGCGGCGCATGATTGGCTTGTTTCATAGTGTTATATTGTGATCCACTAAGTTCCTGTACAACACAATCTAAGGAAGAAATATTCCTATGTCAACCGGGAAAGAGGAATTATTGTTCCTGATCGGTAGCCGTCTGCGCGAAGAAAGGGAAAAATCAGGTAACAGCCAAGAGTCCATCGCCTCCACATTTGGCATATCTACCCGCACCTGGGGTAAATACGAGAGAGGGGAAACCATGCCCGACGCCGTTACTCTTGCGCTGCTTAACAGCCATTTTGGGATAGACGTTGCCTATATATTGACCGGGGTTAAAACCCCCGAATCAAATATATCAACAGAAGAACAAAAGCTAGTTGATAACTATCGAGCAATGGATGACTCGGCACGGTTAAATATACAGGCGGTTGGCGATTCGTTCGCGCATTCAAAACCAAATAAAAAGGTAGAGGGACAATGAAATTAATTAATGCTCGGACAGCATATTTTTTTAAATATGGTTTCTTTGTTTTCTTGGCAATTATGGCGATTGGTTCAAACGCTGCATTTGCTAACAGTTGGTATCAAGGCGGAACACTGCATGAGGCTAACGCTCTCACGTGGCAAAAAGCATCACAGCAAAATAAACTTGCAACCTGTGCTGACTTTATTGCAGGGCTATACAGCAAAAATTTATTATCAGATGACATAAGCCGAAAAATGAAATCGGTTGATGATTTCAAGCCTTATGCGGCTGAGTTAGTAAAACAATTAGATTCCGCTTTTAAGCCAGAACCGAATAAGGCGGAAAATGAAAAGATGTTCGCTAACCAAACCGTTAAATCGACAGCGATGATGCTCATGATCATGATGAAGTGGGTAAATACTAATGGCAGTTAGCAAACTTCCATCAGGCAAATGGTTATGCCAGTGCTTCCCTTACGGACGTGATGGAAAGCGCATTAGAAAGCAGTTCGCCACCAAAGGGGAGGCACTTTCTTATGAGCGCCGCCTTTTGGCAAATAAGAAAGCTGTTGAAGTTGGGGATGGTGCGGTCAAATTAGCCGATCTAATCCAGCGCTGGTATGACATGCACGGCAAAACGTTGACGTCCGGAGAGTCTCGGCTTTCGAAGCTTCAAGCTATCTGCGAGCGCCTTGGCGATCCGTTAGCGCATGAAGTCGATAAGAATATGTTTGCTGTATACCGTGAACGCCGGCTAGCTGGTGAATGGCTGGCAAAGGGGCGCAAAGCCATTAAAGAGGCAACGGTAAACCGAGAGCAATCATATCTGCACGCAGTGTTTTCCGAGTTGAAGCGATTGGGTGAATGGGAAGGCAACAACCCCCTGGATGGCATTCGTCAATTTAAGGAGGGTGATCAGGAATTATCTTTCCTTTACCCCGATGAAATTAAGCGCCTGCTGGCAGCCTGTGACGAGTCGGATAATAAAAGCCTGGGTATCATTGTTCGTCTCTGTTTAGCAACCGGTGCGCGCTGGGGTGAGGCTGAATCAATGCGGCAATCTCAGGTTCTACCTGGCCGCGTGTCTTTCATCAACACGAAAAGCAATAAAAACAGAACAGTTCCAATATCAAAACGGTTGCAGGATTTGCTGCCGAAAACGCGTGGTGCACTTTTCAGCACATCTTATGATGCGTTTAAGCACGCGCTTAAACGGGCGGGTATCGAGCTACCAACGGGTCAGCGTACTCACGTTCTGCGGCACACGTTCGCAAGCCATTTCATGATGGGGGGCGGCAATATTTTGGTGCTTCAACAGATACTCGGTCACAGCACGATCATGATGACAATGCGATATGCACACTTCGCCCCCGATCACCTTGAGGCAGCTTTGACACTGAATCCATTTGATAAAATTTCTGGCGAAAACGGGCCTGAATTAATGGCAGCAGAAGCGCACAACGCGTCATAATGCTCAACGATGCACATTTTTAACCTACTGATTAAACTTAACTTATTGAAATGAAAAGCATATACTAGCTTTTTAAAATCCCTCGGCTTATGGCTGTGCGGGTTCAAGTCCCGCCCCGGGTACCAGGGAACGAAAATACCGAATAATCAAAGCAATAAGTAGTAATGTCGTAGACCGCCGAGAGGCGGTTTTTTTGTGCCTGAAATTCGCGTTACACCTGTATTCTTCCCTTTTTTGTCATACCCCATGCCCATGGATTGTCATCCTGCTTGCAGGGAGCCCCGCAGGGCTCCGCAGTACCAATCATAAGAAACCGAACGCCGCAGCGAGGATCCAGCCGAAGACGCAGGAGACGCTAACGCCGATCAGGCCGGGCAGAATAAAGCTGTGGTTGATCACGAAGCGGCCGATGCGGGTGGTGCCGGAGCGGTCGAACTGGATCGCTGCCAGATCGCTGGGATAGGTTGGCAGAATGTAATAGCCGTAGCAGGCCGGCGCCGAAGCGACGATATAGGCCGGGTTGACGCCGATCGCCAGCGCCACCGGCACCAGTGCCGCCAGCGCGGCGGCCTGCGAGTTGACGAATTTCGACACCAGCAGCAGGATCAGCGCATAGGCCCAAGGGTACTCTTTCACCAGCACGCCCAGGGTAGCTTCGATCTGCGCCAGGTGCGCGCCGAACATGGTTTCCGCCATCCAGGCGACGCCATACACCGCCACAATGGCGATCATGCCGGAGCGGAACACTTCGTTTTTAGAGATAGACGCCGGGTTGGTGCGGGTGATGATGACGATCAGCGCCCCGGCCATCAACATGCACATCTGGATCACCAGGACCATGGAGAGCGGCTTGCCGCCGAAGCTGGGCCGCAGCTCGGAAAATGCCCCCAGCACCGCCACCAGGGCGATGGTAGCGAGGAAAATCCACATGGCGATCCAGTTGCTGCGTGGCAGCACCCGGTCCAGCAAGGTGGCGGCATCGCCATAGACGTAGCGATGGTTCTCCGGCACCGAGATGAATTTCTGGAACTCCGGATCTTTGTCCAGGTCTTTGCCGCGGAACCAGCTGAAGATGCCGATCGCCAGAATGCCGCACAGGGTGGAAGGAATGGTGATCGACAGCAGATCGAGGAATTCCAGATGGCGGCCATTGAAGGTATAGCTGCTGAGCATCGCCACCAGTGAAACGACCGCTACCGAAACCGGGCTGGCGATAATGCCCATCTGCGCGCCGATCGAACTGGCCGCCATCGGCCGTTCCGGGCGGATGTTATTTTTGATCGCCACGTCATAAATGATCGGCAAGATGGTGTACACCACGTGCCCGGTGCCGCACAGAATAGTGAGAATGCAGGTCACGAACGGTGCGATGATCGAGACGTAACGTGGGTTGCGCCGCAGCATCCGTTCGGCGATTTGCAGCATCACGTCCAGCCCGCCAGAGGCCTGCAGGGTGGCGGAGGCCGCCACCACCGCGATGATCACCAGCATTACGTCTACCGGTGGTTTGCCGGGCTGCAGGTGAAAGCCGAACACCAGGATCATCAACCCGATACCGCCCAGTAACCCCAGCGCAATGCCGCCCTTGCGCGCCCCATACAGCAGGCATGCCAATATAACCGCTAATTGCAGAAAGAAATCCATGATAGATGCGCCTTAATAATGTTGAACTTAACTGCGTTCAGTTTCCGGCGGCGGTTACAACAGAAAGTTGTTTTAAATCTAAAGGCGCTAAAAAATTGTGGTTATTAACGCTAAAGAGTGATGGTGCTCACACTCAGTGAATCAAGGGGGAAGAAGCCACCAGCACGAAAAAGCAAGCCAACAGGTCAGACCTCTACTATATGAAAGGTTTACTGATCCGAGGAGAAAACCATGGACCCGACAAAAATGACCGGGCTGGCGCTGTTACAGGCTGCAATGGCCGGCAAGATCCCAGCGGCCTCGATCGCTGAAACCGTGCCCATGAAGCCGGTTGCGGTGGAAGAAGGGTATATCCGCATCGTGGCGCGGGCAGACGGGCGCCATCTGAATCCGCTGGGTGGCGTACATGGCGGCTTTGCCGCCACGGTATTGGACTCGGTGACCGGTTGCGCGGTGCACAGTACGCTGGGCGCAGGCGTAGGTTACGGCACCGTCGATCTGCAGGTAAAAATGCTGCGCCCTGTGCCGAAGGAGAGTGACCTGATCGCCGAGGGGCGTCTGGTCTATGCGGCGAAGCACGTCGCTTTCGCTGAAGGCACGCTCAAAACGGCAGGAGGGAAGCTGCTGGCTTCGGCAACCGCCACTTGTTTTATCATTCGCCCCACCGAACAAGCACCGCAATAACTCGCTCGTTATCGGGCTTCGGGCTATCAACCCGGGGCCCGATGCATTTCTCTTCGGCTGCATAGATTGCTACGTTACGATGACAGGCGCGATACGCCATTGTGGTCTAGTATTCTTGGGTAAAAATTTATCGGAGTGATTATGCAGCCGTATAAAGAGGTTGAGTTTGATCATGAGCTTTGTCTGGCGATCGGCAAAGCCGTATTAGACGTGGTGGCGCAGGGGGAGGAAACCAGCGCTCCGGCGGTGATGAACGCGATTGAGCGGTCGGTGGAACAGGGGTTGAATGACGACGAAACGGCCATCGCCGACGACGCCCTGGATTTGATGGCTCGTCTCGTCCACGGCTTCAGCTTCATAAATCTAGCGGATGAAGAGGATACTTCCCATGCATTGGTTGAATTTCAAACGCTACAAGAGTGACGTTGCCAAACAGGCCGTGCCGCCGCATTTGAATGCGGCTGAATTTGCGCGGCATTACGCCGACAAGCCGCAAGCCGATACGGAAGAGTATCTTTCGCTGAGCGGGGAGATGTGCTGGGATGCGGTGGTGCTGTGCGCCCACCGTTCAGGCGCGCTCAGCAAGGCGAAATACAAGCAGCTGTGGCAGACGGTGTTCGATAAGCAATACAAACATTTCGTCAGCCCGGACGATACCGAGATCCGCACCATGGCCGATATGTTGCGCGCGCCGCAGGGATGTTTTATCGGCATATTTTCCCTGCGTGACGCGACGGCGCCCCGTTTGCTGCATGCCATGATCGGCACCGGTGCAGGCTTTGCCGCCGGCAATAAAAATCTTTGCATCGGCGTGGGGGGCGCGGTCGGCTGGGAAAATCTCAATCTGGCGCGCGATCTGCGCTGGCAGCCGGAAGGCGGTTTTTTACGCCAGGGTGACAACGAAGTGCTGCGCATTTTTTACCGGCCTTTCCCCGCCTGAGCCGGTTCGCCCGCTTTTAGAGTAAAAAAACCGCCGTCTGGCGGTTTTTTGTTGGCGGGTATCCCCCTTATTTGAACCCGCCGTTGCGAATGAACTCGAGACCGGCGGCGGTGATCCGCGTTTGATGCGGGTCGATATCATAGTTGTTCTCGTCGATGTCGCTCATCACATAGGCCTGTATCAGGCCCTTGGTTTTGAGATAGGCGAAGGGATCGGCGAAGGCGTGCGGGCTGGTGGCGTCTTGTTTCCACAGTTCATAGGTTTTTTCATCCAGCGTGCCGGGGTGATTGGCGGCCAGCCGGGTCAGGATCTGATTGTAGAACGCATAGTCGGTCATGATGCGGTCCTCTTTATCGCGAGCGACAGTCTCGGAAAATGGCGGTAAGGTCTTTCAATCATAGCCGATGTTTTCCGCCGTCGGCATGGGGTTAGCCGCGTTGGCTTTCAATCCAGTGGAACAGACGTGAAATGCTCAAGGTGATATCACCGATGTTGAAGAGTGCGCCAAGCCACAGGGCGAGCATAACCAGGATGCCGATGATGATGGAAAGGTCCATCGTGCTCATGATTATGTTCTTCATTAATAAAGGTGTGCGGCAAAGCGTGCCACCAATCCCGCTTGCCATAAAATGCGCTGCGCATTATTCCTTTTGAAATCAAAGTAAAAAAGCCACCCAAACGGGTGGCCTTTGTGTTTTCGCGCCGATCAATCCAGCTTGGGATGCTGGTCGATCAGGATCTGCTTTTTCTTTTCCAATTCGGCGATCTGCGCGTTGATGTCCTCGACTTTCTGTTCGATGTTGTCGTAGGTCTCCTGCAGCAGCTCTTTCGCTTCTGAGCGATCCGAAGCGGCCGGCGTCGCGCCGCGCAGCGGCTTGTTGGCGGTTTCTTTCATGTACAGACCGGTGATAAGACCGATCACCGCCACAACCATCAGGTAGTAGGCCGGCATGTACAGGTTGCCGGTCGCTTCGACCAGCCAGGCGGCGGCGGTCGGCGTCGCACCGGCGATCAGCACCGAAATGTTGAACGAAATCGCCAGCGCGCTGTAACGGATGTGCGTCGGGAACATCGCCGGCAGAATCGAGGCCATCACCCCGGTGAAGGAGTTGAGCAGCACCGCCAGCACCAGCAGACCGACGAAGATCAGGCCAATCACGTTGCTGTTGATCAGAATGAAGCACGGGATCGCCAGCGCCAACAGGCCGATGCTGCCGCCGATAATGAACGGCTTACGGCCGATGCGGTCGCTGGTCAGGCCGATTACCGGCTGTACGAACAGCATGCCGATCATGATGGCGATGATGATCAGAACGCCGTGATCTTCCGAGTAGTGCAGGTTATGCGACAGGTAGCTCGGCATGTAGGTCAGCAGCATGTAATAGGTCACGTTGGTGGAGATGACGATACCGACGCACACCAGCAAACTTTTCCAGTGTTTGGCCGCGATCTCTTTGAACGAGGTTTTCGGCGGATTTTCGATGGCGTTGCGGTCATCTTTTTCCATCTTGTCCACGTGCTGCTGGAACGCCGGGGTTTCTTCCAGCGCATGGCGCAGATAGAGACCGATCAGGCCCAGCGGTGCGGCGATGAAGAACGGGATACGCCAGCCCCAGTCGAGGAAGTTGGCTTCGCCGACGATGCTGGAGATCAGCACCACCACGCCTGCACCCATCACAAAGCCGGCGATGGAGCCGAAGTCTAACCAGCTACCCATAAAACCGCGTTTGCGATCCGGCGAGTATTCGGCGACGAAAATTGCCGCACCGGAATATTCACCGCCGACGGAGAAGCCCTGCGCCAGTTTGGCCAGCAGCAGCAGGATCGGCGCCCAGATGCCGATCGACGCATAGGACGGGATCAGGCCGATACAGAAGGTGCTGACCGCCATAATGATAATGGTGATCGAGAGCACTTTCTGGCGACCGAACTTGTCGCCCATGGCGCCGAAGAACAGGCCGCCGAGCGGACGCACCAGGAAGGGCACGGAGAAGGTCGCCAGCGCGGCGATCATTTGCACGCCGGGAGAGGCGCCGGGGAAGAAGACCTGGCCAAGCGCATAGGCGACAAAGCCGTATACGCCGAAGTCGAACCACTCCATCGCGTTGCCCAGGGCCGCCGCGGTGATCGCCTTCTTGAGTTTGCTGTCATCGATGATGGTGATGTCGTTAATGTGCATCGGTTTATGTCGTTTTTTTCTTAACTTCATATAATCATCCCTTAATGAATTATTCGTTGTTCGTGAAAGCGTAATCTCCGTTCACTGTTGTTTTCGAGTTATCAAATCGGCTAATCGAATCGCGGTTCAAGACGATTCATTATCCACATTTAAGTTGGGATGTGGATCACAAAATATCGTCGTTTATGCCAAGGTTATGTCATTTAGGTGACTAATTATTTTGCATCTATAGCTTAACGTTATATCTTGCGTCGATCAAATCCAGCAGTTTAACTTAAGTGTTTGCACCGATTTGGTGCGAGAATGGTCTAATAATTGTGCGATTTGACGGTTTTTCGTCTGATTAGGAATGTTTGAAGTATAGAGAGTACGGGAGATAAAACAGGAAAAATTGATGTGTTCACCGCTAAAAAATCACCTGGCCGGAGGATGGCCAGGCTGTTTGGTTTAGGGTGCCGACGAACCGCCGAATTCCAGATAAATTTTCGCCAGGTTCTGGTACTGCGCGAAGCGGTTCTCGTCCACCGCCAGTTCCGCCTGACGGCGCTGCTCCTGAGCATTTAGCCAGTCGGTAATGGTGACGGCGCCCTGCCGGTAACGCACCTCGTTCAGCCGCTCCGATTTGCGCGCCAATGCCAGCGAGGCCTGCAGCTGCGTCTCTTGCGCCCGCAGCTGTGCGCGCAGCGACAGGGCGTTGTTCACATCGCCCATCGCCTTGTACAGCGCCTGCCTGAATTCCAGCACCTGCTGTTCGTAGTCGTTACGGGCGATCTTGATATCCACCCCCATTTGCCGCCATTGCAGGAACGGCAGCGTCAGGCCGGCACCGAGGCTGCCCGTCGGGTTGCGCAGGAACTCCAGCAGCGCGCTGCTGCTGGCGCCCAGCGAACCGGTCAGGCTGAACGCGGGATAGTACTGCAGACGTTTCTCGTCGACGTTGGCCAGGGCGGCGCGCAACCGCAGCTCTTTGGCGCTGAGATCCGGGCGCCGGCTCAAGACGCTGGCGGGAATGCCGGTGTTGATCTGCGGCATCGCCGTCGTCGGCAGGCGTGCGGGCGCGATGGTGGCCTGGCCTGTAGGCGCGCCCAGCAGCACCGCCTGTTCATTCAGCGCCTGTTGACGATCGTGTTGCAACGCCAGCAGCCGGCTTTCCTGCGTCAGCACGTTCTGTTCCGCGTTCACCACGTCCAGCGCCGAGATGCTGCCGGCCCGGTAGCGGGCGTTGGCCAGCCGCAGCGTCTGTTTGGCGTAGGCGATGCTCGCCTGGCTGACGCCGATCTGCTGATTGAGGAAGCCGATGCGCCAGTAATTCGTGGCGGCGTTGGCCAGCAGCGTCAGGCGCGCCGTCTGCAGATCCTGCGCGGAAGCCTGGCTGGCCCACTCGGCGGCATCGCGCTGGCGCGCCAGTTTGCCCCAAAGGTCGACTTCATAGCTCGTAGAGAGCGTCGCGCCGCTGGTTTTATTCCAGGCGGAGGACTCCGACAGCGGGCGATTGATGCCGCTGTTCAACGAGGCGTTGACGTCGGGGGCGGTGCTGATGCCGACGCGTTCCGCCTCGAGCCGCGCACGGTAGACGCGCAGCACGGCGACGGCCAGATCGTTGTTGCTGGCCGTCACCTGTTGCAGCCAGCGATCGAGCTCGGGATCGTGGAAATCGCGCCAGTCGAACGGCGTCGGCGCGGCATTGTCGGCGGCGTGCTGCCAGCTCGTCGGATAGTTGACCTGCGGCGCCCGGTAGTCGCTTTTCAGGGCATTGCCGCAGCCGGCGGTGAGCAGGGCGGCGAGGCTTAACGCCAGGGGAGATAAAATTTTCATGGGTTACTCGCTGGCCAATGAAACGACCGGATCCATCCTTGCCGCTTTGCGGGCGGGGAGATAACCGAAGATCATGCCGATTAAGGTTGAACAGAAAAACGCCGTCGCGGCGGCTTGCCAGGAATAGATGGCGGTGAACATGCCGCCCGCCAGCGAGGTGAACAGCGACCCGGCGGCGAACGACAGCGCGATGCCCAATGCGCCGCCGATCAAACAGACCAGCACCGCCTCGATCATGAACTGTTGCATGATGTCGCCGCGCCTTGCGCCGACCGCCATGCGCACGCCGATCTCATGGGTGCGCTCGGTCACCGAGACCAGCATGATGTTCATCACGCCCAGGCTGCCGATCACCAGCGAGATCGAGGCCACCATCAGGATCAGCAAACTGAGCGTCATCGAGGTGCGCTCGATCGATTTACGGAACTGATCGCGGTTGAACGTCATGAAATCTTTTACGCCATGGCGCTGAGTCAGCAACTGCGTGATGGCGCTGACGGCGGCTTCGCTGGCGACATCATCCTTCAAGCGCACGGTGATGCCGCTGAGCGTGGTTTTGCCGACCATACGGTACATCACCGTGCTGTAGGGCATCCAAACGCTGATGCGGTTGGGCGCGTAGCTGTGTTCGCTTTTGGCGACGCCGACCACCCGTGCCGGCACCGAGCCGAGAAACACGATCTGGCCGAGCGGCTCGACGCCGAAATCGCCGAACAGCGCCTGGCGCGCATTGTCGTCGATGATCACTTCCTGCAGCGCGTTGCGATCGTCGCGGAAGGTGGCGCCTTGCACCAGCGTGATGCCGTTGACGCGGAAATAGTCGCGGCCGACGCCGGTGATTGACGCGGTGGCGGATTTGCTGCGAAAACGGATGCTGTCGGACGCGCTGACTTCCGGGCTGACGCTGTCGACGAAGCTTTGCTGCGCCAGCGCGTCGGCATCGGCCGGCACCAGGGTGCGGATGCTGTCGATGGCGTCGTCGAAGAAGTCACGCCCCGGATAGATGCTCACCACGTTGGTGCCGAGCCCCTTGATATTCTCCAGCGTGCGCTGTTTGGCGCCTTCGCCCAGCGCCACCACCGTGACCACGGCGGCGATGCCGAAGATAATGCCGGTCATGGTCAACGCGGTGCGCAGGCGGTGGGCGTTCATCGCCTTCAGCGCCATGTGCAGCGACTCGCGGGTGCGGTCGATAAGACTTTGCCAGCCGCTTTGTCGGCTGCGGTTCGGCCGCGGTAGCGCGACGGCGGGTGCCGATTGGCGGCCGCTGTCAGCGATGATTTTGCCGTCTTGCAGTTCGATGACGCGCTGCGCATGTTGCGCCACTTTCATATCGTGGGTGACGATCACCACGGTGTGGCCGCGTTGGTTCAGCTCGCTGAGGATCGCCAGCACTTCCTGGCCGGATTGGGTGTCCAGCGCGCCGGTCGGTTCGTCCGCCAGGATAATTTCGCCGCCGTTGATCAGCGAGCGCGCGATGCTGACGCGCTGCTGCTGGCCGCCGGAAAGCTGGCCGGGCTTGTGGTCTTCGCGCCCCTCCAGGCCCAACCGCGCCAGCAGTTGCGCCGCTCGCTGCCGCCGCTGATCGCGCCGGGCGTTGGCGTAGATGGCCGGAATCTCAACGTTGCCCAGCGCGCTGAGATCGGGCATCAGGTGGTAACGCTGGAAGATAAAGCCGATATGCTCGCGGCGCAGGCGGGCCAGTTCGTCCGGCGACAGGTGGGCGGCGTTCTGGCCGCTGATGTAGTAGTCGCCGCGATCCGGCACGTCGAGGCAGCCCATGATGTTCATCAGCGTCGATTTGCCGGAACCGGAGGCGCCGATGATCGCCACCAGTTCGCCGGCGGCGATGGTCAAATCGATGTCTTTCAACACCGTCAGCGCCTGGCCGCCGTTGGTGTAGGTTCGGCTGATGCCTTTTAGCTCGATGATCGCGTTCACAGGAAGATGCCATCCTCAGCCGGCTTGGCGGCGGGCTGTGACAGCACCACGGTTTCACCGGCTTTCAGGCCGCTGAGGATCTGAATGTCGACGTTGTTGGTGATGCCGGTGGTCACTTTGCGCGTTTCCAGCCGCTGGTCTTGGGTCAGCACCTGCACCTGCTGCTCTTTGCCATCGATTTTATGCACTGCCTGGATCGGCACCAGCAGGGTGTGCTTCGCTTCGCCGAGCAGCAAGGACACCTGCGCGGTCATGGCGATGCGCAGGCGGTTTTCCGGGTTGGGCACGTCCAGCAGCGCGTTGTAATAGACCGACGCGTTCGAGGTGCCGGAACCGGAGGCGGAGCTGGCGCCGGCGAGCGAGTCGTCTTTCATTACCGATTCCGGCGCCAGTTCGATGGTGCGCAGCGTGGCGTCGTAGCGTTTATCCGGATCGGAAAAAATAGTGAAGTACGCCTTTTGCCCCGGTGAAATGCGGGTGATGTCGGCTTCGGAGATCTGCGCCTTGATGGTCATCATATCCAGCCGCGCCAGCTTGACGATGGTCGGCGCACTTTGGCTGGAGTTGACCGTTTGCCCCTGCTGCGTAACCACGGCGATGACGATGCCGTCCATCGGCGCGACCACGCGGGTATAGCCCAGATCGATTTTTTTCTTGTCGACTTCAATCTGCGCCTGCACCAGGCGGGCATTGAGCGAAAGCTGCTCGGCGCGGGTGGTGGCGAGCGTGGCTTCGGCGGTTTCGAAGTCCTCCCGCGAGCTGGCTTCGTCGTTCAGCATGCGGCGCTGGCGTTTGAAACGCGACTCGGCCTGTTTCAGCTGCGCCTGTTTGGCCTGCAGTTCGGCCTTGATGACGTTCAGCGCCGCCTCGGCGTTGCGCAGATCGTTGCGCTGTTGCAGATCGTCGATGTCGGCGATCGGTTGCCCTTTGGTGACGCGATCGCCCAGTTTGACCTTCAGCGATTTCACTTCACCGGAGACCCGCGCACCGACGTTAACGCGTTCGACGGCATCCAGTCGCCCGGTGGCCAGCACGGCGTTCTCGATATCGCCCAGGCGGGCCGTTGCGGTAACGTAATCCTGCTGCGGCGGGCGTTGCCAATAGAGGGCCAGCGCGATGGCGACGCAGATGAAAATGATGACGGCGATCAACGCCAGACGACGGGGGGTGAGTTTCAGTGAAGTCATGCCCAGGTTTTCCATAACGATAAAAGCGGCGGTTCCAGTCTGCCATCATGGCAGCGCCAGCTTGAACTGGCGCTAAACGTGAGGCGCTTTCCCGCTGGAAAGGAGATAGTAAAGGCTTTCCCGCTAAAGATCACGGCGAGTTATTATCCTTCGGGGTGCAACCGGCTGTGTGGCGCGTTATACTGGGTAAAAAACCAGTATTCATTCATCAGCAGGATAACGCCGCCGCCATGATGCCAAACCGCCTCGAGCCGGAACTCGACATTTACCAATACCCGGAGCACCTGCGCGCCTGTCTGGCGCCGTTGCCCAAGGGGCCGGGCGTCTATTTGTTCCACGGCGAGAGCGAAAGCCTGCCGCTTTACATCGGTAAAAGCGTCAACGTACGCAGCCGCGTAATGGCGCATTTTCGCGCGCAGGACGAGGCGAAAATGCTGCGCCAAACCCGGCGCATCAGCTTTATCGAGACCGCCGGCGAGTTGGGCGCATTGCTGCTGGAGGCGCAGTTGATCAAGCAGCAACAACCGTTGTTCAACAAACGCCTGCGGCGCTCGAAACAGCTGTGTGCGCTGCGTCTGCAGGCGGACACGGTGACGATTGCCCACGCCAAAGAGATCGATTTCGCCGTCACGCCCCACCTCTACGGGCTGTTTGCCAATCGCCATGCCGCGCTGGAAAAACTGCGCGCCATCGCCGACGAGCATCGTTTATGTTATGGCAAGCTGGGGATCGACAAGCTGCCCGCGGGGCGAGCCTGCTTCCGCTACAGCCTGCGCAAGTGCGCCGGCGCCTGCTGCGGCGTGGAGTCGGCGCAGGAACATGCGCGGCGGCTCAGCGCGGCGCTTGAACAACTGCGCATCGCCTGTTGGCCATTCGCCGGGCGCGTGGCGTTGGAAGAACAGGGCGAGACGCTGCGTCAGTACCATGTGATTCACAATTGGTTTTATCTGGGCTCGGTCAGCAGCCTGGCGCAGGCGCAGCGGCTGCAGAGTGCGGCCAGCCATTTTGACAGCGATGGCTACAAGATTTTGTGCAAGCCGCTCATGGCCGGCGATTATCGGATTATTGAGCTGCCGTAATGCCATAACGCTGTCGATAGCCTAAGACTTATCTGTAAATTCAGCGCATTATGCTAAAAAAGCTTGAGTCCATAATGTTGTTATGGATAATGGCGCCCCGAAGCGAAGGAACGCGCTATTAACTCAGTTGGCAGAGTGATTGGTTTTATAATGGCTTGTTTTGGCTTGAAAATTGATAGACGCGGGTTCGAGTCCTGCATAGCGCGCCAGCTTTCTTCCCTTCATCTCACCGCGCTTACCGTAAAGCGCACCCGGGTTGATTTGCACTATCGGCTCCTCGTTGGGATTTTCGGGTGTGCTTTACCGTAACCGCTGGCTTTCCTTCCTCTTTCTCTTTCGATCCTTTGCTAAACTGTAATCAGGCAGGCTTGCTGCCCGGCAACAGGAGGTCGATATGTCTCACTCCGAGCAACTGCAGGAACTCTTGCAACGCGTCGCCGCCCTCGAGGCGAGAGAGAAAGCGCTGAGCGCCGCGTCCAACGCTTATCAGGCGATTATCACCACCATGTTGGGCAATATGGAAAAGACCGAACGCGATCGGATCATCGCGATGATCGATCAGGCCCATGAAATCGCCTACGCCCGCGCCATTCAACGCAGCAACGAACCGCAAAAGCAGAAAATCAAACAGGCCGACGATGTGGCCCAGCGCATGTTCATGTTTGCGCAAGGCAAGGCCGCCCAACCGCGCTGAAGCCGAACTATAACAGTTGCAGCCATTAAGTTGGCTAACTGATCTACCTGGCGAAACTGTACTTGTGGTACTTTTAGCGGTGAGATTTGATGGCAATGCTGTTTCCAGCATAAGGTTGTAACGATGGACGCGATTAAAAGCATCTTGGTTAAAGAGATTGAACAGATCAATCGGCGCGAAGGGCGTGACGGCAAGCCGCGCTTCAACAGCGAATTCGCTCGCACTCACCGCTATCTGTGCCTTGCCATGTTCGCCGGTTATTTCGCGGTGATCGCCGTGATGTACCAGGTGCCGTACATGGGGATATATGCTTTCCTGGGCTTCACCGCTTTTGTGCTGTTCATGTTCGCCATGCTGCTGATCGAGATCCGGCCGGTATACCGCTTCGAGGACATCGGGGTGCTGGATCTGCGGGTTTGCTACAACGGCGAGTGGTACTTTACCCGCGCGCTGTCGCCCTATGCGGTGCAGCAACTGCTGGAGGAGCCGTCCATCGGCGCCGCGCTGAAACAGAAGATGCGCGTGATCATCGGCAACAAAGGCGAAATCGACTTCTACGACGTGTACGACATGGCGTACGGAAAAAAGCCGCAGGATGAGCAGCCGCAGCTGGCGGCGGCAAACTGAAAGGTTTCCGGCCGGCGGCTTGTCGATTATACTCAGCGTTTGAACGCGAAGCAGAATGAGGATCAAGCGATGAGTGATGATATTTTCGATTTTGATATCGATGCCGAACTGGCGAAAGCCGAAGAAAAAGCGGCGCAAAAGGTAAAAGAGGTCCCTGAGTTCCTCGAAGACGAAGCGGACTGTGAAGGTTGCAAGATCTGATCGCCTGCCCCATAAAAAAAACCGCCGCGGCGGTTTTTTTTATGTCTGAGCGTCGTGGGGTGTCAATCCAGCACGAATCCCCAGATTAGCAACGTCGCCACCAGAATCAGGCAAAGCGCGGACACCGTCACCAGTATTTTCCCCAGAATGTCTTTTTCTTGTTCCTGCTGCGTCACGTTGAAATTATCCAATTAAAAGTCTATGGACCAAACCGGCGATGCTGAGATCGAGCGCTGCTACGCCCAGCGCCATAAGCATCATTACCGAAAGAAATCGAGTCTTGCCGTTCACGTCCTTAATCCCTGTGGACGCCGCTGTTAAGTTTTTATATCAAAGGGATATAATTCAGCGACGCCCTATTTCATGCATCATGATAGTGATTAAGAACGTTCTTAAGGCCAGAAGTTCCCTCGTCTGATAACGCAGCCGGTGCGGCAGCGTCAGTCGGTTACGATCCGCACGCCTATCTTGCTGACTTGATTGCCGTCCATTTCGGCGATGGTCCAGGTCAGGCCGTCCCATTCCACCTGGTCGCCGATCACCGGTTCGCCGCCGATCAGCTGAATGACGAACTGGCCCAGCGTCTGCTGCTCGTCCACGTCGTCTTGCAGATTGAGGCCATAAAGCTGCGAGATGTCGCTTAAACGGGCATCCGACTGCAGGATAAAGTCGCCGAAGAAGCGCTCGTCGAGCGTCACGGCCGGCGCCTGGCTGAACAGTTTGCCGAGGATGGGCAGGTCGTGCTCATGGCCGATAACGCACAGAATATCGTTCTCCCGCAGGCGGGTACTGCCGCTTGGATGCAGCAGTTCTTTGCCGCGGAACAGGGCGGCGATGCGGGTATTGGGTGGCATCTTCAGTTCCCGCAACGCCGCGCCGACGCACCAGTTTTCCGCCGAAAGCTGATACACGAACTGTTCCCACTGGTTTTCCGGGTGCACGTCCAGCCCAACGCGGGAGATCGGCGTCAGCGCCGGCGGCACGATCACCTTGGCTTTTTTGGCGGCAAACGACAGCGTGGTGCCTTGCAGCAGCAGGGAGACCAGCACCACGAAGAACGCCACGTTGAAAAACAGCTGGGCGTTGGGCAGCCCGGCCATCATCGGGAACACCGCCAGGATCACCGGCACCGCGCCGCGCAGGCCGACCCAGGAAATAAAGCCGCGCTCGCGCAGGGTAAAGCTGCGAAACGGCAGCAGGCCGATAAACACCGACAGCGGACGGGCGAACAGGATCATCCACAGCGACAGCAGCAGGGCAGGGATGGCGATCGGCAGCAGCTCGTGCGGGTTGAGCAGCAGGCCAAGCACCAGGAACATGCCGATCTGGCTGAGCCACGCCAGGCCGTCGAAGGTTTGTACGATGCCGTGCCGGTTGCGGATCGGCCGGTTGCCCAGCAGCAGGCCGCACAGATACACCGCCAGAATGCCGCTGCCGTCCAGCGCGGTGGTCAGCGCAAAAATAAGAATGCCGCCGCTCACCGCCAGCAGCGGATAGAGGCCGTCCGCCAGTTTGATGTGGTTGATCAGCGTCAGCAGCAGCCAGCCGCCGCCCAGACCGAAGACGATGCCCATACCGAACTGCTGCATCAGATGCAGCGGGAAGGCCCAGCTCAGCGCGGTTTCCCCGGCGGCGATCATCGCAATCAGCGTGATGGTGAGAAACACCGCCATCGGATCGTTGCTGCCGGATTCGATCTCCAGCGTGGCGCTGACGCGTTCGTTCAAACCTTTGCCCCCCAAGAGGGAGAATACCGCGGCGGCGTCGGTGGAACCGATAATGGCGCCGATCAGCAGCCCCTGCAGCAGATCGAGATTGAACAGCCAGGCGGCGGCCATGCCGGTCAGACCGGCGGTGATCACCACGCCGATGGTGGCGAGAGACAGCGCCGGCCACAGGGCGACGCGGAAAGAGCTGACCCGGGTTCGCATGCCGCCGTCGAGCAGGATCACCGCCAACGCGAGGTTGCTGACCAGATAAGCGACGGGGTAATTGCTGAAGACGATGCCGCCGGGGCCATCGACGCCGGCCAACATGCCGATCGCCAGGAAGATCACCAGGATCGGAATGCCGAGCCGGGAAGAAAATGAGCTGAGCAGAATGCTTGCCCCCACCAGCACGGCACCGATGACGAACAAACTGTTAATGGTGCTGGCATCCAAAATATCGCTCTCCTGAGGTTGGGGGATAGGGGGCACTGCGAGTGTGTCGATGATAACGTGTTTAGTGGGTAAAACGCCAAGGCTGATTGCGAAAACAACCAATCAATTATTGCCCTTTGGTGTGATTAAACGAAGAAAGTGAGGAGAAGAGGGAGATTCCTGCCTTTTATCCAACATTATCAGGCTGCTGTATTTCTGCTTCGGCAACAATGTTCGATCGTGGCTGAGGGAAAAACCATTAAGCCCGCGCAGGCAGGCTTAATGGTTTGCAGGCGCGGTAGGATTAATGATCGAGCGATTCCAGCGCCCGTTTGATCAGCTCGGAGGCCAGCTTGCTTTCCGCTTCGGAAATGCCGTCGAGATTGAAGTTGGAGAGCTCAGCGACCAGAATGCTGCGTTCTTTGCCGCTGATTGAGGCGTCCAGCGCGGACAGCAACCTGCCGAGGATCTTCAGCAGGGTGGCGTTTTCCGCTATGGCTTCCTGAGCCGGGGTGTTCTTGTCGGTCATTCAAAATCCTCTCTGTCGTGACGGAAGGGAGATGCAGCTAACGCCATCGAATGAATTAAACGATCGCGCAGCCCTTCGGGGGTGTTGAGCCCAATCACTACCGTAAGGCAGGGATCCGGATTTCTACTTATGCATTGCAGTTATAACGGCTAGGTTATCTATGCAGCCGTATCACTTTGCCCTAACGGGCGACGTCAGGCTGAGCAATGTGTGCTCTGCATGCAAACGACCAGTATAGGCTTTTTGCGCGGCGGTAATATGACAGAAAGCCCCTGCAAATGTTCTGGGTTACAGGGGCCAAGGTTATTGCGGCTTGCCGGAGAACAGGAAGCGCAGCAGCGGAACGCGTTTGTGCAGTTCATATAACGCGAAGGCCAGCGAGAACACAAACAGCAGGCCCAGCAAGAATCCCAACAGGTTGTTGCCGATATAAGGCGTCACGAAAGCGCCATATATCAGGGTCAACGGATGGTGCACCAGATATATAAACAGCGAGGCGTTGACCAGATAGGTGATGCGCGGCGAGTGATAATTCAGCAGGTTATGTCCGAAAGAGAACGCCACGTTGGTCATCAGGATCCCCATTAGGGTTTTGATCACCACTTCCAGCTCGAACATATAGCTGCTGTGCGCCAGCAGCTTTTGGTTCAGCATATATGCGATAAACAACAGCAGCGAACCGAGCAGCGCCAGCGGTGAGCGGCGCAGAAAAATCTCCTTAAGCCACACATACTTAAACGCATAAGCGCCGAGGATGAAGAACGGCAGGTAGAACATCGTCTCCATCACCACGAAATTGAACAGGCCGTTGGATAATAGCTGCGGTGCAAAAATTAAAATAATGCGGTGCGCGGCCGAATAGCATATCGCATAAATAAAGAAATACAGTGAGATGTTTCCTAATCCACGCATTCTGTTTATTAACGCAGGAATATGTTCACGGGGTTGACGCTTGATGTTGCGGAACAGATAAAAGCAGGCGCAGGTTAACAATGACAGGGTCAATAAGAACCAAAGATGAGACACCAATTCCCAAACTGTTACATTTATTTTCTGATAGAGAGAAAACTCATCCCAGCCGTTTAATTTATCGGTGAAATATTTCAGCATGAAAAACTGCGGCACCGTGATTAGCGGGATGGAACTCAACAGCGGGATCGCCACCCGCTCCAGCCGGACCTTCAGCCACTGGTGGCGCTCGTAACGCTCGTAAAGCATGTAGGAGAAGTAGCCGGAGATCACGAAGAACACCTGCATGCGGAAGGCGTGGATGAAGTCGTTCAGCACCGTGAGCGAGAAAGAGGGCGACGGGCTGTTCACCGCCCAGGCGTGGCTGGAATAGATCAGGGAGAGGTGAAACGGGATGCCGAGCAACATCAAATAGGCTCTGATGGAGTCGAGAAAAAACTCGCGCTGTTTGCTGCCTTTAGTCATAGATTACCGCTGGTGATTTAATCGAGAGTTCATTAACACGCTTAATAAGTCGTCAAACGTTAAATTGTTATCCGGAACCCTACTATAGCCCCCCGCATTTTTCCATAGCGTCTTGTTGCGCGGCTTGCTACGCTGGTGTTCCATCAGCTGCTTAAACAATGAGCCGTAAACATGAACCATCCATTTATCATGTTGTCGGAAAGCTGAGTAATCCATTAATATGGATTTAAATGATTTGAGCACACGAATAGGGGGGGATGTGCTAGTTAATATATTATCCGGACAACCACGCGCCGCGAGCGTTCGTTGGTTAGGTGCTACCGTATTGTTCACGCTGTTCAGTTCGCCGGCATGGGCCTTTTCTATTGATGATGTGGCCAAGCAGGCGCAGGATCTGGCGGCGAAAGGTTTCGAAGCCCCGAAGAGCAACCTTCCTTCTCAGTTCCGCGAGATGAAGTTCGCAGACTATCAGCAGATTCAGTTCAATCACGATAAAGCCTATTGGAGCAAGCTGAAAACCCCTTTCAAGCTTGAGTTTTATCATCAGGGGATGTACTTCGATACGCCGGTGAAAATCAACGAAGTCACCTCCACCAGCGTAAAACAGATCAAGTACAGCCCGGATTACTTCAACTTCGGTTCGGTCAAACACGACCCTGAATCGGTGAAAAATCTCGGTTTTGCCGGCTTTAAGGTGCTCTACCCGGTCAACAGCGCCGACAAAAACGATGAGATCATGAGCCTGCTTGGCGCGAGCTATTTCCGCGTGGTGGGTAAAGGGCAGGTTTACGGGCTTTCCGCTCGCGGCCTGGCCATCGATACCGCTTTGCCGTCCGGCGAAGAGTTCCCGCGTTTCCGCGAATTCTGGGTTGAGCGTCCGAAGCAGGGCGACAAGCACCTGGTGATCTATGCGCTGCTGGATTCCCCGCGCGCCACCGGCGCTTACCGTTTCACGGTGATCCCGGGCCGCGACACCACCGTGGACGTCGAGTCCAAAGTGTTCCTGCGCGACAAGGTGGGCAAACTGGGCCTGGCGCCGCTGACCAGCATGTTCCTGTTCGGGCCGAACCAGCCGTCGCCGACGTTGAACTATCGTCCGGCGTTGCACGACTCCAACGGCCTGTCTATCCATGCCGGCAACGGCGAGTGGATCTGGCGCCCGCTGAACAATCCTAAACACCTGTCCGTCAGCACCTATACCGTCGAGAATCCGAAAGGCTTCGGTCTGCTGCAGCGCGGCCGCAACTTCAAAGAATATGAAGATCTGGACGATCGTTACGATCTGCGCCCGAGCGCCTGGATTGAACCGAAGGGCGACTGGGGCAAAGGCAAGGTTGAGCTGGTGGAGATCCCGACGGCGGATGAAACCAACGACAACATCGTCGCGTTCTGGACGCCGGATACGCTGCCGGAAGCCAAAAAGCCGCTGACGCTGAGCTACCGCCTGAACTTCACCCGCGATGAAGACAAACTGCATTCGCAGGACATCGCCTATGTGGCCCGCACCATGCGTTCGACCGGTGACGTGAAGCAGTCCAACCTGATTCGCGAGCCAGACGGCAGCGTGGCCTTCCTGGTCGACTTCGTCGGCCCGGTGCTGAAAGGGCTGGACGCCAATACCCCGGTCGCCTCTCAGATCAGCATCGGCGACAACGGTGAAATGGTGGAAAACAACGTCCGCTATAACCCAGTGACCAAAGGCTGGCGCCTGACGGTGCGTCTGAAAGTGAAAGACGACAAGAAGCCGGTAGAAATGCGCGCGGCGCTGGTCAATGGCGATAAGACTCTGTCGGAAACCTGGAGCTATCAGCTACCTGCCAATGAATAAGCCTACTCAACCCGCCCAGGATTATCTTGCGGCGCTGCCTCTGACCGCCGAGCGGTCGGAGGCGCTCAACCCTCAAACGGCGGATGACGCTCAGGCACTGGAGGCGCTCCATCGGCAGATGGGCGCCGCCGACGCCAACGTCAATAGCCTGTCGGCGGATGACGTGGCGCTGGCCTCGGTCAAACCGCGTATCGAAAACGCCTGGCCGGATGCGGTCAGCGATGACGACTTCGATACCGACGCCGAAGGGCGCGCCATTCTGAAGGCGACGCCGCCGATCAAACGAACCACCATGTTCCCGGAAGCCTGGCGCACCAACCCGGTGGCGCGCTTCTGGGATTCTCTGCTGGGGCGTTCGCCGCACAACCGGCACGCCACCAAAGAGGAGGCCGAGGCCGAGAACCGCTGGCGTACCGTCGGCTCCATGCGCCGTTATGTGCTGCTGGTGCTGATGCTGGTGCAAACCGGCATCGCCACCTGGTACATGAAAACCATCTTGCCTTATCAGGGCTGGGCGCTGATCGATCCTATCGCCATGCTGGATCAGGATCTGATGCAGTCGGTGCTGCAGCTGCTGCCATATGTGCTGCAAACCGGCATTCTGATCCTGTTCGCCATACTGTTCTGCTGGGTCTCGGCCGGTTTCTGGACCGCGCTGATGGGCTTCCTGCAGCTGCTGATCGGCAAGGACAAATACAGCATTTCCTCCACCATCAAGGGCGATGAGCCGATCAATCCGGCGCACCGCACCGCGCTGATCATGCCGATCTGCAACGAAGACGTCGAACGCGTTTTCGCCGGCCTGCGTGCGACCTATGAGTCCGTCGCCGCGACCGGTCAGCTGGAACACTTCGATATCTACGTCTTGAGCGACAGCTACGATCCGGACATCTGCGTGGCGGAGCAAAAGGCGTGGATGGAGCTGTGCCGCGATGTCGACGGCCACGGCCGCATCTTCTATCGCCGTCGCCGCCGCCGCGTCAAACGCAAGAGCGGCAACATCGACGACTTCTGCCGTCGTTGGGGCGGTGAGTACAGCTACATGGTGATCCTGGATGCCGACAGCGTGATGAGCGGCGAATGCCTCACCGGGCTGGTGCGTCTGATGGAAGCCAACCCGAACGCCGGCATCATCCAGTCCGCGCCGAAGGCGTCCGGCATGGATACCCTGTATGCGCGCGTGCAGCAGTTCGCTACCCGCGTTTACGGGCCGCTGTTTACCGCTGGCCTGCATTTCTGGCAGCTGGGCGAGTCACACTACTGGGGCCATAACGCCATCATCCGCGTGAAGCCGTTTATCGAGCACTGTGCGCTGGCGCCACTGCCGGGCGAGGGCTCCTTCGCCGGTTCAATCTTGTCGCACGACTTCGTTGAAGCGGCGCTGATGCGCCGCGCCGGTTGGGGCGTGTGGATCGCTTACGATCTGCCGGGCAGTTACGAAGAGCTGCCGCCAAACCTGCTGGACGAGCTGAAACGCGACCGTCGCTGGTGCCACGGCAACCTGATGAACTTCCGCCTGTTCCTGGTGAAGGGCATGCACCCGGTGCACCGCGCGGTGTTCCTCACCGGCGTGATGTCCTACCTGTCGGCGCCGCTGTGGTTCATGTTCCTGGCGCTCTCCACCGCGTTGCAGGTGGTGCACACCCTGATGGAACCGCAATACTTCCTGCAGCCGCGGCAGCTGTTCCCGGTCTGGCCGCAGTGGCGGCCCGAGCTGGCGATAGCGCTGTTCTCCACCACGCTGGTGCTGTTGTTCCTGCCGAAGCTGCTCAGCATCGTGCTGATCTGGGCCAAGGGCGCGAAAGAGTACGGCGGGGCGTTCCGTCTGTTCATTTCGATGCTGATGGAAATGCTGTTCTCGGTGCTGCTGGCACCGGTGCGCATGCTGTTCCATACCGTGTTCGTGGTGAGCGCCTTCCTCGGTTGGGAAGTGGTGTGGAATTCGCCGCAGCGTGACGACGACGATACGCCGTGGGGCGAAGCCTTCCGCCGCCATGGCTCGCAGATGTTGCTGGGCCTGGTGTGGGCCGGCGGCATGGCGTGGCTGGATCTGCGCTTCCTGTGGTGGTTGGCGCCGATCGTGTTCTCGCTGATCCTGTCGCCGTTCGTGTCGGTGCTGTCGAGCCGCGCGACGCTGGGCATGAAGAGCAAACGCGCCAAGCTGTTCCTGATCCCGGAAGAGTACAACCCGCCGCGTGAGCTGTTGGCGACGGAAGAATACCTGCATCTCAACCGCAATCGCGCGCTGACCAACGGCTTTATGCATGCGGTGGTCAACCCGTCCTTCAACGCGCTGGCGACGGCGTTGGCGACGGCGCGTCACCATCTGCGCGCGACGCTCGATCGCAACCGCGAGGAGCGGGTGAACGAAGCGCTGCAGCTGGGGCCGGAGAAGCTGGCGAAGGGCAAACGTCTGGAGCTGCTGAGCGATCCGGTCACGCTGGCTCGTTTGCACCAGCGCGTCTGGCTGTTGCCGGAAGGCGCCGCCTGGCGTGAGCACTATCAGCAGTTGCCGCACAACCCGCTGGCGCACCCAACGGGCCGGCGTTAATCGCTGAACGGCAACGCCCAGACGGGGAATGCGCATGGCGCATTCCCCGTTTTTTTTACCTTTTGCTTACGTGCGCCGGTGCCGGCGGAGAAAGGGAACTGTGGTAGACTGCGGCCGATGCGTTGTTCACTCGCGAAACAACCCCCTTGCTCAGAGTCAATGTCGTGAATCTCTCTTCCTACCTTCGGCTGGCCTGCGTGGCGGCCGGCGTGATGGCCCTGACCGGCTGCGGCAGCATTATCAGCCGCACCGTGCCCGGCGCGGGGCATGGCCACCAGTACTATCCCGGCGTGCAGTGGGATCTGCGCGATACGCCCTGGCGTTACGTCACGGTGATAGACGTGCCGCTGTCGATGGTGGTGGACACCGTTATGCTGCCGTTCGATGCCCAGCACGGCCCCTATGAATAAACCCGCTCAGCGGGTGGCGAACACCACCAGCTGATAGCCTTTCTGCCCGCAATGGAAAGGCGCCAGCGCCGTCATGCCCAGCCCTTGCACGTGAGCGGCCAACGAATGCGGATTGTCGTCGTCGATAAACAGCGCGCCCACGTCGTAGTCATGGCTGGTATGCGCTTTGACCGCAGCGTAAAGGCGCTTCAGCACGCCTTTGCCGCGCCAGGCGGCGGCGAGGCAGACCGGGCCGTAGAGAAACACCCGCAGTTCATTCAGCGCGCGTCCGGCGAAGGATTGCGTGGCGAGCGTCGCCAGCATCGCGTCCACCACCGGCGGGCGCGGTTGCACGTCGGCGGGCATCAGGCAAACAAAGCCTGCCAGTTGGTTTTCCTGTTCAGCCACTAGTATGCCGATGCCGCGGTTGATCGCCGCCAGCTGCGCCTCATTCATGCGCGATACGATAAATCCCTGCCGTTTTTGGCGCTCGTCGAGCGCTTCCGGCACGTTTTCCCCCTGCAACTGCAAAATGGCGGGGTAGTCGGTGGGGCGAGCCCGGCGAATATTCATGCTGCCTCCTTGGCGATGAGTGCGTAGTGCGGGTTAACGTTCATCCCACTCATCGGCCGCGGCCTGGCCTTCTTCGGTATCCAGCGGCGGCTCGAGCTGGAAGTCGCCTTCTTCCCATTCGTACAGGGTATTTTCATCTATCCACTCGGCGGTGATCTCCACCTCGTCGTAGTCACCGTCGAAGATTGCCTGCGCCGCCGCACCGCTGCGCAGCGGCAGGCACTCCACCGCTTCGCCTTCTTCCTCGAAGAACTCGGCCTGCCACATCGTGTCGCCATCCTGCATCACGTACTTTTGCAGATTGAACTGCTGCGGCACCGGCGGTTCGTCATCGCCGCCGCCTTCGGCGGTGTCGATAAACTCTTCGCGTGCGGCCTCGATGGCTTCTTCCAGGGTTGCATACAGGCTCATGTTCGCCTCCGTTGACAATGAGAGTAGAGCGCCCGGCGGCACTGCCGGTGCGGTGGGGGAAACGTCAAACCTAATTGTTGTCTCACTGGCGCAGGATGCAAATTTTTTTGTTGTCCGCATTGCGACGATGGTTGTCCGCAAAGCGGGAGAAGAGGCGGCGAGGGCGGGAAATAATGGCGTTATCGTTCATTCAGGCGTCAGGAGAAGCCCATGTTAATCGACCCTTCAAGCAAATATCGACCCTTCCCGCCGGTGGCGTTGCCGGACCGCCAATGGCCTGCGCGTACGCTGCGGCAGGCGCCGCGCTGGTGCTCCAGCGATCTGCGCGACGGCAACCAGGCGCTGGCGGAACCGATGGATAACGCGCGCAAGCGCGAGTTCTATCAATTGCTGTTGCAGTGTGGTTTCAAAGAAATTGAAGTGGCTTTCCCTTCGGCGTCGCAAACGGATTTCGATTTTGTGCGCACGCTGATTGACGAGCAGCTGATCCCGGACGACGTCACGATTCAGGTGCTGACGCAGTCGCGCGACGATCTGATCGACCGCACCTTCGAGGCGCTGCAGGGGGCGCCACGGGCTATCGTGCATCTGTACAACGCCACGGCGCCGGTGTTTCGCGACATCGTGTTCCGCCAGGATAAGGCCGCCACCGTGGCGCTGGCGGTGAACGGCGCGCGGCGCATTCGCCGGCAGTGCGAGGCACAGCCCGATACCGCCTGGTGCTTCGAGTATTCGCCGGAAACCTTCTGTTTTACTGAATTGGCGTTCGCGCTGGAGATCTGCGAAGCGGTGGCGGCGGTGTGGCAACCGGGGCCGCAGCGGCCGATGATCATCAATCTGCCGGCGACGGTGGAAGTGAGCACGCCCAATGTGTATGCCGATCAGATTGAATGGTTCTGTCGCCACTTTAGCCGCCGCGCCGATGTAACGATCAGCGTGCATCCGCATAACGATCGCGGCACCGGCGTGGCCTGCGCGGAGCTGGCGCTGTTGGCTGGCGCCGATCGGGTCGAAGGCTGCCTGTTCGGCAACGGAGAGCGCACCGGCAACGTCGATCTGGTTACGCTGGCGTTGAATCTCTATACCCAGGGCGTGGCGCCGGGCCTGGACTTCAGCCGCCTGAAGCAGGTGGTGGAGGTGGTGGAGCTGTGCAATCAGCTGCCGGTGCACCCTCGCCATCCTTATGCCGGCGAGTTGGTGTTTACCGCCTTCTCCGGTTCGCATCAGGATGCGATTAAAAAAGGCTTCGCCGCCCAGCGCCAGCGCCAGGATGGCTGGTGGCAGGTGCCTTACCTGCCGCTCGATCCCGCCGATGTCGGCTGCAGCTATGAGGCGGTGATCCGGGTCAACAGCCAGTCCGGCAAAAGCGGGGCCGCCTGGCTGTTGGAACAAAATCACGGGCTGGCGTTGCCGCGCGGTTTGCAGATTGATTTCAGCCAGGTGGTGCAGCGCGCGACCGACGGCAGCGGCAAGGAAATGAGCGGCGCGCAGCTGTGGCGCTTATTCCGCGACACCTA
The DNA here is from genome assembly GCF_052169115.1 of Serratia sp. CY33525. Lineage (NCBI taxonomy): Bacteria > Pseudomonadati > Pseudomonadota > Gammaproteobacteria > Enterobacterales > Yersiniaceae > Serratia > Serratia sp. CY33525. The sequence continues at coordinate 464,080 of NZ_JBJNLK010000004.1, read as the reverse complement.
TGGGTTGGTGGAGCAACCGCGCTTGCAGCTGCTGAGCTACCAGACGGAAAGCCACGGCGTAGAGGCCTACAGCTTCAATGCGCGGGTTGCCTGTGAGGGAGAGCCGCTGCGGCTGCAGGGCGCCGGCAATGGCCTGCTTTCCAGCGCGGTGGATGCGCTGCGCCAGCGCTTCGGCTTGCCGCTGGCGATCGAGGATTACCACGAGCATACGCTGGGGCACCAGAGCGACAGCCGGGCGGTGGCCTATATTCGCTGCTCGTTGCCGCAGGGTGAGGCGACCTACGGCGTTGGCATCGACGTCGACTCCGCCAGCGCCTCGCTGCAGGCGCTGCTCAACGTCGCCGGACGCTATCTGGCGTCAACGTCGGCGCGGCCGGGCTGAAATAGTCGCTGGGCGCGACCCCCAGCACTCGACGAAACATGGCGCTGAACGCGCTGGGGCTGTCATAGCCGAGATCCAGCGCCACTTCCAACACCGAGCGGCCGGTCGCCAGCGCGTTCAGCGCCGCCAGCAAACGGGCGCGTCGCACCCAATCGCTAAAATGCAGCCCGGTTTCGCGCTGGAAGCGCCGCGACAGGGTGCGTCCGCTGACGCTGAGATGAGCGGCCGCCTGTTCCAGCGTCCAGGGCTGCGCCAGCGTAGCCTGGATATGGCGGCACAGGGCGAGCAGCGATGGCTCACGCGGTTCAGGCAGGTGCAGCGGCAGGATCGGCAGCATCCGCAACTCATCCAGAATCAGTTCCATGACGCGTTCATCGCGTCCGCCGCTCGGGTAATCGGGCGCAATCTCCACCGCACAGATAATCAACTCGCGCAGCAGCGGAGAAACCTGCACCACCTGGCATTGGGCCGGCAGATCGGCGCGCGCCAGCGGATCGACGAACAGCGTCCTGGCTGCCACCTGGCCGGTAATGCGCAGACTGTGCACCACCTTAGCCGGCACCCAGACGCCGCGGCCGGGCGGCACCACCCAACTGCCGAGCCGGGTCGTGACCTGCACCACGCCGCTCAGGCTGTGAATCAGCTGCGCGCAGTGATGGTAGTGATCCGGCTCGCTGTCGCCGTGGCGATAATCCTTGGCCAACGGCCGGACAGGCTGGTCGGGCGGCAGAACGTCGTGAAACAACAGCATCGTAAGCAGGCTCCGCGCGGCAAAAGGGGGAAGACAGCATGCCATGCGGCGCTGTTTCACACCAGTCTGTGGCGCGGTACGGCGGAATGGTTTATAAAATAATATTATATAATTTTATAAATTGATGGAGGGGCAATGGATATTGACGCGATGCGCAAGGCGGCGGCGCAGGCTGGCGCGATGCTGCGCACCTTGGGCAACGAAGATCGGCTGTTGCTGCTGTGCCGGCTCAGCCAGGGCGAGATGGCGGTGAGCGAGCTGGCGCAGGCGCTGGATATCCGCCAGCCGACGCTGTCCCAGCAGCTTGGCGTGCTGCGCGAGGAGGGATTGGTCTCCACCCGACGCGCCGGCAAGCAGATTTACTATGCGGTGGCCGATGCCAAAGCGCTGGCGCTGCTCCATACCCTGTATCAACTCTATTGCCCACAGCCGGAGAACCGCGATGACCATTGACTGGCAACACTTCACGCCGTATTCCGCGCTGGCGGGCGGAGCCATTATCGGCGCAGCGGTGGCGCTGCTGCTGCTGTTCAACGGCCGGATCGCCGGCATCAGCGGCATTACCGGCGGTTTATTGAGCGCGGGTGGCCGCGAGCGGGGCTGGCGCGCCGCATTTCTTGGCGGGTTGCTGATTTCCCCCTGGCTGTATGCTGCCGCAGCGGCTTTGCCGTCTGCTGAGATCGCGGCCGGCAGCGGCGGGCTGGCGGTAGCAGGGCTGTTGGTGGGGGTGGGGACACGATTGGGCAGCGGTTGCACCAGCGGGCACGGCGTGTGCGGCGTCGCGCGGCTGGCGCCGCGTTCGCTGGCCGCCACGGCGGTGTTTATGCTGCTGGGTTTTATGACCGTGTGGCTGATGCGCCACTTGCTGGGAGGGTGAGATGTTTAAATCCCTGTTGGCGCTGCTGAGCGGCGTGATTTTCGGTCTGGGGCTGATCGTCGCCGGCATGGCTAATCCGGCCAAAGTGCTGGCGTTTCTCGATATTACCGGCCAGTGGGATCCTTCGCTGGCGCTGGTGATGGTTGGGGCGATCGCGGTGGCGGCGCCGGCCTTCTTGTGGGCGCGGCGACGCGAGCGGAGCCTGTTGGGCGAACCGCTGCAGATCCCGGCCGCCGGGCGTGTGGATCGCCGTTTGCTGGCGGGCAGCGCGCTGTTCGGCGTCGGTTGGGGCATCGCTGGCATTTGCCCTGGCCCCGCCTGGGTGTTGGCGGGGGCGGAAATACAACGGGTATGGCCGTTCCTGCTGGCGATGCTGGTGGGCATGGCGCTGTATGAGATTATCATGAGGTGGAGGCGTTCATGTCGATAGCCAAGGCGGTGTTGCGCATTGCGCGCCCGACCGATCGGTTGCAAGAGATTGCCACGCTGTATTGCCGCGGGTTGGGGTTTGAAAGGCTGGGCGAGTTTGTCGATCATCAGGGCTTTGACGGCATTATGATCGGGCATCCGCAGCATGCCTACCATCTGGAGTTCACGCAGCATCGCGGGGTGCGGGTAGGACAGGCGCCGACGCAGGATCATCTGCTGGTGTTTTATCTGCCGGATGAGAACGAATGGCGAGCCGCGTGTGAGCGGATGCGGGCGGCGGGATTCTTGGCGGTTGTCGCCTATAACCCCTATTGGGATAGGGCGGGGCAAACCTTTGAAGATCCTGACGGCTACCGGGTGGTCCTGCAACATCAGGCCTGGCAAGCATAAAAAAAACCGGCGCCTCGAGCGCCGGTTTGCGAGATAAAAACGGGTTATCCGTCAGGCGTTGGTCGCCGGTTTTTGCACGCTCTTGGACTGGGTATTTTCCAGCATGCGGCGAATCGGCACGATCAGCACGATAAGCACGGCGGCGCAGATCAGCAGCGCGACTGAGCAGCGAGCGAACAGATCCGGCAGCATATCCAGTTGGTCGGCCTTGACGTGACCGCCGATCAGACCGGCCGCCAGGTTGCCCAGCGCGCTGGCGCAGAACCACAGCCCCATCATTTGCCCGCGCATTCTCTCCGGCGCCAGCAGCGTCATGGTGGCCAGGCCGATCGGGCTCAGGCACAGCTCACCCAGCGTCAGCATCAGGATACTGCCCACCAGCCACATCGGCGATACGCCGGCGCCGCCGTTGCTCAGCACATTCTGCGCGGCCAGCATCATCAGGCCGAAACCGCCGGCGGCGCACAGGATACCGATCACGAACTTGGTAATGCTGCTCGGGCGCACGTTATTGCGCGCCAGCGCAGGCCAGGCCCAGCTGAACACCGGCGCCAGCAGGATGATGAACAGGGCGTTGATCGACTGGAACCACACCGCCGGGATCTCGAAGCCGCCGACCATGCGATTGGTGTAATCGTTGGCGAACAGGTTGAACGAGGTCGGTTTCTGTTCAAACGCCGACCAGAAGAACGCGGCGGAGATCAGCAGGATAAAGCACACCAGCAGGCGAGCGCGCTCTTTGCGGCTCAGGCCGGCAAAGGCGAACAGATAGATGAAGTACAGGGTGACCGACGCGGCGATCACGTACACCAGCACGCTGGCTACTTCGACCGGGTTGATGACGATGGTGCCCTGAGCGATCAGCACGATGACCGCAGCCAGGCCTACCGCCAATGCCAGCAGCCAGGCGCCGACGCCTTTTTTCTTCGCGACCGGGCTGTTCCAGGTGGAATCCAGGCCCACTTCGCGGTCATAGCGTTTCATCGCCGGGACGGCGAACACGCGGAAGATCACCAGCGCCACCAGCATCCCGATACCGCCGATGCCGAAGCCCCAGTGCCAGCCGTGTGACTTGATCAGCCAGCCGGAGATCAACGGGGCGATGAACGAACCGATGTTGATGCCCATGTAGAACAGCGAGAAACCGCCGTCGCGGCGCGCATCGCCTTTCTTGTACAGCGTGCCGACCATCACCGAGATACAGGTCTTGAACAGGCCGGAACCGAGCACGATGAACATCAGGCCGATGAAGAACAGGTTGGTGCCCATCACCGCGGACAGGGCGATCGACAGGTGGCCGAGGGCGATCAGAATCGAACCGTACCAAACGGCCTTGCGTTGGCCGAGCCAGTTGTCCGCCAGCCAGCCGCCCGGCAGCGCCGCCAGGTACATGCTGCCGGCGAAGATGCCGACGATCGCCGACGCGTTCTCGCGCGCCAGACCCAGGCCGCCGTCGTATACGGTGGCGGCCATAAACAGGATCAGCAGCGGACGGATGCCGTAGAACGAAAAGCGCTCCCACATTTCGGTGAAGAACAGAGAACCCAGCGGATAGGGATGGCCGAAGAAGGTCCGGCTTTCTGACTTATTGACAGAGGATTGCATAACGATTTCCCAATAAAAAGGCGCTGCATGGCTGCAGCCCGTACTGTGGTTGTATGTGTATTTAATGAAGGCGATCCGCCCAATGCGGATTACCCGACAAAACCGCGGCTGCAACGCTGATAAACCGTGGAAAGCGTGCTGACCTTTTCTTCACTTGGCCGATGGTTCACATCTGGCATGATATTATTTAACCATTTGATAACTGGTCGTTGGTTTTGTCTAGTACCTGTATCCCATTTTTTAGACGAAAAGTCGACAAGCATCTCCTTTTCTGGTTTTTCTGTTGGTTGTGGCAGGAATATGATTGACAGCGGGTTTTATGCGCTGAAAGTTAATTAATTGTTGGTAAACAAGATGTTGTAGTAAGAATGTTCCGAGTGGGGCGAAAATTCGCCGGCCCGCAGGAAGCATTATTAAAAGTAGGGGAAACGCGCCGTTGATCCGGCCAATCGCGTAAATTGGCGATAAATGCAGCTATTGTTCTTCCTGCAGCGTGTCTTCCCGCATATAGCCCGGCCGCCGCCGCAGACACCACCAGGAATAACCGGCGTTGAACAGCACCACCAAAGCGGTGACGGCGAAGACCGCGCGAAAACCGTAGCCGGCGGAGACCGCGGCGCCGAGCAGCGGGCCGCTGACGTTGCCGACGTCGCGGAACGACTGGTTGTAGCTGAAAATTCGGCCGGCGACCTGATTGGTGCAGTTATAAATCAACAGCGTCTGTACCGCCGGCAGCAGCGCGCCGTCGGCCGCCCCCAGCAGAAAGCGCAGTACGCCGAGCTGCCACGGTGTTTGCACGAACGCCATCGGGATCAGCAGCAGCACCGAGACGATCAGCATAAAGACCAGAATGCGTTCCGGGCCGATGCGATCGCCCAGCTTGCCCAGCCGTGGGGCGCTCATCAATGCCGCGACGCCGGGCACCGAGGCGATCAGCCCGCTGATAAACGCCAGATTATGGGTCGCGCCGGCCAGATCGCGCACATACAGCGTCAGGATCGGGGCAATTGAGCCGGTGGCGATCTGGATGATCATGGTGGTGACGAACAGGCTGAGCACCAGCTTCGGGTTCTTCAACGAGGCGAACACCTGCCGTGCGTGCAACATGTCGCGCTTTTGCACCGGGGTAAATTGCTCTTTGACATACAGCAGCGTCAGCACGAAGCAGACGAACAGCACCGCGGCGGTGATATAAAACACCGGGCGCAGGCCGTACAGATCGGCCAGCAGGCCGCCGATCAACGGGCCGATCAGCGCGCCGCCGACGCCGCCGGTTGACAGGGTGCCGAGCGCCCAGCCGCTGCGGTTGCGCGGCACCTGGGTGGCGATCAGCGCGTTGGCGTTGGGTATGAACCCGCCAAGCAACCCCAGCACCGCCCGCAGCGCGAGAAACTGCCAGACTGTTTGCGCCATGCCCATCAGCACCATGACGATCGCCATGCCCAACGCCGAGCGCAGCAACATCAGTTTACGGCCGCGTCGGTCGGCCAGGGCGCCCCAGAACGGCGCGGCGATAGCGGAAAACAGGAAGGTAATGCTGAACAGCAGACCGGACCACATGTTGAGCGCCTGATGGCCGGTTACGCCCAGGGTCTCGACGTACAGCGGCAGAAACGGCATCACCAGGCTGAAGGCGGCGCCGGTGAGAAAGCACCCTACCCAGGCGACGAAAAGGTTGCGTTTCCAGTTAACGGGTTCTGCTGCCGAAGCCATAAATGTCCATTGCCGAAAGGTGACGCGTTTTGCCGGCGGCAAAAAGATGGAGGGCAAAACGTGAAAGTTAGCCTGATAAGTATGCGCCGCCGGCGCGGCTACGGCAAACCAGAGGACGGGAATAGGGCGAAAAATGAAATAAAGTTTTAAAAATGACGCTTAAACCTTATTCCGCGCTTGGCGCGCGGAATTTTCAGCGTTTTATAGGCCGGCCAGCGCCTCGAAACCGGCGGCGGTGGTGGTGGCGCTAAAGTCAGTGACCTCGTAGTGGGCCACGGCGTTAAACGGATCTTCGGCCAGGATGGCGTCCAGCCGCGCACGCTCAATGCCCTTGGCCAGGATCACGCCGCCGGTGCGGGGATTCTTGCGGCCGGAGGCGATGAAGGTGCCGTCCTGAAAATATTTCTTAAGCCAGGCGATGTGCCCGTCAAGGTGGCTGTCGACGTCGGCGATCGGGCGATGGTAGGTCAGGCTGACAATGTACATGGCGGCTCCGGGGTTGGCGGCAAAGGCTTTACCATCCCACCCTCGCCGTCGATTCTCAAGAGGCGCGCAATAAAAAACCCGCCGGCGGCGGGTTTGCTTTATCAGTAGAGCGAAGGCTCGCCTTCCGGGCGGGTCTTGAAGCGGCGATGCAGCCACATATATTGATCCGGCGCCATCAGGATCTCTTTTTCCACCACTTTATTCATAAAAGCGGCGGCATCGAGTTCGTTATCCAGCGGGAAGTTTTCCACCGCCGGCTGCATGATCAGCTCATAGCCTTTGCCGTCCGGCAGGCGGCGCGGGGTGAACGGAATGATCGCCGGTTTGCCCATCCGCACCAGCACGTAACTGCCGGTGGTGGTGGCGGCTTTGTCTACCGCGAACAGCGGCACGAATACGCTGCTGCGCGGGCCGTAGTCGTGATCCGGCGCATACCAGATGATATCGCCCTGTTTCAGGGCGCGGATCATGCCTTTGATGTCTTTGCGATCCAGCATCGATTTGTTGGAACGCATGCGGCCCCAGGTTTGCAGCCAGTCCATCAGCTTGTTGTCGTGCGGGCGGTAAACGCCGATGCCCGGGTTGTGAATGCCGAAGATGCGCGCGCCCAGCTCCAGCGTCAAAAAGTGCAGGCCAATCAGCAACACGCCCTGCTGGTTGTCGCGGGCCTTTTGGATGTGCTCCAGGCCGCTGACCTTGAACCAGCGCTCGATGCGCCAGTTGGGCCAGAACCACGCCATGCCGGTTTCAAACAGCCCCATGCCGACCGATTCGAAATTCTTTACCACCAGCGCATCGCGTTCGGCCTGCGGCATGTCGGGAAAACAGAGCTCGAGGTTACGCTGGGCGATAGCGACGCGTCGCTTGAGAAAGCGCATGGAAAATCGCCCAATCGAGGTGCCGAGCCAGTAGATGACGGGATAAGGCAGCAACACCAGCAGATACAGCAAGCCGATGCCGACCCAGGTCAGCCAGTAGCGCGGGTGCAATAAGGAACGATTGAAAGTAGGAACTTGAGTCATGGGTTCTCTGTTTGAATACGGTTGTTTAAGTGTAATGACAGAGTCATAGCATGGTCTGGCAGCCGGGTGAGCTCGGCGGCAAGGTTCGTTTCTGCCGTTTGTTTGCGACTATTGTGGCATTTTTCTGGCGATCCGGGAAAACACAACGCATTAAAATCCCTTTTTGGGCGTTAAATATGCATCGAATGCCGAATTTTTCCACAATCTTTCCTGCCAAAGATAATGGCGATATTATTGCTGGTAATTATTCAGAGGGTAAATATGTTGGCACCATGGATCAGTGCGGGGCTGCTGGTTTTGGGCGCGGCGGTCGGCAGCGTCGGCGCGCATCTGCAGGTGAACGCGATATTGGCGCTCGCCGGCGTGATGATGGCGCTCGGTATACTGGCTTCCGCGTTTACCGAAGGCGGCGGACGCTGAACGGGGCGTTTGCGCCAGGGCTGCGCGGCGGCGGTTTTTCGGGTATGATGTGCGCCGCGCGCGGGCCGGCAGGCTGCGCGCGATAATCAGTCACCTCCCGAAAGACAGGAAAGTACACCATGCCAGTGTTACATAACCGAATTTCTAATGAGGAACTGAAGGCGCGCATGCTGGCGGAAACCGAGCCGCGCACCACAGTTTCTTTTTACAAATATTTCTCCATCGACGATCCCAAAGCGTTTCGCGACAGCCTGTACGTTCAGTTCGAAAAATTGAAGGTGTTCGGCCGCATCTACGTGGCGAAAGAGGGCATCAACGCGCAGATCAGCGTGCCGCAGCATAACTTCGACGCGTTCAAAGCCGCGCTGTTCGCCTCGCACCCGGCGCTGGATCAGGTTCGCCTGAATATCGCGCTCGAAGACGACGGAAAATCCTTCTGGGTGCTGCGCCTCAAGGTGCGCGAGCGCATCGTGGCCGACGGCATCGATGACGAGAGCTTTGACCCAAGCAACGTCGGCGAATATCTGCAGGCCGATCGCGTCAATCAGATGATCGACGATCCGAATACGGTGTTCGTCGATATGCGCAACCACTATGAGTACGAAGTCGGTCACTTCGAAAACGCCATCGAGGTGCCGTCGGATACCTTCCGCGATCAGCTGCCGATGGCGGTGGAGATGCTGCAGGACAGCAAAGACAAAAACATCGTCATGTACTGCACCGGCGGTATTCGCTGTGAAAAAGCCAGCGCCTATATGCTGCACAACGGCTTTAAAAACATCTACCACGTGGAAGGCGGGATCATCGAGTACGCCCGCAAAGCGAAAGAGCAGGGGCTGCCGCTGAAGTTTATCGGCAAAAACTTCGTGTTCGATGAGCGCATGGGCGAGCGCATTTCCGACGATGTGATCGCCAACTGCCACCAGTGCGGGGCGCCGTGCGACACCCACACCAACTGCAAAAACGACGGTTGCCACCTGCTGTTCATTCAGTGCCCGAGCTGCGCCGCCAAGTTTGAAGGGTGCTGCAGCGAGATTTGCCGCGAAGAGCTGAAGCTGCCGCGCGAAGAGCAACGCGCGCGCCGTGCCGGCCGGGAAAACGGCGTCAAGATCTTCAATAAGTCGAAAGGCCTGTTGCAGACTACGATGCACATTCCGGCACCGGAAGAAGAAGGTCCAGCCCGCTGAGCCTGAGGAAATGAGAAGCCCGGCCGCCAAGCCGGGCTTTTTTACTTATTTCTCGCGCACGCCTTCTACGGAGATGATCAGCTCAACGTCTTGCGACGCCGGGCCCAGATCGGTGGTGATGCCGAAATCTTTCAGCTTGATCTTGCCGTTGGCTTCAAAGCCGGCGCGGTAGCCGCCCCACGGATCGTTGCCCTGGCCAATCAGTTTGGCGTCCAGCGTAACCGGTTTGGTCACGCCGTTCAGCGTCAGGTTACCGACCACCGCATAACCGTCGCCGCTTTTCTTCACTTCGGTGGATTCAAACTTGGCCTGCTTGTTCTTCTCCACGTTGAGGAACTCGGCGCTGCGCAGGTGCTTGTCGCGTTCGGCGTGGTTGGTGTCGACGCTGGCGGTATTGATGGTCACGTTGACCTTGTCCTTCGAAGGATCTTTTTCGTCGAAGGTGAAGCCGCCGTCGAAGTCTTTAAAGCTGCCGTACAGCCAGCTGTAACCCAGGTGCTGGATGCGGAACTCGATAAAGGCGTGCTGGCCCTGTTTGTCGATCTTGTAGTCCGCCGCCAGTGCGGAACCGGCGCTCAGCAGCAGGGCGCCTGCGGTCAGGCCCAATACGGTCTTTTTCAACATAGCAATCTCCATAAATCCAAAGGTTAATCGGCGCTGCTACCCAGCATCCGTTTCAAAGTGACATCACGATCGATAAAGTGATGTTTAAGCGCGGCCAGCCCGTGCAGTACCGAGAGCACTACCACGGCCCAGGCCAGGTAAAGGTGTATGGCGCCGGCGGTGTCGGCCTGTTCCGCCATGCCGGTCACGGTGGCGGGTACGTCGAACCAGCCGAATACGCTGATCGGTTGGCCGTCGGCGGTCGAGATCAGATAGCCGCTGATCAGAATGCCGAACAGCACGGCATACAGCGCCAGATGCGCGAGAATGGCGCTGACGCGAGTGAGGCGGCCATAGCTGGCCAGAGGCTTGGGCGGCGGCGAGACAAAGCGCCAGATCACGCGGATCACCATCACGATGAACAGCAGCGTGCCGATGCTTTTGTGGATCTCCGGCGCCTGGTGGTACCAGACGTCGTAATAGCCCAGCGTGACCATCCACAGGCCGAGGGCGAACATGCCGTACACCGTCAGCGCCACCAGCCAGTGGATCAACACTGACACATGGCCGAAACGATCGGCGGTATTTTTCCAGAGCATCCTGTTTCCTTCGATTACCGATTGGCTGGCTGCAATAATTAAACTTTAGGAAACATAAAATCAATAATAAATTTAACTATGTTACTTCTTAGAAATATTAGTCAGTGAATTTGTTTGAGATGTTCGGAGTTCATCAGATAAATCGTTGAAGATGATATGATTTCTTTCACGTGGCGATTATGCTAGTTGTTGAAAATTAGGCTTATTATCTATTAATGTCAGCTTTTGTCATTTTACGTAAACCGTTCATGGATTGCTGGGCGGGATTATTGGTTGGCAAAGGTTATGCCTATTTCTTGCGGTGAAGAGCAGGGCGGAAAGATTAAATTATTCGAACGGTTACGCTAAATCCTCTGCGGCGTGACGGCCGACTTTGCTACCATTAGCGCCAAGAGTCGGCTCTTTGTGGCCGGTTAACCCAGTGAAATAACAAGGAAACGTCATGGGCCGAACCCGAGTAACCGACAGCAGCCTGCGTTTGGCCGTCCTGTTGGCGATGTTGGTGATCATTTTGGCCGGGGTGAAAGCCGCCGCCGACATCGTGGTGCCGTTTCTACTGGCGGTATTCCTCGCCATGGTGCTGAACCCGCTGGTCACGATGCTGGAACGCCGCCGGGTGCCGCGCATCCTTGGGGTGACGCTGCTGGTGACGGCGGTGATCGTGGTCGTGATGCTGTTTATCGGCATGCTGGGCGCTTCGCTGAACGAGTTCGCCCGCTCGCTGCCGCAGTACCGCGGCATGATGATCGAGAAACTGCGCGAGCTGCAGCATTACGCCGATCGCTTCAATATCAGCCTCTCCAGCGAAGCGATGCTGCAGTATGTCGATCCCAGCGCGGCGATGAATCTGGTTACCCGCATGCTGGGGCACCTGTCTGGCGCCATGACCAACGTCTTCCTGCTGCTGATGACCGTGGTGTTTATGCTGTTTGAAGTGCAGCTGCTGCCTTATAAGCTGCAGCAGGCGTTGGATAAGCCGAACGAAGGCCTCGCCGCGATGCGGCGGGCGCTGGACGGCGTGACGCGCTATCTGGTGATTAAAACCATCATCAGCCTGGCCACCGGGGTAATCGTCTGGATCTTCCTGGCGGCGGTCGGGGTGCGCTTCGCCTTTATCTGGGGGCTGCTGGCGTTTCTGCTCAACTATATCCCCAATATTGGCTCGGTATTGGCCGCCATTCCACCGTTGATTCAGGCGCTGCTGTTCAACGGATTGGGCGATGCGTTGGTGGTGGCGGGCGGCTTTATCGCTGTCAACATGGTGATCGGCAATATCCTCGAACCGCGGGTGATGGGGCGCGGGCTGGGGCTGTCGACGTTGGTGGTGTTCCTGTCGCTGATCTTTTGGGGTTGGCTGCTCGGCCCGGTGGGCATGTTGCTGTCGGTGCCGCTGACGATCGTGGCGCGCATCGCGCTGGAGACCACCGAGGGCGGCTATCGGCTGGCGGTTATCCTGGGGGACGGCCGCCCGCCGCGCCAGCCTCCGGCGGCGCCGGAGTAAGGAAGATTTTTCCGCTGACGCCGGGCTGCGCGGCGTGTTGCAGCGCAGCTGCGTACTGATGCAGAGGGTAAATCGCGGCGGGCGGGCGCAGCGCCAGCTGGCCGCGGCGCAGCAGCTGGAATAGCTGATAAAACGCCGTTTGCCACTGCGCCGGCGCCGCCTGCGCATTCCATTTACGCAGGTGGAACAGCGAAGCGCGCAGCTTTAACTCGTCCACTACGCGCCGCCAGTCCACCTGGCACCCGCCTAAAAGGCCCAGCGCCACGAAATCGCCGCCGGAGCGAACCGCTCGCGCCAGCTGCAATCCGTCTTCTCCGCCGATGCAGTCGATGGCGGCGCGGGCGCCAAAATGGGTCATTTTCGCCAGCTGCGGCGCTTCGATAACGCGCCAGGCGCCGGCGGCCAGCAGCGCCTGGCGATGGGCGGCGTTGCGCACTACCACCGCCAGACGAATACCACGCAGCGCCGTCAGCTGCGCCAACAGCAGGCTAACGGCGGAGCCGCCGCCGTTGAGCAGCAGCACGTCGCCGGCGTTGAGCGGCAGCCATTGCGTCAGCAGCACCCAGCAGGTGAGCGGGTTGATGTAAATCTGTGCCGCGTCGTTGTCGTCGATGTCGTCCGGCACCCACACCACCCGATCCTCAGGCAGCGTGACGAAGGTTTGCCAACTGCCGTCACCCGCTACCGCCAGCGCGCGTCGGCCGGTCGAGCGCCCGCTCTGCGGATCGACGATGACGCCTGCGCCTTCATAGCCCGGCACCTGCGGCAGGGCGATACGGTGCGCGTATTGGCCGTGAATCGGGATCAGGTCGGAAGGATTGATCGGGGCATAGCGCATCTGCAGCAGCAGCCGGCCGGGGCGCAGCGGCGGCCTGTTCACCTGCTGCAGCGTCAGCACCTGGGCGGGATCGCCGAAGCGGTTGAAGCTCAATCGGGGAAATGACGACGGCATGGGTTACAGCACGAAGAAAAAGTAGACATCCAGCGCCAGCAGCACCAGCCACAGGCAAAGATACAGCACCAGGTGCTCACGCACGTTGTTGACGATAGCCGCCAGTATTCGGTTTAACATTTCAGCCGCCAGAAGAAAGAGACTTTTGATTATAGTCCTTTTCTCGGCGTCTTTTATAGCGCGCCGCGCATGAGTGCTGGAAGAATGGCGATAAAAAAGCCTGCGTTATCGCAGGCTTGATGTCATACCGCCAGCAGCGCCAACGGCGTCGAGTTCGTTGGCGTGTTCGGCGGGTAGAAATAACGCAGCACGTTATACAACGAGTAGAACTCCAGCCGGTTGCGCGCGTTGATCTTCTCCGTGATGTGCCGCTTGTGCACGTACACCGTATGCGAGCTAATTTGCAGTTTTTTCGCGATGCGGTAGTTGGGCATCTCCGCCATCCAATATTTCATCACCGTCAGTTCCTGCGGGCTGAACAGGGAACGCTCTTCGCCGTCATCGGCCAGCGCCAGCGGATTTTCGCGCAGCGTGCGTAAGGTGAGCGGCAGAATGCTTTTATTGAACAGAAACGCGTTATCGGCGATGCGCATTGGCGTTTCGCTGTAAGGGTAAGGCGTATCGAGATAGATAAACATCAAGGCAGACTGGCTGGCCTCCATAAACGCCAGCAGCTGTGCGTCCGCTTCGTTATAGCGGCACTGATTGCTGAGGTTCACCAGAATGTGGCTCGGCTGAAAGCTGGCCAACAGCGGCGTAGCGTACTCAATGCTGTGGCAGCACTTGATCGTCGTAATCCCACTATCAGCAAAGTAGCTGGCTATACCGACCCGGGTGAAGCAGCATTCGTCCACGACAAGTAGTTTCATGGTGACGTCCTTGTTGAAAGCCGATGGAGCATATCTTCTGTAAAATAGGACTTACACTGCAAGTGTTCAATTCGGAAATTCAACTGCTGAATGCAAGAAATTTCCGTTATAAGAATTTTTACTTGGTATTTAAAAGAGTTAGCAGGTTAAGAAATTGTAACCGTCAGATTTCGCTGCCCAGGGCTCGACGGGAACCAGGACAGCGACAGCCTTTGCTTAGCTAAATCGTTTCAGACCAAAGCTGGAGACGTCGACCGGCGGCGCTTTGTCCTGCGCGAACAGCGCGGCAATCTCGCCCAGTGCGCTGGCGAACTTGAAGCCGTGGCCGCTCAATCCGCTGATGACCATCAGGCGATCGCACTCCGGCAGGGTATCGATAATAAAGTCTTCGTCGGGGCTCATGTCATAACTGCAGGCTTCGCCGTGTAAACATACGCCTACACCCGGTAAAAACTGCCGCAGGAAGGTGAAGACTTCGGTACCGTCGCTGGCGTGGCTGCCGAAAGGTTTACGCTGCTCGGGGGCATCCATCGGCTGGCCACCGTCGTGTTTGCCCACTTTCAGGCCGTCGTTATCCGCCGGGAAGCCGTAATAGTGCGTGCCGTCTTGCGCTTCAACGGTAAAGGCCGGGAAGCGATTGTTCACGCTGTAGCGGCCATCCGCCTGATGCCAGGAGAATACCTTGCGCAATGGCGCAACCGGCAGCTGCGGCAACAGCACTTTCACCCAGGTGCCGGCGGTGACCACCGCTTTTCGCGCCGTGAAACGCCCTTCGCCGGTGACGACTGCAACGCCGCCATCGATAGGCTCCACCGCACTGACCGGACAGTTGAACAACTGGCTGCAGCCGGCCTCTTTCGCCAGCTTGATCAGGCTGGCCACCGCCAGTTCGGAACGTAGGAAGCCGGCGTCCGGCTCGAAAACGCCGACGTAACCTTCCGGCGTGCGGAATTCCGGCCAGCGTTGAGCAATCTGTTCGGCGCTGAGGGTTTGTGCGTTCAGGCGGAATTTTTGCGCGCTCTGCTGAGCATTGCGAATGAATTCGGAGTGCTGCGGCCCCAGGTTGAGTACGCCGCACGACTGGAACAGTTCCTCGACGGAATGTTGAATCAGCGCATTCCACAACGCCTGCGCGCGCAGCACCAGCGGCACGTACTTTTCACCTTCGCCGTAAGCGTGACGGATGATGCGGGTATCGCCGTGATGGCTGCCGTTGCGGTGCGGGGGAATGGCGCTGTCGATCATCAGCACTTTCAAGCCGGCGCGGGTTGCGTAATACCCTGCCGCTGCGCCGACTGAACCGCTGCCCACCACAATCAAATCATATTCCACGTGCCCACCCTCTCTGATAGCGAATTCTTATCGCCCCATGATAAAAGGTTGGCGGGCGCAATGCACTGATTGAACGGCGAAAGGCAAAGAAAAAGGCGCCGGGGATGGGGCGCGGCGCCTTAGGGGTTAGGGGACGATGAATCAATGTTTTCTGCGATCAAGATCCTGATAATCCGTAGCTTCAATCTTGGCGATGCCGGCCTCTAAGATATTGATTAATTGACGGGCGACATCTGTGGTCAGCCAAAGCGTTCTGTCTACTTGGGCTTCTTCGGGCGTTTGGTCTAGTGAAGACAGGTAATGAAGGCGTATCATCATGGCGTCGTAAACGTCGACAGTACTGATATCCCAACCGACAAGCGGGTGCGTCTGAATTACTTCATCATTTCTGTCCATAAAGACCCCTTATTGAGTAGTAACTACCGTGAGTGACTAACGAGGATCAATGCGGCTCATCATCATGAGAGCAATTACAGTATACGCATCCGCTTTCATCGGTGGAGGGGGTTGTCACCAAAATTTGCAAAATAAATATTTATTTGAGCAATTATTCTACAAATTTGTATGTGTTGCAGTGGGTGAGTACAGCGCGGCGCGTTATTCCGCGTCGGCAGGTGGCGATGCACCATACAGACATTTTTCCAGCTCTTCGGCCAAATGGGCGAAATGCTTTTGCGTTTCGGCGTCGCGATTCTGGCTGTGCGATTCCAGCTTCAGGCTGTGGATCAGCCGCTGGTTGGCTTTGTCATCCAGGCTGAAGGCCAGATAAGAGAAAGCCACTTCCAGTACGTTCAAGCGCCTTTTCTGATCGGCAATCAACGCCAGCAGTTCGCCAAACGTCATTGCGTCTTCGGATTTCACCTTGTCCGGGGCCATGCTTACTCCTTTGCGTTAAATACAGCGCTGAGGCGGATTTTGTTCCAGAGTAAGGGTAAGCGATGAATGGGCTGGGCGCCAGAAACAAAAAAGCCGGAGAGCGACCCCCGGCAAAAACAGCATTGCAGTGTTATTCTGCGCTGAACCACTCGTCCGCGCTTTCCCAGGTTTCCTGAAGGATTTCCTCGATCAGATCCCGGTCGGTTTTGGCGCCCCCCAGCACGGAGAGCCCGTTGGCGCCGGCATAACGTACGTGCACGACGGCGTCTGGAAACTGGCGATTGACCCGTTTGCCCAGTTCACCGGTCAGCGCCTCAATGGCGCCCGACGGCAGCGGCCGGGTTTTATCTATAGTGACTTCAACACGCATAATTGCCCCCGAAGCGATTTACTGTTTATTTATACAGTTAACCGACTGCGGGGGCAAGAGGGCGAAGAAAAAATATCAGTCTTTCAGCGACCAGTTCAGGGTTTCACCGGCCAGGAAGGGGATCACGGATTCATTGCCCAGGGCGATCTCTTCCGGCTGGGTGGTCGGCACGCGCTGCAGCTCGATGAAGTCTTCGTTGAGCGGCAGGCCATAGAAACGCGGGCCGTTGAGCGAGCAGAAGGCCTCAAAGTGCGCCAGCGCGCCGAGCTGTTCGAACACCGCGGCGTAAGCCGGGATGGCATTCGGCGCGTTGAAACAGCCGGCGCAGCCGCAGCTGGACTCTTTGCGATGCTTGAGGTGCGGCGCGGAGTCGGTACCGAGGAAGAAACGATCCGAGCCGCTGGCGACCGCCTGACGCAGCGCTTCCTGATGGACATTGCGCTTGAGGATCGGCAGGCAGAACAGGTGTGGGCGAATGCCGCCGACCAGCATGTGGTTGCGGTTGAACATCAGGTGCTGCGGCGTGATGGTGGCGCCGAGGAAACGATTGCCTGCCTGCACATATTGCGCCGCTTCTTTGGTGGTGATGTGCTCGAAGACGATCTTCAGCTCCGGGAACTGCTGGCGGATCGGTTCCATCACCTGCTCGATAAAGCGCGCCTCGCGGTCGAAGATATCGACGGCAGGGTCGGTCACTTCGCCGTGGATCAGCAAAGGCATGCCGATTTTTTGCATCTGTTCGAACAGCGGGTAAATGCCGGTCACGTCGCTGACGCCGTGGCTGGAGTTGGTGGTGGCGTTGGCCGGATACAGCTTGGCGGCAGTAAACACCCCTTGCTCAAAGCCGTTGACCAGTTCACTGGCCGCCAGGGAGTTGGTCAGATAGCAGGTCATCAGCGGAGTGAAGTTGTGACCCTGCGGGACCGCCGCCAGAATGCGATCGCGGTAGGCGCGCGCGGCGGCCACGGTCGTTACGGGCGGAACTAGGTTCGGCATCACGATCGCCCGGCCAAATACCTGGCTGGTATAGGGCACCACCGTTTTCAGCATCTCGTCGTCACGCAGGTGGATATGCCAGTCGTCTGGGCGGCGGATTTTCAGAACTTGAGGTTGTGCGGTCATCTAGCTAGGCTCCGGCGGTCAAATACGTCTAATGAAAAGCGAATAATGGGTTTATTCACGCCGGGGTGTAAGGATAAGCGGAAAGCGCCTGAGATGCATCTGTTTGTTGGCGACAAGTTGAAATCAATAGCGCGGCGGGCGCATAGTAACAGGGATTTCAACGATGCCGACGCCAATACCGTCGACCTTCATCAAGTGGAAAGGGAGAAAGCAATGGAAGTACGCGTTATCGCCACCCTGCAAGCGAAAGCGGGATTTGAAGACGCCGTCAGCGAAGCGGTGCACGACATTCTCGAGCCGAGCCGCCAGGAGTTGGGCAACCTGCAATATGATTTGCATCGCGATCTGGAAAAGCCGGGCGTTTTCGTGTTCTTTGAGCGTTGGGCCAGCAGCGAAGCGCTGGATAAGCATAATGAGACGGCGCATTTTCAGCAGTTCGTCAGCCGGCTTGACGGCAAGTTGGATGTTTTAGACATCAAAAAACTGAAAAAGATAGCCTGAGCCTTTTTGCAGGCAAGAAAAAACCCGCCGATGGCGGGTTTTTTTTTAGAGCTGCAGATTAACTTATTCGTTAACCGGCTGCGGCTTGGTGGCCGGCGCGGTGGCCTGGCTCACCGCCGAATGGCCGCCTGCCGAGCCTTTGCCTTCAAAGTTGAAGGAAGGGCGCTGCCAGTCGCTGTGCTTGCGTTCTTCCGGCACGTAGGCCGGCGCAGGCGCTTTGGTCATCGGCGCAGTGGCGATGTGTTTGTACAGTACGTCCTGCACGGCTTTCACCGGTGCCGGCTGCTGAGCAACCACTGGCGCAGGTTCTGCGGCGATTGGCGCCGGGGCTTTTTCGACCGGAGCGGCTTCCACGGCGGCTGGCGCAGGCGCTGCTTCTGCCACTGGCGTTTCTTCCGCTTGCGCAGCTTCTGCCGGCGCAGCGTCGACCACAGGCTCGTCTTCAACCACAGGTTCTGCCGCAACGGTTTCAGCTACCGGCTCGGCTTCCACTGCCGGGGCAGTCTCTTCCGCTTTCGGTTCTTCAACTGCGACAGGTGCCGGCGCGGCTTCCACCGGCGCCGGGGTTTCCTCGGCCGGGGTGGCAACGACAGGCGCTACGGCTGCAGCTTCTTCCGTTACGGTAACGGCCGCAGTTTCAACGGCGGCTTCTGGTGCCGGCTCGTTGACGCTGGCCGCAGCCTGAGTTTCTTCCACGGCAACGCTGTGCTGTTCAACCGCTGCGGCAACAACCGTTGCCGCTGCCTGTTCTACTTCTACGGCTTCGGCCTGCACTTCGGCTTCTTCAACCTGAGCAACCGGGTAGCTTACCCAGACTTTGCCCGATGCCATTTCCGGCGAAGCGAACGCGCCCGCCAGCGGCATTGGGGACTGCAGCGGGTAACGCTCATCGCGGTAACGACGACGACGCTGGCCGCTGACGCGCAGGTGGCGCGGTGAACGACGGGAACGGCGCGGCATGCCTTCGCCGTTGCCACGGTTTTCGCCCTGGGCATCGTCTTCCGGCTGAGCGGCAACGGTTTCCGGCAGCAGCTTGACGCTGTCGTCGGCGGTCGGCTGCGCGACTTCGGCTTTCGCTACCGGCGCTTTCGGCGCCAGCAGCTCTTCCGCTGCACGCTGCAGTTCTTCTTCCGCGGACAGGATGCGCACCTTCTGCGACAGAGGGCGGCGCTGGCGGCGCTGCATGTTCTGCTGCTGGCGTTCTTCCTGCTCTTCGTCGGTGCTCTCGACAGCTTCAACGCTTTCCAGCGCTTTCACTTCCTGCTGCGCCTGACGTTTTTCTTCCTGACGACGACGCTGGCGTTCAGCACGCTGCTCACGGCGTTGCTGCTGATCTTCGCGCGGTGCTTTAGCGCTGTCTTCCGAGGCGGTTTCCTCCGCTACCGGCGCGTTCTGCTGCTGGTTGCGGCGGTTACGGCGCTGTTCATCGCGGGATTCACGCGATTCACGGCCTTCGCGGTTCTCACGTGGCTCACGGTTGTCGCGCTCGCGATTGTCACGGCCTTCACCGCGCTCTTTACGCTCGCCGCGTTCCGGACGGTCGCCACGCTCACCGCGCTCTTTACGGCCGGTGCCTTGGCGACGCTGACCGCGACGATCCTGACGACGGTTTTCACCGTTGCTTTCCGCCTTCGGCGTTTCGGCCGGTTTGGTTTCTTCGACGGCAGGTTGTTCCTCACCGGCGAACAGGCTCTTCAGACCACCGAACAGGCGGCCCAGGAAGCCCGGCTTGGCGGCGGCCGGCGCTGCGGCTTTAGCTTTGGCGGCGGCAGCGGCAGGCTTGGCCACGGCGACAGGTTCTTCAGCCGGCGGTGGCGCATCGGCGGACAGGGAGAAGGAAGCCAGGGCCGGTTGCTCCGGACGCTTGCGTTCCATCGGCGCGTCTTCCAGCGGGCGCTCCATGTCTTCTTCATGCAGCTTCGGCAGCAGGTAGCTGAGGGTAGAGGTTTCCTCGCCCTTGCGCACACGCAGCACCGAGTAGTGCGGGGTTTGCATTTCATCGTTAGGCACGATGACGGCTTTCACGCCACCCTGACGTTTTTCGATCGCGCTGACGGATTCGCGCTTTTCGTTCAGCAGGTACGAAGCAACCTGAACCGGCACGATAGCGTGAACTTCTTTGGTGTTTTCCTTCAGCGCTTCTTCTTCGATCAGGCGCAGTATGGACAGCGCCAGCGATTCGTTGTCGCGAATGGTGCCGGTGCCGTTACAGCGTGGGCACACGTGGTGGCTGGATTCGCCCAGCGACGGGCTGAGGCGCTGACGGGACATTTCCAGCAGGCCGAAACGGGAAATGCGGCCGATCTGGATGCGCGCGCGGTCTTGGCGCACGGCATCGCGCAGGCGGTTTTCCACTTCGCGCTGGTGGCGAACCGGCGTCATGTCGATGAAGTCGATGACGATCAGGCCGCCAAGGTCACGCAGGCGCAGCTGGCGAGCGATCTCGTCCGCCGCTTCCAGGTTGGTGTTGAACGCCGTCTCTTCGATGTCGCCACCGCGGGTGGCGCGGGCGGAGTTGATGTCGATGGCGGTCAGCGCTTCGGTGCTGTCGATGACGATCGAGCCGCCGGACGGCAGGCGCACTTCACGCTGGAAGGCGGATTCGATCTGCGATTCGATCTGGTAGTGGCTGAACAGAGGGATTTCACCGCTGTACAGTTTGATTTTGCTGCTGAAATCCGGGCGGCCCAGCGCAGCGATGTGCTCTTTGGCCAGATCGAGAATTTTCGGGTTGTCGATCAGGATTTCGCCGATGTCCGGGCGCAGGTAATCGCGGAAGGCGCGCACGATAACGTTGCTTTCCTGGTGGATCAGGAACGGCGCGGGGCGGCCTTCGGCGGCTTTTTTAATCGCTTCCCAGTGCTTCAGGCGGAAGGAGAGATCCCACTGCAGTGCGTCGGCGGATTTGCCTACGCCCGCGGTGCGAACGATCAGGCCCATGCCGTCCGGCAGTTGCAGCGAGGAGAGCGCTTCTTTCAGCTCGGTGCGATCGTCACCCTCGATGCGGCGGGAAATACCGCCGGCGCGCGGGTTGTTCGGCATCAGCACCAGATAACTGCCCGCGAGACTGATGAAGGTGGTCAAGGCGGCGCCTTTGTTGCCACGTTCTTCTTTGTCTACCTGAACGATGACTTCCTGGCCTTCGCGCAGCACATCTTTGATGTTCGGGCGGCCATGGGAAGAGTAATTGCTAGGGAAGTATTCGCGGGCGATTTCTTTAAGAGGGAGGAAACCATGTCGTTCTGCGCCGTAGTCCACGAACGCTGCTTCAAGACTTGGTTCAATGCGGGTGATTTTGCCTTTGTAAATATTCGCTTTTTTCTGCTCATGACCCGGACTTTCGATATCCAAATCATACAGCCGCTGTCCATCTACGAGGGCAACACGCAACTCTTCCTGCTGAGTTGCGTTAATCAACATTCTTTTCATCTTAACTTACTCGTTATTTTTACATTATCGACAAAGCTGCGGGCAAAATAACCTCATGGCCGGAGTTAAACCGAAAGCCCCGTGTCTTCTCGCAAAGCCGTCAACCTCACGGTTGTCGCCTGCATAGGGGCGCATTATCTCGGTAAGCCTGCTTTTCTTTGTGAAAGACAGCACTTTTACTAGGGGAATAGCCTCTGATTTACGTCGACAGATCTGATTCCATTTGCCGGCCAAGCTGCAACCCGCAGCCCGCTAATTGTTTGATTTCGCATTACGTCTTACGCCATTGCTGCGTTTTTGCGCGATCAGACAAATTTTATAATTCCACCGTTTTCCCTGTTTAACGAGAATCAACGCGGAAAGTGACTGCATTATTCCACTGCTGATGCCGTTATAGCAAGGTGACTTTTCCTTAACTGCGGAAGAAATCGCAAACGTTCAAACCGGCTTGCTGCCTTATTGTCCGCTGGGGTTTCGCCCGCCGTCAGAGAGACAGTTAAGCACAGAAAAAGATGTGGCGCTATTCACGCGCTCTATTTAGAATCCCGCACCATGAAAACGAACAATCCAGCAGTACAATTCATCACGATTTCCGACGACGAAGCCGGTCAGAGAATCGACAACTTTCTGCTCGCTCGCCTGAAAGGCGTGCCGAAGAGCATGATTTATCGCATCGTGCGTAAGGGCGAGGTGCGGGTCAATAAAGGGCGCATCAAGGTCGAATACAAATTGGCGGCCGGCGACGTGGTGCGCGTGCCGCCGGTGCGGGTGGCCGAGCGCGAAGAGACGCCGGTGTCGGCCAAGCTGGATAAGGTAGCCGCACTGGCCGATTGCATTCTGTATGAAGACGACCACCTGCTGATCCTCAACAAGCCTTCCGGCACCGCGGTGCACGGCGGCAGCGGCCTGAGCTTCGGCGTGATCGAAGGGCTGCGCGCGCTGCGCCCGGAAGCCCGCTTCCTCGAGCTGGTGCACCGTCTGGATCGCGACACCTCCGGCGTGCTGCTGGTGGCCAAGAAGCGCTCCGCGCTGCGCTCGCTGCATGAACAGCTGCGGCTGAAGGGGATGCAGAAGGATTATCTGGCGCTGGTGCGCGGCCAGTGGCAGTCCCACTGCAAGGCCGTACAGGCGCCGCTGCTGAAAAACATTCTGCAAAGCGGTGAGCGCATCGTGCGCGTCAGCAGCGAAGGCAAGCCTTCGGAAACCCGCTTCAAGGTGGAAGAGCGTTACGAATTCGCCACGCTGGTGAAGGCCAGCCCGATCACCGGGCGCACTC
Source organism: Serratia sp. CY33525 (assembly GCF_052169115.1). NCBI lineage: Bacteria > Pseudomonadati > Pseudomonadota > Gammaproteobacteria > Enterobacterales > Yersiniaceae > Serratia > Serratia sp. CY33525. The sequence goes on along the minus strand of NZ_JBJNLK010000004.1, from coordinate 441,388 downwards.
ACCAGATCCGCGTGCACACGCTGCATGCCGGGCATCCGATCGCCTTTGACGATCGCTATGGCGACCGCGAGTTCGATCGCCAGCTGGCGGGTACCGGCCTGAAGCGGCTGTTCCTGCACGCCGCGGCGCTGCGCTTCGAGCATCCGGCCACCGGCGAAACGATGCGCATCGAAGCGCCGATAGACCAAGAGCTGCGCCACTGCCTGCAGGTGCTGCGCCGGCAGGTGGCCAAGTAATCCGCGTCAGACCAGCGGGTTGATGCCTTCAGCCCGCAACATCTCAAACAGCGCGATCAACGGCAGGCCGATCAGGGCGTTCGGGTCCCGGCCTTCCAACCTGTCGAACAGCGCGATCCCCAATCCCTCGCTCTTGAAACTGCCCGCGCAGTTCAGCGGTTGCTCCAGACGTACATAGGCGGCGATCTCCGCTTCGCTCAACGCGCGAAAATGCACGTGGAACGGCTCGCACAGGGCCTGCAGCTGCTTGCTGCGGCCGTTGTACAGCGCCAGGCCGGTATAGAAGGTTACGGCCTGGGCGCTGGCCTGGCGCAGCTGCGCCCGGGCGTTTTCCTCGGTATGGGGCTTGCCGGTGATGTTGCCATCGATCACGCAGACCTGATCGGAGCCGATGATCAGATGCTCGGGATAGGCGAGGGCCAGCGCCTGAGCCTTCGCCGCCGCCAGGCGCAGCACCAGCGCTTCGGCGCTTTCGCCCGGCAGTGGGGTTTCATCCACCTCGGGTGCGGCGCAGTCGAAGGGCAGCCGTAACTTCTCCAGCAGCATTTTTCGATAGGGTGAGGTGGAGGCTAAAAGCAATCTCTGCATAATTTTTTTCGCAAACCGTAGCGTAAATGGGTACGGCATTTTAAACTGTCGGCCGCTGTGGAAGCGAATATTGGTGAAAGGAGCCGTTTTACGGCCTTTTTCTTTGACTCTATGTCGTTACAAAGTTAATATGCGCGCCCTATGCAAAAGGTAAAATTACCCTTGACCATTGATGCGGTACGTACCGCTCAGAAACGCCTGGACTATGCTGGTGTCTATGCGCCTGAGCAGGTTACTCGTGTTGCCGACTCCGTGGTCAGTGTGGACAGTGATGTCGAGGTGTCGTTGTCGTTCAATATCGACAATCAACGCCTCGCGGTGATAACAGGGCATGCGGACGTCACGGTAACGTTGATGTGCCAACGCTGTGGAGTCCCGTTCGAACATCAGGTTCACACAACATATTGTTTTAGCCCGGTCGTCAATGATGAGCAGGCTGAGGCATTACCGGAAGCGTACGAACCGATCGAAGTTGACGAGTTTGGCGAAGTCGATCTGTTGGCGATGATTGAAGACGAAATTATTCTTTCACTGCCTGTCGTTCCGGTACATGAATCTGAACACTGTGAAGTGTCCGAAGCGGACATGGTATTTGGCCAACTGCCTCCCGAGGCGGAGAAACCGAATCCGTTTGCCGTATTAGCCAGTTTAAAGCGTAAGTAATTGAGGAGTAAGGTCCATGGCCGTACAACAGAATAAACCAACCCGTTCCAAGCGTGGCATGCGTCGTTCTCACGATGCTCTGACCACGACTACTCTGTCTGTAGACAAAGTATCCGGTGAAACTCACCGTCGTCACCACATCACTGCCGACGGTTTCTACCGCGGTCGCAAGGTTATCGGCTAAGTAGCGATACCTTGACTCGTCTAACCCTGGCGTTAGATGCAATGGGCGGGGACTTCGGTCCCTGCGTCACAGTGCCTGCTTCGTTGCAGGCACTGGCCTCTAATTTACAGCTTCACCTCCTGCTGGTCGGCAATCCCGACGTCATCTCCCCTTTGCTTGCCCACGCCGATCCGGTTCTTCTGGAGCGTCTGCAAGTCGTGCCCGCCGAGTCCGTGATTGCCGGCGACGCCAAACCTTCACAAGCGATACGCGCCAGCCGCGGCACGTCGATGCGTATTGCGCTCGAGCAGCTCAGCAGCGGTAAAGCGCAGGGCTGCGTCAGCGCCGGCAATACCGGTGCGCTGATGGGATTGGCGAAGCTGTTGGTCAAGCCGCTGGAAGGCATCGAGCGCCCGGCGCTGATGACGGCGATCCCGAATCAGCAACGCAGTAAAACCGTGGTGCTGGATTTGGGCGCCAACGTCGAGTGCGACAGCACCATGCTGGTGCAGTTTGCCGTGATGGGCGCGGTGATGGCGGAAGAGGTGATCGGCATTGCGCAACCGCGGGTGGCGCTGCTGAATATTGGCGAAGAAGAGACCAAAGGCCTGGATAATATCCGCGAAGCGGCCGCTGTGCTAAAAAATACTCCGGCAATCAACTATATTGGTTACCTGGAAGGAAACGAGCTGCTCACCGGCAAGACCGACGTGTTGGTGTGCGATGGCTTCGTGGGCAACGTCACCCTGAAAACCATGGAAGGGGTGGTCAGGGTGTTCTTATCGCTGCTGAAATCGTCCGGCGACGGCAACAAGCGAGCGTGGTGGCTGAAATTGTTGGGCCGTTGGTTGCAAAAACGGGTGGTTAAGCGGTTCGGCCACCTGAACCCCGACCAGTATAATGGCGCATGTCTGTTAGGATTGCGCAGCACCGTAGTCAAGAGCCACGGCGCTGCGAACCCTCACGCGTTTGCAGTCGCAATCGAACAGGCTGTGCAGGCGGTGCAGCGGCAAGTCCCGGAAAGGATTGCTGCGCGCCTTGAGGCTGTATTACCTAAGAGTGACTGATCGTACATGTATACAAAGATTCTCGGTACGGGGAGTTATTTGCCCGTACAAGTGCGCACCAATGCTGATTTGGAAAAAATGGTGGATACCTCTGACGAATGGATCGTCACGCGTACCGGTATCCGCGAACGTCGCATCGCCGCTGCGGATGAAACCGTCGCGACGATGAGCTTCCAGGCCGCTGAGAAAGCGCTGGAAATGGCAGGTGTGGCTAAAGAAGACATTGGGCTGATCGTCGTGGCGACCACCACGACCACTCACGCGTTCCCGAGCGCGGCGTGCCTGGTGCAGCAAATGCTGGGTATCAAAGACTGCGCGGCGTTCGATCTGGCTGCGGCCTGTGCCGGCTTTACTTACGCGCTCAGCGTGGCCGATCAGTACGTGAAGAACGGCGCGGTCAAACATGCGCTGGTTATCGGCGCGGACGTCTTGTCGCGCACGCTGGATCCTGAAGATCGCGGCACCATCATTCTGTTTGGCGATGGCGCAGGGGCGGTGGTGCTGGGGGCTTCTGAAGCGCCGGGCATTCTGTCTACCCATCTGCATGCCGACGGCAGCTACGGCAACCTGCTGACGCTGCCGTACAAGGATCGCCAGAATCAAGACAAGCCGGCCTATGTCACCATGGCGGGCAACGAAGTCTTCAAGGTTGCGGTTACCGAGCTGGCGCGCATCGTCGACGAGACGCTGCAGGCCAACAACATGGACCGCAGCGAGCTGGATTGGCTGGTGCCGCACCAGGCCAACCTGCGCATCATCAGCGCAACGGCGAAAAAACTGGGCATGGGGATGGACAAAGTGGTGGTGACGCTCGATCGTCACGGCAACACATCTGCCGCCTCGGTGCCTTCCGCACTGGACGAAGCGGTGCGCGACGGGCGAATTCAGCGTGGCCAACTGGTGCTGCTGGAGGCCTTCGGCGGCGGCTTTACCTGGGGCTCGGCGCTGGTTCGTTTCTGATTTGGACAGGAAGAAAAAATGACGCAATTTGCTTTTGTTTTCCCGGGCCAGGGGTCGCAGACCGTTGGCATGCTGGCCGAGTTGGCCGCACAGTTCCCGATCGTCGAGGAGACCTTCGGCGAGGCGTCTTCCGCCCTGGGTTACGACCTGTGGCAGCTGGTGCAGCAAGGCCCGGCGGAAGAGCTGAACAAAACCTGGCAGACCCAACCGGCTCTGCTGGCCGCCTCGGTGGCGATTTTCCGCGTTTGGCAGCAGCAGGGCGGTAAAGCGCCGGCGCTGATGGCTGGTCACAGCCTGGGCGAATACTCGGCGCTGGTCTGCGCCGGCGTGCTGGACTTCAAGGCGGCGATCCGTCTGGTTGAGCTGCGCGGCAAGCTGATGCAGGAAGCGGTGCCGGAAGGCACCGGCGCGATGTACGCCATCATCGGTCTGGACAACGACGCGATCGCCAAAGCGTGTGAAGAGTCTGCGCAGGGGCAGGTGGTTTCTCCGGTCAACTTCAACTCGCCGGGCCAGGTGGTTATCGCCGGCAACAAAGAAGCGGTTGAGCGCGCAGGCGCCGCCTGCAAAGCCGCCGGTGCTAAGCGCGCGCTGCCGCTGCCGGTGAGTGTGCCTTCGCACTGTGCGCTGATGAAACCGGCCGCCGACAAGCTGGCCGTGGCGCTGCAGGACATCACCTTCAACGCGCCGCAGGTGCCGGTGGTGAACAACGTCGACGTGCGCACCGAAAACGATCCGGAAGCGATCCGCAGCGCGCTGGTGCGTCAGCTGTACAGCCCGGTGCGTTGGACCGAGAGCGTAGAATTTATCGCAGCACAGGGAGTGACGTCGCTGCTGGAAGTGGGGCCGGGCAAAGTGCTGACCGGTCTGACTAAACGTATTGTTGACACCCTGACGGCTGCGGCGGTGAACGACACCGCCAGCCTGTCGGCGGCGCTTGAACAATAAAGAGGAAAATGATGAGCTTCGAAGGTAAAATCGTTCTGGTCACCGGCGCGAGCCGCGGTATTGGCCGAGCTATTGCAGAAACGTTTGTGGCACGCGGCGCCAAAGTGATCGGCACCGCGACCAGCGAGAGCGGCGCTGAAGCGATCAGCAGCTACCTGGGCGCAAACGGCAAAGGGTTTATGTTGAACGTTGTTGATGCGCAATCTATCGACAGCGTGCTGGCATCGATTCGCGCCGAATTTGGCGAAATCGACATTTTAGTGAATAATGCCGGCATCACGCGTGATAACCTGCTGATGCGTATGAAGGATGATGAGTGGGAGGATATCCTCGACACCAACCTGACTTCCGTATTCCGCCTGTCAAAAGCGGTAATGCGCGCTATGATGAAAAAGCGGTTTGGCCGTATCATCACCATCGGTTCCGTTGTCGGCACCATGGGGAACGCAGGGCAGGCGAACTACGCGGCGGCTAAAGCCGGTCTGATTGGTTTTAGCAAATCTTTGGCACGTGAAGTTGCTTCGCGTGGCATTACGGTCAACGTCGTGGCACCTGGCTTTATTGAGACGGACATGACACGGGCGTTGACAGATGATCAACGCGCAGGCATTTTGTCATCAGTTCCAGCCAACCGGCTGGGCGATGCTAAAGAAATCGCCAGCGCTGTTGCATTTTTGGCCTCTGATGAGGCCGGCTATATCACCGGTGAAACGTTACATGTCAATGGCGGCATGTACATGATTTAAAAAATGTGAAAACCATTTGCGTTATTTGAGGCAAAAACCGCAAAATAGCGTAAAATCGTGGTTTGACCAGCCGGGATTTAGTTGCATCTTTTTCAGCATTTTATACACTACGAAAACCATCGCGAAAGCGAGTTTTGATAGGAAATTTAAGAGTATGAGCACTATCGAAGAACGCGTTAAGAAAATCATTGTTGAGCAACTGGGTGTTAAACAGGAAGAAGTTTTGAACAACGCTTCTTTCGTTGAAGATCTGGGCGCTGATTCTCTTGACACCGTTGAGCTGGTAATGGCACTGGAAGAAGAATTCGACACCGAGATTCCAGACGAAGAAGCTGAGAAGATCACTACTGTTCAGGCAGCTATTGATTTCATCAACGCTAGCCAGCAGTAAGAGAACATATCTAGGCGGTCGCTCGACCGCCTAAGTTTTTTCTATCCCTAGTGTCATATTTTTCCCTCCCTGGAGGACAAACGTGTCTAAGCGTCGAGTAGTTGTGACCGGACTGGGCATGTTGTCTCCTGTCGGCAATACGGTAGAGTCCACGTGGAACGCTCTTCTTGCCGGTCAGAGTGGCATCAGCCTGATCGACCATTTCGATACCACTGCCTATGCGACCAAGTTTGCTGGCCTGGTAAAGAATTTTAATTCCGAGGATTTCATCTCGCGCAAAGATGCGCGCAAGATGGACGCCTTTATCCAGTACGGTATCGCTGCCGGCATGCAAGCCATGCAGGATGCAGGCCTGGACATCACCGAGGCTAACGCCAGCCGCATTGGAGCCGCGATCGGTTCCGGCATCGGCGGCCTGGGTTTGATCGAAGAAAACCACAGTTCACTGGTTAACGGTGGCCCACGGAAAATCAGTCCGTTCTTCGTGCCATCCACCATCGTGAATATGATTGCCGGTCACCTGACAATCATGTACGGCATGCGTGGCCCAAGTATTTCCATCGCCACCGCCTGTACTTCAGGTGTGCACAACATCGGCCATGCGGCGCGTATCATTGCCTACAATGATGCGGACGTGATGCTGGCCGGTGGGGCAGAGAAAGCCAGCACCCCATTGGGCGTCGGCGGCTTTGGCGCAGCGCGCGCCCTGTCCACCCGTAATGACAACCCGCAGGCGGCGAGCCGTCCGTGGGATAAAGACCGCGACGGCTTTGTGCTGGGCGACGGCGCCGGCATGATGGTGCTGGAAGAGTACGAGCACGCGAAAAAGCGCGGCGCGAAAATCTACGCCGAAGTGGTGGGCTTTGGGATGAGCAGCGATGCTTATCACATGACGTCGCCACCGGAAAACGGCGCAGGCGCTGCGCTGGCGATGGAAAATGCCCTGCTTGACGCTGGTGTGACCCCGTCACAAATCGGCTACATCAACGCGCACGGCACCTCTACGCCGGCGGGCGACCAGGCGGAAGCGCAGGCGGTGAAATCCGTCTTCGGCGCCGATGCAGAGCGCGTGCTGGTGAGCTCGACCAAATCGATGACTGGCCACCTGTTGGGTGCGGCAGGCGCGATCGAGTCTATCTTCACCGTGCTGGCGCTGCGCGATCAGGCGGTACCGCCAACCATCAACCTGGATAACCCGGATGAAGGTTGCGATCTGGACTTCGTGCCTCACGAAGCGCGCCAGGTCAGCGATATGGAGTTCAGCCTGTGTAACTCCTTCGGCTTCGGCGGCACCAACGGCTCGCTGATCTTCCGCCGAGTGTAATTCGCGCTGCGGATAGCTGAGGAAAAGCCCGGTTTTTTAACCGGGCTTTTTTACGCCCGCCGTTTGGCCGCCGGCGGGGCTGCGTATCGTCTCGCCGCCTGCTATCCTGCGAGCGTAATGAAATCACCCGGCAACAGGAGGAAGCATGTACTGGATTAACGGACAACGCCACGATGCGCTGGCGCCGAGCGATCGCGGCCTGCAGTTCGGCGATGGCTGCTTTACTACTGCCCGGGTTATCGATGGTAAAATCGAGCTGCTGCCCTGGCATCTGGAGCGGCTGCAGCAAGCGGCGCAGCGGCTGATGCTGCCCGCCACCGATTGGCTGGCTTTCGAGCGGGAGATGGCGCTGGCGGCCGAATCAATTCCGCTCGGCGTGGTCAAAGCGATACTGACGCGCGGCAGCGGCGGGCGAGGTTACAGCCCGACGGGGTGCGAAAACCCGACGCGCATCGTGGCCCGCAGCAGCTACCCTGCGCACTATCTGCAGTGGCGCGAGCAGGGCATCACGCTTGCGCTCAGCCCGGTGGCGCTGGCGCGCAATCCGTTGCTGGCGGGGTTGAAGCATTTGAACCGCCTGGAGCAGGTGCTGATCCGCGCGCATCTTGACCAGACGGCCGCCGACGAGGCGCTGGTGCTTGACACTGCCGGTATGCTGGTGGAATGCTGTGCGGCTAATTTGTTCTGGCGTAAGGGAAAAGCGGTATTTACCCCGGATCTGAGCCAGGCAGGTGTCGCCGGCCTGATGCGGCGGCGGGTGATCGCGCTGCTGGCAGGCTCGGAATACCGTCTGCACTGCGTCAGTGAACCGCTGGAGACGCTGGCCGATGCCGACGAAGTCCTGGTGAGCAATGCGCTGATGCCGCTGCTGCCGGTAAACGCTGCGCAATCATGGCGCTATGCTTCGCGCCAGCTGTATGATTTTTTGCGTCCACACTGTTAACCATGGCTGATTGATGAAGAAAAGAAAGCTGAAGGTCCTGTCTATTATTGTTGTTCTGGTATTGGCGCTGCTGTTTTGGGGCTACCAGAAGATCGAACGCTTTGCCGATACGCCACTGGCTATCCAACAAGAAACCATCTTCAAACTGCCGGCCGGCACCGGCCGGGTAGCGCTGGAAGGGCTATTGGTGCGCGATAAGCTGGTGCGCAACGGCCGCTGGTTCCAGTGGTTGCTGAAGCTGGAGCCGGAGCTGGCGGAGTTTAAAGCCGGCACCTACCGGTTCACGCCGGGCATGACGGTGCGCCAGATGCTGAAACTGTTGGCCAGCGGCAAAGAGGCGCAGTTCACCGCACGCTTTATCGAAGGCTCACGCCTGCGTGACTGGCAGCAGGTGCTGCAGCAGTCCAAATACCTGAAACACACCCTGGCGGGCAAGAGCGAAGCGGAGATCGCCGCCGCGCTCGGCATTCCTGCGGGAGAAACGCCGGAAGGGCATTTGTACCCGGATACCTATCAGTATACCGCCGGCATGAGCGACATCGCGCTGCTCAAACGCGCACACGTGCGCATGAACAAAGCGCTGCAGGCCGCCTGGGCCGGCCGCGACACCAGCCTGCCGTATAAAACGCCGGAAGAGCTGCTGACCATGGCTTCTATCGTCGAGAAAGAGACCGCGGTGCCGGAAGAGCGCAGCAAGGTGGCGTCGGTGTTCGTCAACCGCTTGCGCATCGGCATGCGCCTGCAGACCGATCCGACGGTGATCTACGGCATGGGCGAAAGCTATAATGGCAACATCACGCGCAAGGATCTGGAGACGCCGACGCCGTACAACACCTATGTGATCGCCGGCCTGCCGCCAACGCCGATCGCCATGCCGGGTGAGGCCTCGCTGCAGGCGGCCGCCAATCCGGCCAAAACGCCTTATCTCTATTTTGTCGCCGACGGCAAGGGTGGGCATACCTTCACCACCAATCTGGCGAGCCATAACCAGGCGGTGCGCGTGTACCGTCAGGCGTTAAAGGAAAAGAATGAAAAGTAAATTCGTTGTTATCGAAGGGCTGGAAGGCGCGGGTAAAACCACCGCGCGCGATACGGTGGTCAATGTGCTGCGCGAACACGGCGTCAGCGACATCGTCTTCACCCGCGAGCCGGGCGGCACGCCGCTGGCGGAGAAGCTGCGCGATCTGTTCAAGCGCGGCATCGACGGCGAATTGCCGACCATCAAGGCCGAAGTATTGATGCTGTACGCCGCGCGCGTGCAGCTGGTGGAAACCGTGATCAAACCGGCCCTGGCGCGCGGCGCCTGGGTGGTGGGCGATCGCCACGATCTCTCTTCACAGGCTTACCAGGGCGGCGGCCGCGGCGTGGATCCGCAGCTGATGAGCTCGCTGCGCGACACCGTGCTGGGGGATTTTCGCCCGGACTTGACGGTGTATCTCGATCTGCCGCCGCTGGTCGGCCTGCAACGCGCACAGGCGCGCGGTCAGTTGGATCGCATCGAACAGGAGGCGCTGCCGTTCTTCGAACGCACCCGCGCTCGCTATCTCGAGCTGGCGGCGCAGGATAAAACCATCGTCACCGTCGACGCCGCCCAGCCGCTGGAGCAGGTGACCGCGGCGATCCGCGACTGCGTCGGCCACTGGCTGCGGCAGCAGGAAGGCGCATAATGAACTGGTACCCGTGGCTGAACGGCCCTTATCGCCAGCTGATTGGGCAGTACGCCGACGGCCGCGGCCATCATGCGCTGCTGCTGCACGCGGCGGCGGGCAACGGTGACGATGCGCTGGCCTACGGCCTGAGCCGCTGGTTGATCTGCCAGCAGCGCAACGGTGAAAAAAGCTGCGGCGAGTGCCACAGCTGCCGGCTGATGCTGGCGGGAAACCACCCGGATTATCACGTGCTGGCGCCGGAAAAGGGTAAGAGCAGCCTGGGCATCGAGCCGATCCGCCAGGTGATTGAAACGCTGTACGCCCACGCGCAGCAGGGCGGCGCTAAAGTGATTTGGCTGCCGCAGGCGGAACAGCTGACCGAAGCGGCGGCCAACGCGCTGCTTAAAACGCTGGAAGAGCCACCGGAGAAAACTTATTTTCTGCTGGGTTGCCGTGAGCCGTCGCGGCTGATGGCGACGCTGCGCAGCCGTTGCCTGTATTGGCATTTGGCCAGCCCGGATGAGCAGCTCAGCCTGCAGTGGCTGGGCCGGCAGGCGGCCGGCTCTCAGACGGACCGCCTCACGGCGCTGCGCCTGCACGACGGCGCGCCGCTGGCCGCCGAACAGCTGTTGCAGCCGCAGCAGTGGCAACAGCGCAGCGCCCTGTGCGCCGCGTTGAGCGCCGCGTTGCCGCAGCGCGATATGCTGTCGCTGCTGCCGGTGTTGAACCATGAAGACGTCGCCGAGCGCCTGCACTGGCTGTGCGCGTTGCTGGTGGACGCGATGAAGTGGCAGCAGGGCGCGCATCACTATGTATTGAATCAGGATCAGCAGCCGCTGGTGCATCAACTGGCCAGCCTGCTGAGCAGCGCCTCGCTGCAGCAGATCGTGCAGCAGTGGCTGAACTGCCGCCATCAGCTGCTCAGCGTGGTGGGCGTCAACCGCGAGCTGCTGCTGACCGAACAGTTACTTCGCTGGGAACAGATGCTTGGCGCCGCCGGCTATTCCCAACCTCATTCGCTGTAAAGTAAAAGAGTTAAAAATTATGTTGTTAGTCGATTCTCATTGCCACCTTGACAGTCTGGATTATCAAACGCTGCACCAGAATGTGGACGATGCGCTGGCCAAAGCCAAGGCGCGCGACGTCGGCTATGTGCTGGCGGTTGCCACCACGCTGCCGGGTTACCGTTCCATGACCGAGCTGATCGGCGAGCGCAACGACGTGGCCTTCTCCTGCGGGGTGCATCCGCTCAATCTGGAAGAGGGGTATGATTACGCCGAACTGCGTCGCCTGGCGGCGGCGGAGCAGGTGGTGGCGCTGGGGGAGACCGGGCTCGATTACTTCTACCAGAAAGACAACCTTGAGCTGCAGCAGGACTCTTTCCGCGAACATATCCGCATCGGCCGGGATCTGAACAAGCCGGTGATCGTCCACACTCGCGATGCGCGCGCGGACACGCTGGCGATCCTGCGTGAAGAGAACGCACAGGACTGCGGCGGCGTACTCCACTGCTTCACTGAAGATCTGGCCACGGCCGAAGCTCTGCTGGATCTGGGCTTCTACATCTCCTTCTCGGGCATCGTCACCTTCCGCAACGCCGAACAGCTGCGCGAGGTGGCGCGCTATGTGCCGCTGGATCGCATTCTGGTGGAAACCGACTCGCCTTATCTGGCGCCGGTGCCGCATCGCGGCAAAGAAAACCAACCCGCCTATGTGCGCGATGTGGCTGAATACATGGCGGTATTGAAGGGCGTCAGCTTGGAACAACTGGCCGAAGCCACCACCGCCAACTTTTCACGTTTATTTCACCTCGAACTGTGATCTTTGACCTAGGCTATAGCTGTAGGTCATTGTCTGCGTAATTTTTTTTAAGCTCGTAATTAATCACTGAAACGGGTAAGGTTCCCTCCCGTTTCAAGGTGATTGATGCGTGTTTTTTGGTCTGTTTTGCCAAAAAACAGCCGGTTTATACAAAGTTACCGCGGCTCGATCATCGAAACGTGATTGTCATCAAACATTGCGCAGGCTATTTATTTTACTCTGCGTAATAAATTCAAGGGGTGCTCAGACACCCTGAATTGCAGGGGTTTTTCTCCCCCCCTTGCAGCGCGAATCATCGCGACAAGAAGTAGCAAAGCATTATTACTCAGGAGCACACTCAACTATGTTCAAGAACGCATTTGCAAACCTGCAAAAAGTAGGTAAATCGCTCATGCTGCCGGTGTCCGTGTTGCCTATCGCAGGTATCCTGCTGGGCGTCGGCTCCGCCAACTTTAGCTGGCTACCTGCGGTAGTCTCCCACGTGATGGCGGAAGCGGGCGGTTCGGTCTTCGCCAACATGCCGCTGATTTTCGCCATCGGCGTCGCTTTGGGCTTCACCAACAACGACGGCGTTTCCGCGCTGGCGGCGGTGGTGGCCTACGGCATCATGGTGAAAACCATGGCGGTGGTTGCGCCGCTGGTGCTGCACCTGCCGGCTGAAGAGATTGCGGCCAAACACCTGGCGGATACCGGTGTGCTCGGGGGGATTATCTCCGGCGCCATCGCGGCCTATATGTTCAACCGCTTCTTCCGCATTCAACTGCCGGAATACCTGGGCTTCTTTGCCGGTAAGCGTTTCGTGCCGATCATTTCCGGTCTGGCGGCGATCGTTCTGGGCGTAGTGCTGTCCTTCATCTGGCCGCCGATCGGTACGGCTATCCAGACCTTCTCGCAGTGGGCGGCTTATCAGAACCCGGTCGTGGCCTTCGGCATTTACGGCGTGGTTGAGCGTGCTCTGGTGCCATTCGGTCTGCACCACATCTGGAACGTACCGTTCCAAATGCAAATCGGTGAATTCACCAACGCGGCGGGCCAGGTATTCCACGGTGATATCCCTCGCTACATGGCGGGCGACCCTACCGCGGGCAAACTGTCCGGCGGCTTCCTGTTCAAAATGTACGGTCTGCCTGCTGCGGCCATCGCCATCTGGCACTCGGCCAAGCCGGAAAACCGCGCGAAAGTCGGCGGCATCATGATCTCCGCCGCGCTGACCTCGTTCCTGACCGGTATCACCGAGCCGATCGAGTTCTCCTTCATGTTCGTCGCGCCGATCCTGTACGTGATCCACGCTATCCTGGCTGGCCTGGCGTTCCCAATCTGCATCCTGTTGGGCATGCGTGACGGCACCAGCTTCTCGCACGGCCTGATCGACTTTATCGTACTGAGCGGCAACAGCAGCAAAATCTGGCTGTTCCCAATCGTCGGCATCGTCTACGGTCTGGTGTACTACACCATCTTCCGCGTGCTGATCGCCAAGCTGGATCTGAAAACTCCGGGCCGTGAAGACACCGCTGCCGAGCAGACTGCGCAGGGCGGTTCCGAAATGTCAGCGGCGCTGGTTCAGGCCTTCGGCGGTAAAGAAAATATCACTAACCTGGATGCTTGTATCACCCGTCTGCGCGTCAGCGTGGCCGACGTGTCCAAAGTTGACCAGGCGGGCCTGAAGAAACTGGGCGCAGCCGGCGTAGTCGTCGCTGGCTCCGGAGTGCAGGCCATCTTCGGCACCAAGTCCGACAACCTGAAAACCGATATGGACGAATACATCCGTAATCACTGATTCAGGCAGGGGAGTTACCAAGGGAGGCGAAAGCCTCCCTTTTTTATTGCCTGCCGTCAGGCGCCAAGGCGCTGTTCGAGTTCGGCGAGAGAAGGGAGGAACCAGACCTGTTCGCCGCGGTTGGCTTCACGCACGAAATCTTGCAGCGCATTGCTTTGCGCCAGCCAGGGGGAGATATCGCCCAGCAGCGCAACGCGCAGGCGGTAGTTGATAAATTTCTGCAATACGGCGCCGGCAATGCCGCTTCTGAGCTGGAAAAAGGCGGCGTCGAGGCGGTTGACGGGGAGGGCAATCATCCCGGCATCGTGTTCAAAGGCGGGCGCGATAAACAGGCTGACGTCATTTTCGTCTTTCAATGGTGGCCCGGCTTCGGCGAACACCACCAGGCGCAGATCGTGGATTTGCTGCACGGCGTAGCTCATCGGCGCTCCGGGAGTCAGGGCTTGGCGTGCTTTTGCAGGTAATGCTCGAACACCGCCAGCGTTTCGTCCGAGATATGGTGCTCAATCCCTTCGCTGTCCAGCTCGGCGGTTTCGCTCGGCACCCCGACGCACATCAGCAGATCGACCACGATGCGGTGACGGCGGCGCACCTTCTGCGCCAGCAGCTCGCCTTCCTCGGTTAAAAACACCCCGCGATAAGGGCGCGATTCCACCAGCCCGGCGCTTTTCAGCCGCGCGATATTTTTGATCGCCGTCGGGTGAGACACGCCGAAGCGGCGCGCGATGTCGGTGGTTCTGGCTTCGCGGGTGCTTTGCAGCAAATCGGCGATCAGCTCAACGTAATCTTCGATCAGCGCATTGGACTGCGCTTCGCGGGCGCGGCTAAAACGCAGGGCGTGCTCGGCCTCGTCCGGCATGTCGGTCTGGGCGTGGCGGTCGGCGTTATCTGGCGCGCGGGTAACCATAGCGTGGGGCGTCCTGTAAGCATAAAAATGGCGTCTCCCGGCAATGCGGGGAGGGTTGCCCTAAGTTAGTCCAAATAGCACACATTATCAATTCGATGCCACGCATTGTGGTAGTTAGAAATATCTCTACACAAAGCCAATGAATTTCGCCTGTTGCATAAAGTGTAGCCGATGCTACATTGTCAGCATGATAGGTGGAAAAATAACCAGTGAAAGATTGAGGGTAATTCATGCGTGACGCGGCAACCACTCCATCGTTAACCGAACGGACCAACATCGCGATTGGCGCCGCCCTTGCCGGACGCAAGCGCGGCGCCTTTACGCCGTTGCTGTTCGCCGGCCCGGCGGTGATTGCCTCTATTGCCTATATGGATCCCGGCAACTTCGCCACCAATATTCAGGCCGGGGCGAAATACGGCTACAGCCTGCTGTGGGTGGTGGTGATGGCCAACCTGATCGCCATGCTGTTCCAGGCGCTGTCGGCCAAGCTCGGCATCGTCACCAACCGCAATCTGGCGGAGATGTGCCGCGACCAGTTTTCACGGCCGGTAGTGATCGGCATGTGGCTGCTCAGCGAAGTGGCGGCGATGGCCACCGATCTGGCGGAGTTTCTCGGCGGGGCGATCGCGCTGGCGCTGCTGTTCCATATGCCGCTGCTGGCGGGGATGGGGGTGACGGCGGTGATCACCTATGCGCTGTTGATGGTGGAAAAGAAAGGTTTCCGCCCGGTCGAGCTGATGATCGGCGGCCTGGTGGGCATCATCGCGCTGTGCTATCTGGTGGAGATGTTCATCGTACCGGTGGACTGGCAAGCGGCCGGCCTCGGCATGGTGACGCCGCAGTTGCCGGACGCGCAAGCGCTGACCATCGCCGTCGGCATTATCGGCGCCACCGTGATGCCGCACGCCATTTTCCTGCACTCGGGGCTGACCCAGCACCGCAGCCCGGCCAGCGACAACGGCGAGCGGCGCAAGCTGCTGCGTTTTTCCAATATTGAAGTGGTGATCGCGCTGGCGCTCGCCGGGCTGGTGAATATTGCGATGGTGATCATGGCCTCGAGCGCCTTCCACGCCGGTAATAGCGACGTGGCCGAAATTGGCACCGCCTACCATACGTTGACGCCGCTGTTCGGCGCGGCGGCCGCCGGCATCTTCCTCGCTTCGTTGATCGCCTCCGGCATTTCCAGCTCGGTGGTGGGCACCATGGCCGGGCAAATGATCATGCAGGGCTTCGTTGGCTTCCGCATCCCGGTGTGGGTGCGCCGCCTGGTCACCATGGTGCCGGCGTTTATCGTGGTGGCGATGGGCGTCAACGCCACCGACGCGCTGGTCTATAGCCAGGTGGTACTAAGCCTGGCGCTGCCGGCGCCGATGATTGCGCTGGTGATGTTCACCCGCCGCCGCGACATCATGGGCGAGTTCGCCAACGGCCGCTGGACCAGCCTGGCGGCGGTGGTCGGCACGGTGGTGATCGTGCTGCTCAACGTGGTGCTGTTGTTGCAGACCTTCGGCGTCGATATTCCCGGTTTGGGGTGATCTTGCGGGCCGCGCGGGGCGCGGCCGCGTCGCTAAATTATAAATTTCCCACACCACCGTCCATCTGCAGCTCGGCGCCGACCATAAAGGCCGACTCGTCCGCCGCCAGAAACACCGCCGCTTTGGCCAGCTCCAGCGCGCTGCCCATGCGGCCGATCGGTACCAGCGCGCGGATATCGTCGCGTAATGCCTGTTCATCCGCTTCCGCCAACCCCAGCTTACCCAACGCCGGGGTTTCGGTCGGGCCGGGGCTGAGGCCGTTAAGGCGAATGCCGCGCGCGTGCAGCTCGCCGGACAGCGTTCTGGCCAGCGACAGCAAGCCGGCTTTGCTGGCGGCGTAGGCGCTGCTCTGCGGCAGGCCGATATGGGCGCTGACCGAACCGCACAGGATCACCGAAGAAGGGTTGGCCAGCAGCGGCAGCAGCGCCTGGATCAGAAAAAACGGCCCCTTCAGATTGATGTCCATCAGCCGCTGATAGCTCTGCTCATCCCACTCCTGCAGCGGGCGATGCGTAACGTCGCCGGCGTTGATGTACAGCACGTCCAGCCGCGGCCACCGTTGCCCCAGCCGCTGCGCCAGTTCGCGCTGCTGCGGAATATCGCCGGCGTCGCTCAGCAGCAACAGCGCCTTGCCACCCAATGCCTGGCCCGCCGCGTCCAGGGCGCTTTGGCTGCGCCCGGTGATCGCCACCGTTGCGCCCTCGGCGATGAACTGGCGGGCGGTTTCCAACCCGATGCCGCTGGTGCCGCCGGTAATCAATGCGTATTTGCCTTGCAGTCGTGCCATAACCGATTCCTCTTTAGCGTCAGTTGCGGCATTATTTGCGCTATAGTTCCTTTTGCATAGTAGGCACCTTTTGGATACTAAAGGACGAGGTGGGATGAAATGACGGCGCAAGCGCCATTCGCGGCGGAAAATAATTTGGCGGCGTTGCCGCCGGCGGGCGAACCCTGCCCGATGGTGGACTTCGTCAATCTGGTGTCGGGCAAGTGGGCGATACCCATCCTGTACCGACTGATAATGATCGACGGCCCGGTGCGATTCAGCGAGCTGCAGCGGGCGGTGGCGCCCATTGCGCAAAAAGAGCTGACGCGTCAGCTGCGGCTGTTCGAGCAGCGTGGCCTGGTGACGCGGCAGGTGTTTCCCGAAGTGCCGCCGCGGGTGGAGTATCAGGTCACCGCGCTCGGTAAATCGCTGCGGCCGACGCTGGATTCGCTGGCCGAGTGGATGCGCCGACACGCGCCGCAGCTGATCGGCGGCTAGTCGCCGATGCCCGGCGGGTTGATGGCGGAGCGCTCGACCTTTTCATCGCCTTCGCCCCAGCGCTCCAGCACCTGCGCGTATTCGCCGCTGACGATGACGCCGTTGATGGCGGCGTTGATGGCGTTCACCAACCCGTTGCCTTTTTTGGTGGTGACCGCGACGTAGGCCACGTTGGGGCCGATGCCGACCATTTTGGTCTTGCCGGTCAGCGCCGCCTTGTAGGCGCCGGTGGAGTGGGGGCCGAAGAACGCATCGGCGCGCCCGGACTGAATGCTCAGGTTGGTGGCGGCGTCGTCGGTGACGTAGATCGGCTGCACCGGCGGCAACCCGGCGGCGCGGTTTTGCTTATCCCATCCCAACAGTATGTTTTCCTGATTGGTGCCGGATCCGACGATGACCCGCAGCCCGGCGACGTCCTGCGGCCGGTTGATCGAGGTGATGTGGCTGGTGGATTTGACGTAAAAGCCCAGCGTGTCCACCCGATAAGTGGCGAAGTCGAATTTGGTCTTGCGCAGTTTGGTGACGGCGATGTTGAAGATCGCCGCGTCGTATTTGCCGGTGCTGATGCCCAGCGGCCAATCTTCCCACGAGGTAGGCACCAGATTCAGCTCCAGCCCAAGGCTGTCGGCCACCAGGCGGGCGATGTCCGGATCGCTGCCGATCAGCGTTTTATTGTCCTCGGCGAACAGCGCCAGCGGCGGAGAGTTCTCGAACGCCACCGCCACCGTCAGCTTGCCGGGCACCGCGAAGTGAAAGTTTGCCGGAATCAGTGCGATAGCGGCCGGGTTTTTCTCCGCGCGTATCGGCTCTCGGTTAGCCTGCAGATCGATACCGCCCGCCGTAGCCGCCTGCACGGCGGCGCTCAGCAACAGCGCGCACAGCGCCGAAATCCTCAGTGGCATAGCACCCTCTATCCTTTGTTAATCATGGGGTTACTATTGGCGGCGGCGCGGGGCAAGTAAAGCAACAATAGTGAATAATCAAAGTGAAAAGATGCACAAGCGCGGCGCCGGGCTGCGCGAATCTGCAGCACTCGACGTGGAAAGTGCGCAATCAGGTTGAAAGCAGTAGAATTTGTCACTCATACTGCGTACAGCTAATTGTGTAAAACAAGGAACGCCAGATGGCCGAAGAAACGATTTTCAGTAAAATTATCCGCCGCGAAATCCCTGCTGATGTGGTTTATCAGGACGACCTGGTCACCGCTTTCCGTGACATCTCTCCCCAGGCACCCACCCATGTGCTGATCGTTCCCAACGTGCTGATCCCAACCATCAACGACGTGACCGTGGAGCATGAAGCCGCGTTGGGCCGCATGATCACCGCCGCGGCGAAGATCGCCGAACAGGAAGGCATCGCCGAGGACGGCTACCGCCTGATCGTCAACTGCAACCGCCACGCCGGTCAGGAGGTCTATCATATTCACATGCACCTGGTCGGTGGCCGCTCGCTGGGGCCGCTGCTGTCACGTTAAGCGAGGAAATCATGCGCGGTAAAAAAACTCTCCGTGGTCTGATGGCGTTGGCGCTGCCCGCCGCGTTGCTGATGGGATGCAGTTCACCGCCCGGCATCGCGGTCAACCAAGGGCAGACGGTGGTGATGGATCCTTCGGTGCTGACCGCCGGCATTTTGGCCGATACGCCCTCGATTTCGAATGCCTCCGGGCGGGTGATGGCGACCTCGGTGCTCAACAACAGCCAAATGACGCCGGTCACCGTACATTACCGCTTCTATTGGTACGACGCGCAGGGGCTGGATATTCGCCCCTTCGAGAAACCGCGCGAGATCGTGGTGGCGCCCGACTCGGACGCCAAAATTTACTCGATTAACGGCAATCTGGACGCTAAAAGCGCGCGTCTGTATCTGTACCTGTAAGCGCTTGCCAGGTTTGGAGAAAAAGCATGAAAAAGTACGTCTTAGTGGCGCTGGCCGCATTAACCCTCAGCGGCTGTCTGTCGCGCCCGCCTGAGCCGGAACAACCGTTGCCGCCGGTCACCGTCGAACCGGAACAGCCGACGCCGCCGGTCGAGCAGCCGCAGCCGCCAACCACCGAGCCGGTGCCGCAGCCGCCGAAAATCCAGCAGCTTGACTGGCTGGGCAGCGTTCAGCCGCTGGTGGGGCAGATGCTGAAGGCCGATGGCGTCACGGCCGGCAGCGTGCTGCTGCTGGACAGCGTCAAGAACAACACCAACGGTTCGCTGCAGATGGGCAAAGCTACCGCGGCGCTGTACAAGGCGCTGGCGTCGAATTCCACCTTCAGCGTGGTGCCGGAAGCGAAGCTGACCAGCGCCAGACAAACGCTGGGCCTGTCGGCGGATGACAGCTTCGGTTCGCGCAGCAAGGCGATTGGCCTGGCGCGCATCGTCGGCGCGCAGTACGTGCTGTACAGCGACGTCAGCGGCGACGTGAAGTCGCCGGCGTTGGATATGCAGCTGATGCTGGTGCAAACCGGCGAGATCGTCTGGTCGGGCAATGGCGCCGTTAAACGCTGAGGCCGCGCTGCGACGATTGATGGAAACCAGACTGCCGGCGGTGAATACCGCCGGTTGTCATTTCAGCCCGGTGCAGGGGCTGACCGGCGAGAGCTGGCGCATCGACGGCGCGGGCATCACGCTGTTGGCGCGCCAGCACAGTGCGGAAAAACGCGCGCTGGGCGTGAGCCGACGGCGGGAAGCGCGGGTCTTGCGCCGCTGCGCGCCGGGGCTGGGGCCGCGGGTTTTCGCACAGAATAATCAGTGGCTTATCCTCGAATGGCTCGAAGGTGACGTCGTCACAGATGCCGAGTTTGCGGCGCTGAATGAGCGCGGCGAGCTGGCGGCGATGGCGGCGGAACTGCATCGGCGGCCGCTCAGCGGTTACCGGCTGGATCTGCGGCGGCAGTTCCTCCGCTACTGGCCGCAGCTGGATACGCGGCGTGTAACCCCCGCCTGGCTGCGCCTGCAGCGCCATTTTTTGCTAAGTGTGCCGCCACGGCCGCTGCGCCTGGCGCCGCTGCACATGGACATCCACCCGGGCAATTTGCTCGCCACCGGCGAGGGGCTGCGATTGATCGACTGGGAGTATGCCGCCGACGGCGACGTGGCGCTGGATATCGCCGCGCTGTTTCGCGGCAATGGTTGGTCGGCCGGGCAGCAGCAGCGCTTTTTGCAGCACTACGCGCGCCAGGGCTATCACGACGCCGCCCGGCTGCAGGCCCAGGTGCGGGGCTGGCTGCCGTGGGTGGATTATCTGATGCTGCTGTGGTTTGAAGTGCGCTGGCAACAGAGCGGCGACGCCGAATTTTTACGCTGGGGCGCTGCAGTGCGCCGGCGATTCTGTTTATCATCATCCGAATTCTGAACGAACAATAATGAAGTGAGGTGCCCGTGGGCCCAGTAATGCTAGATGTCGCCGGCTACGAGCTGGATGCAGAAGAACGCGAGATTCTGAAACACCCGCTGGTTGGCGGATTGATCCTGTTTACCCGCAACTTCCACGATGCGGAGCAGCTGCGTGAGCTGGTGCGCCAGATCCGCGCCGCCTCGCACGATCGGCTGGTGGTGGCGGTAGACCAGGAGGGCGGGCGCGTGCAGCGCTTCCGCGAGGGCTTCACCCGCCTGCCGGCGGCGCAGTCGTTCGCCGCGTTGCACGATGCGCAGGAAGGCGGCCGGCTGGCGCAGGAGGCCGGCTGGCTGATGGCGGCGGAAATGATCGCGCAGGATATCGACATCAGCTTCGCGCCGGTGCTGGACATCGGCCACGGCAGCGCGGCGATCGGCGAGCGTTCGTTCCACAGCGATCCGCAGCAGGCGCTGGCGATGGCCGAACGCTTTATCCTCGGCATGCACAGCGCCGGCATGAAAACCACCGGCAAACACTTCCCTGGGCACGGCGCCGTCAGCGCCGATTCGCACAAGGAAACCCCGCGCGATCCGCGGCCGCTGGCGCAGATCCGCGAGCATGACATGGCGATCTTCCGCGAGCTGATCAACCGCCAACTGTTGGACGCCGTCATGCCGGCCCACGTCATCTATACTGAAGCGGACCCGCGCCCGGCCAGCGGCTCGCCTTACTGGCTGCAGCAGATCCTGCGTCAGGAGCTGGGCTTCGACGGCGTGATTTTCTCCGACGATCTGTCGATGGAAGGCGCCGCCATCATGGGCAGCTACGCCGAGCGCGGCCAGGCGGCGCTGGATGCCGGGTGCGACATGATCCTGGTGTGCAACCACCGCGAAGGCGCGGTCAGCGTGTTGGATAACCTGTCCCCGGTCAAAGCAGAGAAGGTGAAGCGGTTATATCATCGCGGTCAGTTCACCCGTCAGGAACTGCGCGACTCCGAGCGCTGGCAGCAGGCGCACAAGGCGCTCAGCGCGCTGAGCGAACGCTGGGAGGAGCACAAGCAGCGTTCGCAGGGGTGAATCCAGGCGCCGCATCGCGGCGCAGAGCGGAAATGATGAGGGCCGCGCCCGCGGCCCTTGGCTTGTTGCGAGGATCCACATGATTATCTATTTGCACGGCTTCGATTCCACCAGTCCCGGCAATCATGAAAAGGTGTTACAGCTGCAGTTTATCGATCCGGACGTGCGCTTCATCAGCTACAGCACGCTGCATCCGCGTCACGACATGCAGCATCTGTTGAAAGAGGTGGACAAGGCGGTGCAGCAGGGCGGCGACGCGCACCCGTTGATCTGCGGGGTCGGCCTCGGCGGCTTCTGGGCGGAGTGCATCGGCTTCCTGTGCGGCATTCGCCAGGCGATGTTCAACCCGAACCTGTATCCGGAAGAGCACATGCATGGCAAGATAGACCGGCCGGAAGAGTATCGCGATATCGCCACCAAGTGCGTGGAGGATTTCCGCGAGAAGAACCGCGATCGCTGTCTGGTGGTGCTGTCGCGGCACGACGAGGTGCTGGATAACCGGCGCAGCGCCGAATTGCTGCATCACTACTACGAGATCGTGTGGGATGAACAGCAGACGCACAAGTTCAAAAATATCTCCCCCCATCTGCAGCGGCTCAAGGCGTTCAAGGCGCTGGGTTAACAGTTTCATAACGCCGCCGCGAGCCGCGCTTCCCGTTTTTCACCGGCGGAAAGTGCGGCTTTTTTGTGCGCCCAGGCAAGATCTTGCGTGGCAATCGGCAAAATTTAAAACTGTGACTCAGCGCTAACTATTTGAATCACAATCGCCAAAAAATCCTCGCGTCCAGCCTTTAACCAAAAAAATTTGATGTACATCAATTTTGGTATGACCAAATAACCTCACATGTTATTCTGGCCTCAGAGAGCCGATTTATTTTAAGCGAACCCTATGTATTCTAAGGATATTATTTATTTACCCTGGAATAACAAATGGTTCACATTTAGGGGGTATTTTGACAACGCCAAAGAAGAAAATCGTTATTGTTGGCGGCGGCGCCGGTGGCTTGGAGCTGGCGACCAGCCTGGGCCATAAACTTGGCCGCAAGAACAAAGCGGAGATCACGCTGGTGGATCGCAACCACAGCCATTTGTGGAAACCGCTGTTGCACGAAGTGGCGACCGGTTCCCTCGATGACGGCGTGGATGCGCTCAGCTACCTGGCGCACGCGCGCAACCACCATTTCAGCTTCCAACTGGGGTCGTTGACCAACATCAACCGCGAGACGCAAACGCTGCAGCTGGCGCAGATCTGCGACGAGCAGGGCGGTGAGCTGGTGCCGGCGCGCGAATTGCCGTACGACATTCTGGTGATGGCGCTGGGCAGCACCTCGAACGATTTCGGTACGCCGGGCGTGAAAGAGCACTGCATCTTCCTGGATAACCCGCATCAGGCGCGCCGCTTCCACAACGAAATGCTCAACCTGTTCCTGAAGTTCTCGGCGCAGCCGGGGCAAAAAGAGCGGGTCAACATCGCCATCGTCGGCGGCGGCGCCACCGGCGTCGAGCTGTCCGCCGAACTGCACAACGCGGTGAAGCAGCTGCACAGCTACGGTTTCGAAGGCCTGGACAACAGCGCGCTCAACGTGACGCTGGTAGAAGCCGGCGAGCGCATTCTGCCGGCGCTGCCGCCGCGCATTTCTGCTGCGGCGCACCAGGAGCTGATCAAACTGGGCGTGCGCGTGCTGACCAACACCATGGTGACCAGCGCCGATGCCAAAGGCCTGAACACCAAGGGCGGCGAGTTCATCGACGCCGATCTGATGGTGTGGGCAGCCGGCATCAAGGCGCCGGACTTCATGAAGGATATCGGTGGCCTGGAAACCAACCGCATCAACCAGCTGGTGGTGGAGCCAACGCTGCAGACCACGCGCGATCCGAACATCTTCGCCATCGGCGACTGCGCCTCCTGCCCGAAAGAGGGCGGCGGTTTCGTGCCGCCGCGCGCCCAGTCGGCGCATCAGATGGCCTCGCGCTGCGCCACCAATATCTTGGCGCTGATGAACGGCCAGACGCTGAAGCCATACGTGTATAAAGACCACGGCTCGCTGGTGTCGCTGTCGCGCTTCAGCACCGTCGGCAGCCTGATGGGCAACCTGATGCGCGGCTCGATGATGGTGGAAGGGCGCATCGCGCGCTTCGTCTACATCTCGCTGTACCGCATGCACCAGGTGGCGTTGCACGGTTACATCAAAACCGGCCTGATGATGCTGGTGGGCGGCATCAACCGGGTGATCCGCCCACGTCTGAAAATGCACTGATCCCGCCTTTGTCGACCAACCCGCGCCGGTTCGCCCGCGCGGGTTTTTTTATGGCGGCGCGAGGCGATCGGCGGCGGTTGCTTGATTCTTCAGCATAAGCTGTCGTCGGTATGGGTAAAATTCTTAAGATTCCTCCTAAACAGCGGAAAAACGGCCGTTTTCCCGCATTTTTGGTCCCCTTGTCTTATTGCGGGGCTTCAGATCATTGTGCAGACTTTACCTCGTTTACAGACGGCGCGTCGCGCACGCCGTAAACCGGGATACCGCAAGCCGCCCATGCGCAAAATAATAAGCGCGGTGCAGCCGGTCACAGACCCCGGAAAAAATGCGTGGTAACACTTTCAGGAGGTTTCCTGTGAACAAGTCAATGTTAGCCGGTGTTGGAATTGGTATCGCTGCCGCTCTGGGGATTGCCGCGGTAGCCAGCCTGGACGTCTTTTCTGCCGGTCCGCAATATGCGCAGGTGCTCGCCGCAACGCCGATTAAAGAAACCATCAAAACGCCGCGTCAGGAATGCCGCAACGTCACCGTTACGCACCGTGCGCCGGTGCAGGATGAAAACCGCATCGCCGGTTCTGTGCTGGGCGCAGTGGCGGGCGGCGTGATCGGCCACCAGTTCGGCGGCGGTCGCGGGCGCGACGTGGCGACCGTGGTCGGCGCGCTGGGCGGCGGCTATGCCGGTAACCAGGTGCAAGGGGCGATGCAGAATAACGACGTCACCACCAGCGTGCAGCAGCGTTGCAAAACGGTCTATGACAAGTCTCAGAAAATGCTGGGCTATGACGTGACCTACAAGATCGGCAATCAGCAGGGCAAGATCCGCATGGATCACGATCCGGGCACGCAAATCCCGTTGGATAAAAACGGCCAGCTGGTGCTGAACAGAGCCTGATCGCCACATTCGAATTAAGCCCGCGGGCAGTGTTAGTTCTGATCGTTTAACCCGGTTAAGCGAGCGGCGTTAACATTGACGCGGGTTTCTGTTTTCTGCCCGCTCAACAATTTGCGATCGTTCTAATGTCTGCGTGCGATATCACTGGGCAAAACTTCAAAAAAGCCCCCGCGTTTGTTATATTATTGTGCAATTAAGCGGTGTTATCGGCGCCAATCGCCACACCGGCCAAACCTGAGTATTTCGTCTCGCAGAGATAACGACATGTTAGATTTTCGCTTTCCGACAGCGTTGCAAATGGTCCTTAGCGTCGCCGTAGCTGAGAAGCAGGGCATGCGTTCGACGAGCGCCACCCTTGCCGCCGCTCTGGAAGCCAACCCCAGCTTTATCCGCAAACTGATGGTGCCGCTGACCAAAGACGGCATCATCGTTTCCACCCTGGGCCGCAACGGCTCTATCCACCTTGGCCGCCCGGCGGAAGAGATCACCCTGCGGGACATCTATCTGGCGGTGATCGACGACAAGCGCATCTGGGCTTCCCGTCCTGAAGTGCCGGCCCGTTGCCTGGTGAGCGCCAACGCCTGCTGGTATTTCAAATCGGTGGTGAACGAAGCCGAACAGGCTTCGCTTGCGGTGCTGGCGCGCCATACCGTGGCCGATTCGCTGGCCGAACTGGAGCGGGGCGACAAGCGCGCCTGCGCGGAGTACGCCGCCGCGCAAGAGGCTGAAACCGCAGACAAATAATCGCGGTTCGCATGCATAAAAAAAGGTCGGGCAATGCCCGACCTTTTTACATTTTAACGCCGCGTTCAGACGGTCTGCGGCTGCGTTTTGCGCGCCACCAGGCGCCGCAGCGTGACGTAGAACACCGGCGTCAGGAACAGCCCGAACAGGGTGACTCCCAACATGCCGGAGAACACCGTGATGCCGGTGACGCCGCGCACCTCGGCGCCGGCGCCGTGGCCGAGGATCAGCGGGATGGTGCCGGCGATGAAGGCGATGGAGGTCATCACGATCGGCCGCAACCGCAGGCGACAGGCCTCCAGCGCCGCCTCGACGATGCCTTTGCCCTGCATTTCCAGCTCGCGGGCGAACTCGACGATCAGAATGGCGTTCTTGCAGGCCAGCCCCATCAGAACGACCAGCCCGACCTGCACGAACACGTTGTTGTCGCCGCCGGTCAGCCACACGCCGAACAGCGCTGACAGCATGGTCATCGGCACGATCAAGATCACCGCCAGCGGCAGCGTCCAGCTTTCGTACAGCGCCGCCAGCGCGAGGAACGCCAGCAGCACCGCCACCGGGAACACCACCAGCGCGGCGTTGCCCTGGGTCGATTGCTGATAGCTCAGATCGGTCCACTGGATGTTCATGCCGTTCGGCAGCAGCTTGCCGGCCATCTGCGTCAGCGCGCCCATCGCCTGGGTAGAAGAGAGCACGCGCGGATCGGCGTCGCCGATCAGATCCGCCGCCGGGAAGCCGTTATAGCGGATCACCGGATCCGGGCCGTAGGTGGTGCCGATGTTGACCATGCTGCCGATCGGCACCATTTCACCCTTGTCGTTGCGGGTGCGCAGGTTGGCGATGTCCTCCACGCTGTCGCGGAACTGGCCGTCGGCCTGCGCCATCACCTTCCAGGTGCGGCCATAGCGGTTGAAGTCGTTGATGTAAGACGAACCGAGGTAGGTCTGCAGCGTGCTGAACAGCGCATTGAGCGGAACCCCCTGCGCCTTGGCCTTGTCGCGATCGATTTTGGCGTCCAGCTGCGGCACGTTGGCCTGATATGAGGAGATCGGGAACCCCATCCCCGGCGTTTGCATAATGGCACCGGACATGGTGTTGATCGCCGTTTGCAACGCGCCGTAGCCCAGCCCGGCACGATCCTGCACGTACAGTGAATAGCCGGAGCCCTGGCCGATGCCGAGGATCGGCGGCGGCATGATTGAGAAGGCGAAGCCTTCCTGGATCTGTGAAATGCGCGCGTTGATCTCGGCGTTGATCTGCGCCGCGGTGCGGGTACGGGTGCTCAACGACTCCAGCGCGAAGAACACCGTGCCGGTATTCGGCGTATTGGTGAACTGCAGCGCGTTCAGGCCGGGGAAAGCCACCGCATCGGTGACGCCGTCCACGCTCAGGCCGATGGTGCTCATCTTGCGGATCACCGCATCGGTGCGTTCCAGCGAGGCGCCTTCCGGCATTTTCACGCCGCCGATCAGGTACAGCTTGTCCTGCGTCGGGATAAAGCCGCCAGGCACGGTCTTGAACATCACCCCGGCGGCGGCCAGCAGCAGCAGGTAGACGACAAACACCGCGCCGCGCCGGCCCAGCACGCGGGAGACGCCGCGCTGGTAGCGTTGCGAACTGCTGGCGAAGAAGCGGTTGAACGGCCGGAACAGCCAGCCGAACAGCCGGTCGATCAGGCGCGACGGCAGGTCTTTCGGCGCGCCGTGCGGTTTGAGCAAGCGTGCCGCCAGCGCCGGCGACAGGGTCAGCGAGTTGATGGCGGAGATCACCGTCGAGATGGCGATGGTGACGGCGAACTGCTTGTAGAACTGCCCGGTAACGCCGGAGAGGAACGCCATCGGTACGAACACCGCACACAGCACCACGGCGATGGCGATGATCGGGCCGGAGACCTCGCGCATCGCCTGGTGCGCCGCCGCCAGCGGCGACAGCCCCTCTTCGATATTACGCTCGACGTTTTCCACCACCACGATGGCGTCATCCACCACGATGCCGATTGCCAGCACCAGCCCGAACAGGCTGAGGGTATTGAGCGAGAAGCCCAGCAGATACAGCGCGGCGAAGGTGCCGACCACGGAGATCGGGACCGCCAACAGCGGAATGATCGAGGCGCGCCAGGTCTGCAGGAACAGTATGACCACCAGCACCACCAGGATCACCGCTTCCAGCAGGGTATCCACCACCGCGCGGATCGAATCGCGCACGAACACCGTCGGATCGTAAGGCGATTTCCAGCTCATGCCGTCCGGGAAGCGGGTCGCCAGCTCGGCCATCTTGCCGCGCACCGCGTCCGACAGCTCGATGGCGTTGGCGCCCGGCGACTGGAAGATACCGATACCGACCGCATCCTTGTTATTGAGCTGGGCGCGCAGCGCGTAGCTGCCGGAGCCCATTTCGATGCGCGCCACGTCGCGCAGCCGCACGATCTCGCCGTTGTCGCCGCTCTTGAGGATGATGTTGCCGAACTCTTCTTCGGTTTGCAGGCGACCCTGGGCATTGATCGACAGCAGATAGTCGCTGCGCGTCGGCATCGGCTCCGCGCCGAGCTGGCCGGCGGAGACCTGCACGTTTTGCTCCTGCATGGCGCTCACCACGTCGGAGGCGGTCAGCCCACGCGCGGCGACCTTGTTCGGATCGAGCCAGATGCGCATCGCATACTCACCGGCGCCGAAGATCTGCACCTGGCCGACGCCCGGCAGGCGGGCCAGCTCATCCTTGACCTTCAGGGTGGCGTAGTTGCGCAGGTACAGCGAATCGTACTTGCCGGAAGGCGAGACCAGATGCACCACCAGCGTCAGCGCCGGGGACTGTTTCTGGGTGGTGATGCCCTGGCGGCGCACGTCTTCCGGCAGGCGCGCTTCGGCCTGCGCCACGCGGTTTTGCACCTGCACCTGGGCCTGATCGGGATCGGTGCCGGGGCGGAAGGTGACGGTGGTCACCAGCACGCCGTCGGAACCGGCGACCGATTTCATGTACATCATGTTTTCGACGCCGTTGATCGCTTCTTCCAGCGGCGTGGCCACCGTTTCAGCGATCTCTTTCGGGTTGGCGCCCGGGTATTCTGCGCGCACCTGCACGCTGGGCGGCACCACGTCCGGGTACTCGCTGATCGGCAGCAGCGGGATGGCTATCACCCCGGCGACAAAAATCAGTATCGACAGCACCGCGGCAAAGATCGGTCGGTCGATGAAAAAGCGGGAAAAGTCCATGGGTCAGAAGTCTCTGCTGGGAGCTTAGTTAAGTGCGGAGGCGATAGGGTTCATGGCGACGGTTTTCGCGTCGACCGGCATGCCCGGCATAAACACTTTCTGCATGCCGTCGACGATCACCCGATCGCCGTTTGCCAACCCTTTCTGCACGATGCGCAATCCTTCGGCCATGCGGCCCACGTCGATGTCGCGGCGCTGCGCTTTGCCGTCTTTATCGACGATGTAAACGAACTTGCGGTTCTGGTCGGTCATCACCGCTTTATCGTCGATCAGCATGGCGTTGAACTCGGCGCTGCCGGGCATCTGTACCCGGGCGAACAGCCCCGGCGTGAAGCGGCGATCGCGGTTGTCGAGCAGGGCGCGCATGCGGATGGTGCCGGTTCCGGCGTTCAGCTGGTTATCGGTAAAATCCACCAGCCCCTGATGCGGGGTGCCGTCTTCGCCTACCAGGCCGACCTTAACCGGCAGGCGCGCGTCGTGCCGGCCCTGCTGCTGATAGCGCAGGAAGGTGGCTTCATCCACATCGAAATAGACGTAGACCTTGTCGAGCGACACCAGCGTCGTCAGCACGCTGGCGCTGTCGCCGGCGGTGACCAGGTTGCCGGCGGTGATCATTGCGCGGCTGGCGCGCCCGTCAATCGGCGCGGTAACGCGGGTAAAGTCGAGATTCAGCTGCGCCATGTCGAGCTGGGCCTGCGCTGCCAGCACGTTGCTTTGCGCCTGCGCGGCGGACGACCGGCGCTGTTCCCAGACTTCCTGAGAGATGGCCTGAGTGCCGATCAGTTTCTCGGTGCGCGAGGATTCGCTGCGCGCCAGGGCGGCCTGGTTGCGAGCCCGCACCAGCTCGGCCTGCGCCTGTTCGCGTGCGGCGCGGTAGGTGCGATCGTCGATGGTGAACAGCACCTGGCCTTTTTTCACCTCGTCGCCTTCGGTGTAGTTGACCCGTTCGATGTAGCCGGAGACCCGGGGGCGCAGCTGCACGCTCTGCACCGCTTCGACCCGGCCGTTGAAGGCATCCCACTGGCTGATCGGTTTGACCACCACGCTGGCGGCGCTGACCACCGGCGGCGGTGGCGGGGCGTTGTGCGCGACGCTGTTGTCGCACCCGGCGAGCAGGGCGGCCAGCAGCGCCACCCCGGAGAGCCGCTGGCCCAGAGCGACGGCGCGCGTGCGGCCGCCGGCGTTGAACGATGAGTTTGGTTGATTTGCCATTATTTTTATTCCGATGAGTAAGTGCGGTCAGGCCCCATACCCGGCCCTGTTCTCCGGGATTCGTCCCGCGCCGGCGTGCGGTGAGGGGGCGGCTGCGCCATGCAGCGGCGCAACGTTAGGTTTTGAAACACATTGGTGTCACATTAATGTATCAATATCGGTTACATTAATTGGGTGGAGTATAGTGGCGGCTTTCCGGTAAATGCAATAATAAAAATTGCATTTAAAGCGAAACTGTTGCAACGTATGTGCATCGGGCAGAGGGGAACCCTGCCAAATGATGGGAGCATCAGCATGAACACTACGGGCTTTATTACCGATTTGAAGGCGTGGATCGACAACAATCTGGAAGAGAAACTGGATATCAACACCGTGGCGGATCGCGCGGGCTATTCCAAATGGCACCTGCAGCGCATGTTCAAACGCCAGACCGGCTACGCGCTGGGGGAGTATATCCGCATGCAAAAACTGAAAGTCTCGGCGGAGCGCCTGGCCAACAGCGGCGAGCCTATCGTCAGCGTGGCGATTTCGCTCGGCTTCGACTCACAGCAGTCGTTCAACCGCAGCTTCAAGCGCCAGTTTGGCCAAACGCCGGGCGACTGGCGCCGCGCGTTGGCGCAGCCGGCGTCTATGGGGCGCACGCATCACTGAGCGGTTGGCGAGTGGGGATAAAAAAGCCTGAATTTGCGTTCGGGCTTTTTTGTCTATGTGGAAGGAGGGATAGATTCGCTGCGCTCACCCTGCGGTCCGCCGTTGGCGGTCCAAAACGCGGGCGTTTTGTCGAACCCTGTCGAGGGTTCTCACCCTCCCGGTCGGTGCGCTATGCATACAAAAAAGCCCGAACGCAAGTTCAGGCTTCTTCGTAGAATATGGCGGTGAGGGAGGGATAGATTCGCTGCGCTCACCCTGCGGGCCGCCGTTGGCGGTCCAAAACGCAAGCGTTCTGTCGAACCCTGTCGAGGGCTCTCACCCTCCCGGTCAGTGCGCTATGCAAACAAAAAAGCCCGAACGCGAGTTCAGGCTTCTTCGTAGAATATGGCGGTGAGGGAGGGATTCGAACCCTCGATACACTTTCGCGTATACACACTTTCCAGGCGTGCTCCTTCAGCCACTCGGACACCTCACCATATTTTTTTGTTGCGAAATCATCGCTGCAACGGGGCGCTACTATAGGGAGTGGGGCCGATCCAGTCAAGAATAATTTCAGTGTATTTGTGTATTCGCTCAAATACTGTTCCGATGGTGGGAGTTAGCCGTTTTTCGATGCTTTTTGTATGAATTTTCATCATTCTGGGGCGTTTATTGTTTTAATACATCATAACCAATATGATTTGCAATATCGTCAGTTATATCCTCAAAGTTTTTAAGAATGCCATTTCTTTTTATTTCTATAGCGCTTAAGTCGCTAATATATTTGCTAACTTTCTCCTTTCCTTTGTCTGAAAATTCATAATTTATTAACGTTTGGGAGAATTCATCATACCTGTTGATTATATCGTCTGGATTTTCTTGAAGATCGAATATCTTCGATATTTTTTTTTCAGTGAATTTTTCTGAGTTCGCTTGTCTTTTTTTTAGCCACTTTTGTGTTAGAGCATGTTGCCAAATCTCATTAGGTAGGCATCTTTCTAGATCTGCGGAAATTTTAAACCCATCATTAATTAAAGTATAAATCTCTTCCGGTTTTTTTAACATGAAGATTTTCACATTTGAGCTGGCATGGTTAATAAATTCATGAAAATTATTTTTGCATTTTATCCCTTCTGAATCATTATCTAGAATGAGAACTCCTTTAAGTTTATTATCGTCGTTGTTATGTTTATGTATTAAATGAAACGCTTTGGCATTATCAGTTGCTGAGTTAGCACTGCTGTTGTCACTCAGTTCGAAATGAATTTGATCCATTAATCCAGGGGCGTAAGTCTCAAATGCTTTCTTGAAAATGGCACCATCAGATTTACCTTCTATGAATATCCTATGTTTTTTATTCCTTTTTAGCTCTTGTTCAAGTCGTTCGATTGACGCTGATTGATTTTCTTTTTCTAATTTCCATTTCTTTTCAGTTTCGGCGATAATAGGAGCTATGAGTGGAATGAAACCAATATTTTGATGTAGACTATAGTCATCAATAATCTCTAATTCTGTGCTTCCAGAGGAATCGCATTTGCTAACATGAAAGCGAGTTACTTTAATATTAGGTATGTCTTTTACTGAATCACCAATGTTATAGATAGCTGGTGAATGTGTTGTTAGTATGACTTGGATATTATGTTTTGCTGCATCGATGAACTGTTCATTTAAATCGAAGCAAGAAAAGAATTCGACATTGTTTTCTGGTTCCTCAAACCCCCAGATTTGAGGTGTAATCAATTGCTTATGTTTGTTTCCGCTTTTATTTCCTATGAAACGAAGTATTGCAGGTATGTGTCTAATTTTTATGCCATCCCCGCGTCGGGATAGCGGTATTTTATCAGAGTTAAACTCTAAGGCTTCGAATATTCCTCTCAGATTTTTTGGTAAGGCAACTGAATTGCTATTGTTGAATGTGTTATCAATCTCGCCAATCAACTCAGAGAATTCTTCTTGAATTTTCATCTCGAAACCATAAGCTGAGGAATGTAGTCCGCTTTCTACTGATTGAGCCAATATATCGTATATTTTTCCTTGCAATTCAATGAAGAAATTCTTGTCTTTTATTGCTGGTATATATATAAAGTTAATGTTATCGAGTAATGATTTTATTTTGCTCCTAGAGGGGAGTTCCAACTTTTTGGTGAACAAGTTATTCTTTATGGTGCAATATTTTATTTCTTCAGCATCTTTGTGTTCACCACTCTCCCTCCATACCTTTTTCCAATATACTGTATCTGGATGTCCAGGCCTTCTATATGATTTTGGTAGCTTGAGTCCTAATTCTATAACTATTTCTTTTGCCCTTTGCTTATGTACTTTTGCATTGATATTGAAGTCGGCGCCAAATTCATATGGCGTTCTCTGATCAGTTTCGCCATTAAAGAATAAATTTAAGCACCGTAGTATGTTCGATTTCCCAGCGTCATTTTTTCCAACGAAAGTAGTTATTTCTTCTATGGGAATTACATTATTTTGAATTGATCTAAAGTTTTTCACGCTAATTAATCTAATCATATTTAATCCAAGTTTTCCTATATGCTTGTTTTTTTATGAGAATTTCATGATGATAACTCGCAATTTTAATTAATTCTATTAAAATTTCAGGTGAACACCAAAATTGATTGTGAGCTAACTATTTTCCTGTTAACAAATATGTTGTGAGACTTCTAGGTTTCCGTTTACCCATACTGATTTTCTATAAATTGTCTCTATCTAGGATTCTCACCCTCTCGGCCGGTGTGCTATGCATACAAAAAAGCCCGAACTTTCGCTCAGGCTTTCTCTTGAAATTTGGCGGTGAGAGAGGGCTTGATTCGCTGCGCTCACCCTGCGGGCCGCCGTTGGCGGTCCAAAACGCAGGCGTTTTGTCGAACCCTGTCGAGGCTTCTCGCCCCTCTCGGCGGTGCATCATGCAAAAAAAAAGCCTGGACGCGAATCCAGGCTTTCTCTTTGAATTTGGCGGTGAGAGAGGGGTTGATTCGCTGCGCTCACCCTGCGGGCCGCCGTTGGCGGTCCAAAACGCAGGCGTTTTGTCGAACCCTGTCGAGGCTTCTCGCCCCTCTCGGCGGTGCGCCATGCAAATAAAAAAGCCTGGACGCGAATCCAGGCTTTCTCTTTAAATTTGGCGGTGAGAGAGGGGTTCGAACCCTCGATACACTTTCGCGTATACACACTTTCCAGGCGTGCTCCTTCAGCCACTCAGACACCTCACCGTTTTGTTGTCGAAAACGCTTTGCGCTGTCGACGGGCGCTAATGTAGGAGAATCTGATCTCAGCGTCAACCCTCTTATTTCATTCTCATGACTGTTTAGCCAAACTTGCAGCAATTTGCTGATTTACCGAACGATATTCCCACTCGCGGCCGCCAGCGGGCAGGGCTGGCAGCGGTAAGAATCCATGAAAGACGATCGCTTGACCTTTTTCTGTGCAGATAGCTCAATATATCGCCATTGAGGTTGGGTTGTTTGCTGTTATATGCATTAATACTGGATTATTAGTCAGATGTGTCGCTAAATGGAATCATGTCGGCGCGGCGTTTTTGGCAAGGAACATCACGTCGCCGCGCAGATTGCCGGGTGACAGGCCGGCGATATCGCAGACAGGGACAGACTCATTACATAATAATGCAGTAGAGGTTCGTTGTGACTCCTTCAGATGCCATACCGGCGCCGCAAGCGCGCCATGCCATTCCCCCCGGTGCGGGGGCGCTGTTCTTCATCCAAATCTTCGCCACGCTAGGCTTCGCCGTGCTCTACTCCACGCTGGTGCTGTACGCCACCAAGCGATTGGGTTTCAACGAAAGCAGCGCCAACGCCATGATGGGCGTGTTCGGCGCCTTCAACTATGGCCTGCACATGTTCGGCGGTTACCTCGGCGGCCGATTCCTCAGTAACCGCAATCTGTTCGTGCTCGGCATGGTGCTGCAGGTGATCGGCTGCGCGCTGATTGCCGTCGCGGGCGTGTGGGGGCTGTACTGGGGGCTGGCGATGTTCCTGACCGGCAGCGGCCTCAACGTTACCTGCATCAATATGATGCTCACCCAGCGTTTCAAGCCGGACGATGATCGGCGCGAATCGGCGTTCCTGTGGAACTACGCCGGTATGAACCTCGGGTTCTTCGTCGGCTTTACCGTCGCCGGGTATTTCCAACTGACGGAAAACTACCGCGCGCTGTTCCTGTTCGCCACGCTGGGCAACGCGGCGGCGATCGTTGTCGCCGTCTGCCGCTGGCGCATTCTGGCGGATCTCAATAC
This sequence comes from Serratia sp. CY33525, assembly GCF_052169115.1. Lineage (NCBI taxonomy): Bacteria > Pseudomonadati > Pseudomonadota > Gammaproteobacteria > Enterobacterales > Yersiniaceae > Serratia > Serratia sp. CY33525. The sequence continues at coordinate 406,809 of NZ_JBJNLK010000004.1, read as the reverse complement.
GCCGCTGCGCGACGCCAGCCGCAGCCAATACCGTTGGCGCATGCTGGTCGGGCTGGCGGTACTGGTGGCGCTGGTGCCGATCATCCGCGTGATGCTGACCCACGCCGAGTTCAGCGGCCACTTCGTGATCGTGCTCGGCGCGCTGATCTTCCTGATGCTGTGCGTGGTGACGCTGCGCCACCATCCGCGCGATGAGCGCCGCAGAATGGCGGCCTATCTGATCCTGGCGCTGGGCTCGCTGGTGTTCTGGGCGCTGTACCAGCTGGCGCCGATGGGGCTGATGCTGTTCTCCGAGCACAACATCAACCTGAACGTTTACGGCATTCAGGTGGCGCCGCAGTGGATCCAGAACATCAACACGCTGGTGATCGTGGTGGGCGGCCCGCTGCTGGCCTGGTGGTTCAACCGCTTGCGCGCTCGCGGTTGCAACATCGACATTCCGTTGCAGTTCTCCGGATCGCTGTTCTGCATCGGGCTCGGCATGCTGGTGCTGCCGCTGGGCATCAGCATGGCGGGCGGCGACGGGCTGGTGGCGTTTAAATGGATCGTCATCAGCTATGTGCTGCAAAGCGTCGGTGAATTGATGATCTCGCCGATCGGTTACGCCATGATCGGCAAGCTGGCGCCGCCGCGCTATCAGGGCGTGATGATGGGCTGCTGGATGATGGTGACCGGCGTCGCCTCGGTGCTGGCGGGCTACGTCTCCGGCCTGATGCCGGAAAACAGCGGCAGCACGCCGCTGCAGACCAACCCCGGCTACAGCGAAATCTTCAGCGCGCTGGGTTGGGGGGCGACGGGCGTCGGCGTGGCGATGCTGATTCTCATTCCGCTGCTGCGGCGCCTTATCCGGCGCGACGGCCCAACTGCCGCCTGATTGGCTAACATGCACAACAGCCCCACTGGTCGGGGCTGTTTTTATTTTGGGCTTTAACGCTTGCATCCGGCGGCGAATCGCGGAAGGCTGGAGGTAAACCAATAAAAACAAACGGGAGCCCGCAGTATGAACATCATTTATTACCACCCCTTGTTTAACGCCCAGGAATGGCTGGCCGGCATCAAGCAACGCCTGCCGCAGGCCGAGATCCGCGAGTGGCAGCGCGGCGACGAGCGGCCGGCCGATTACGCGCTGGTGTGGCGCCCGCCGCACGAGATGCTGGCCAACCGCCGCGATCTGAAAGCGGTGTTCGCCCTCGGCGCCGGCGTTGACGCGATCCTCGATCAGGAGCGAAAACACCCCGGCACGCTGCCTGCCGGCGTGCCGCTGCTGCGGCTGGAGGATACCGGCATGGCGCAGCAGATGCAGGAATACGCGCTGAGCTATGTGCTGCGCTATTTCCGCCGTTTCGACGAGTATCAGGCGCTGCAGCAGCGGCAGGAGTGGCAGCCGCTCGATCCGCACTCGCTGGATGATTTCACCATCGGCATCCTCGGCGCCGGCGTGCTGGGGCAGAGCGTGGCGCGCAAGCTGACCGAGTTTGGCTTCAGCGTACGCTGCTGGAGCCGCAGCGCCAAGCAGATCGATGGCGTGCAAAGCTTCGCCGGGGAGGCGCAGCGCGCTGCCTTCCTCGACGGCGTCAAATTGCTGATCAACCTGCTGCCCAATACGCCGGAGACCGTCGGCATTCTCAACCGCGAGCTGTTCGCGCAGCTGAGTTCGGGTGCCTATCTCATCAACATCGCGCGCGGCGCGCATCTGGTAGAAGCCGATCTGCTGGCGGCGCTGGAGCAGGGGCAACTGGCCGCCGCCACGCTGGACGTGTTCGCCCGCGAGCCGCTGCCGCAGGATCACCCGTTCTGGCGTCATCCGCGTGTCACCATTACCCCGCATATTGCTGCCATCACGTTGCCGCAGCAGGCGATGGATCAGATCGCCGCCAACATCCGCGCGCTGGAGGCGGGGCATGCCCCGGCCGGCGTGGTCGACAGGCAACGGGGGTACTGATCCTTCTGCCGCCGTTCGGTAGCTGATAAGCTGTTATCGTCATCGCGCCTGCCCGTGCCTTTGCGGGCGGACCCTCTGGAAGGAGAAACAATGTACCCCGTTGATTTGCATATGCACACCGTCGCCAGCACCCACGCTTACAGCACGCTGCACGATTACATCGCCGAAGCCCAGCAGAAGGGCATCAAGCTGTTCGCCATCACCGATCACGGCCCGGATATGGCCGATGCGCCGCACTACTGGCACTTTATGAACATGCACGTGTGGCCGCGCCTGGTGAACGGCGTGGGCATCTTGCGCGGCATTGAAGCCAACATCAAAAACCTGCAGGGCGATATCGACTGCACCGGCCCGATGTTGACCGCCACCGACGTCATCATCGCCGGTTTCCATGAGCCGGTGTTTGCGCCGCAGGATAAAGCGTCCAATACTGAAGCGATGATCGCCGCGATGGCGCAGGGGGACGTGCATATCATCAGCCACCCCGGCAACCCGCGCTACCCGATCGACATTCCCGCCGTCGCGGCGGCGGCGGCCAAATACGAGGTGGCGCTGGAGCTGAATAACTCGTCGTTCACCCACTCCCGCAAGGGCAGCGAGGCCAACTGCCGGGCGATCGCCGCCGCGGTGCGCGATGCTGGCGGCTGGCTGGCGCTGGGCTCGGATTCGCACGTCGCCTTTTCGCTGGGTAACTTTGAGCACTGCGAGCGCATTATCGAAGAGGTGGGCTTCCCGCAGGCGCGTATTCTCAACGTCAGCCCGCGCCGGTTGCTGGACTTTCTCGAGCGGCGCGGCAAGCCGGCGATTGCGGAATTGGCCGATTTGTGACATCGTCCCGGCAAAATTTTCCGTATTGTATAAGGCATTATCATGAATGAGTTTTCCATTGTCTGCCGCGTGCTGGGTACGCTGTTCTACCGCCAGCCGCAGGATCCGCTGCTGGTGCCGCTGTTCGCGCTGATCAAAGAGGGCAAGCTGCAGCAGCACTGGCCGCTGGAGCAGGATGATCTGTTGAAGCGCCTGCAGCAGGGCTGCGACGTCAACCAGCTGGCGACCGATTTCAACGCGATGTTCGTCGGCAGCGAGTGCAGCGTGTCGCCGTTCCGCTCCGACTACGTCGAAGGCGCCAGCGAAGCGGACGTGCGCACCTTCCTGCAGCAGCGCGGCATGCCGCTGGCGGAGGCGCCGGCCGATCATTTCGGCCAGCTGCTGCTGGCAGCGTCTTGGCTGGAAGATCAATCGCAGGAAGATGAAGCGCAGGCGCAGATCGCCCTGTTCGACGAGTTCCTGCTGCCGTGGTGCGGCCGCTTCCTCGGCAAAGTGGAAGCCCACGCCACCACCGGTTTTTACCGTACACTGGCGCTGATGACCCGCGACGCCATCCAGGCGATGCGCGACGAGCTGGCGGAGTACGAGCAGGACGACGAAGCGGGCGACGAAGAAGCGTAACGCCGCAGCTTACCCAGGCGGGCCGCCCGGCCCGCTAAACACAGGTTTGCATCCCCCAGACGTAAATTGACAAAAGATCCCTTAATCTGGCGGTTTACCGACGGCTCGGCCGCGCCTGCGCGCCGCGCTTTTTCACGCAAGGGGCAGATGATGAAAAGTAACTGGATGCAGCAGATTCAAACGTTGATCGGGCAGAAGGCCGGCGCGATGGGCGGGGCGGAAGGCATCGGCAAGCTGCTGGCGCCCACGGCGCTGGGCGGCCTGGTCGGCGTGCTGTTGGCCAACAAGTCCTCGCGCAAGCTGGTGGGCAAGTTCGGCAAGAATGCGCTGATTATCGGCGGCAGCGCGGCCGTGGGCGCGGTGCTGTGGAACAAGTATAAGCAGCGGGTGAAAGAGACCCATCAGGACGAACCGCAGTTCGGCCTGCAAACCACGCCGGTGGATCTGCGCGCCAAACGCCTGGTGCAGGCGCTGGTGTTCGCGGCCAAGAGCGACGGCCATATCGATGCCGACGAGCAGCGTGCCATCGATCACAGCCTGGCGCAGCTGCAGGTGGGGGAAGAGGCGCAGGGCTGGGTGCAGGAAGCGATCGAGCAGCCGCTCAACCCGGAATTGATCGCCCGCAGCGTGCAAAACGAAGACGAGGCGCTGGAGGTTTACTATCTGAGCTGCCTGGTGATCGACGTCGATCACTTTATGGAGCGCGGCTACCTCGACGCGCTGGCGCAGGCGCTGAAGATCCCGGCGGACGTCAAGCAGGGCATCGAGAGCGACGTCAACGAGAAAAAGCGCGAGCTGGCGTAGCGCCGCTTGGCAAGCCGGGGGGAATCATGTCACTCTTGCCGCAATCTATGTAAGCGGATGATTTAGCAATGATGACCCCACCGAAAGCGGAAAAACGCCCTTATCCCATCACCATCCACGGCGACACGCGCGTGGATGACTATTACTGGCTGCGCGACGACGAGCGCGCAGACCGCCAGGTGCTGGACTACCTGCAGGCGGAAAACGCCTACACCGATGCGATGCTGAAACCGCAGCAGGCGCTGCGCGAAACCCTGTACGAAGAGATGGTGGCGCGCATTCCGCAGCAGGAACATTCGGTGCCTTACGTGCGCCACGGCTATCGCTATCAGACGCGCTATGAGCCGGGCAATGAATACGCGATTTCCGTGCGCCAGCCGCAGGCCGAGAGCGAGCGCTGGGAGGTGCTTATCGACGGCAACCAGCGCGCCGAGAATCACGAGTTTTACACCCTGGGCGGGCTGGACGTCAGCCCCGACAACCAGCGGCTGGGGGTGGCGGAGGATTTCCTGTCGCGCCGCCAGTATGACATTCGCTTCAAGAACCTGGCCGACGGCAGTTGGGCGGACGAAGTGCTGGAGAACACCTCCGGCAGCTTCGAGTGGGCCAACGACTCCTCGACGGTGTACTACGTGCGCAAGCACGCCAAGACGCTGTTGCCGTATCAGGTTTATCGCCACGTGGTGGGCAGCGATCCGCAGCAGGACGAGCTGATTTACGAAGAGCTGGACGATACCTTCTACGTCGGGCTGGAGAAGACCACCTCCGAGCGCTTTATCCTGATCCACCTGAGCAGCACCACCACCTCGGAGATCCTGCTGCTGGACGCCGACCGTGCGGACGCCAAGCCGCAGCTGTTCGTGCCGCGCCGCAAGGATCACGAATACGCCATCGATCACTATCACCAGCATTTCTACATCCGCTCCAATAAGGACGGCAAGAACTTCGGCCTGTACCAAAGCGAACAGGCGGACGAAGCGCAGTGGCAGACGCTGATCGCCCCGCGCGCCGACGTGATGCTGGAGGGCTTTAGCCTGTTCCGCGACTGGCTGGTGGTGGAGGAGCGCAGCGCCGGCCTGACGCTGCTGCGCCAGATCCACTGGCAGACTGGCGAAGAGAAGCGCATCGCCTTCGACGATCCGACTTACACCACCTGGCTGGCGTACAACCCGGATCCGGAAACCGCGCTGCTGCGCTACGGCTATTCGTCGATGACCACCCCGACCACGCTGTACGAACTGAATATGGACAGCGGCGAGCGGACGATGCTCAAACAGCAGGAAGTGAAGAACTTCACGCCGGAAAACTACCGCAGCGAGCGAGTCTGGGTGAAGGCGCGCGACGGCGTCGAGGTGCCGGTCTCGCTGGTGTATCGCCAGGACAGCTTCCAGCGCGGCGCCAACCCGTTGATGGTGTACGGCTACGGTTCCTACGGCAGCAGCATGGATCCGGCGTTCAGCGCCAGCCGCCTGAGCCTGCTGGATCGCGGTTTCGTGTTCGCGCTGGCGCACATTCGCGGCGGCGGCGAGCTGGGGCAACTGTGGTATGAAGACGGCAAGCTGTTCAACAAGCAGAACACCTTCAACGATTTTATCGACGTGACCGAAACGCTGGTCGCCCAGGGTTACGGCGACGGCAAGCGGGTGTTCGCCATGGGCGGCAGCGCCGGCGGCCTGCTGATGGGGGCGGTGATCAACCAGGCGCCGCAGCTGTTCCACGGCGTGGTGGCGCAGGTGCCGTTCGTCGACGTGGTGACCACCATGCTGGATGAGTCGATCCCGCTGACCACCGGCGAATATGACGAGTGGGGCAACCCGAACGAGCAGGCCTATTACGACTACATCAAGCAGTACAGCCCGTACGATCAGGTGAAGGCGCAGGAATACCCGCATCTGCTGGTGACCACCGGCCTGCACGATTCGCAGGTGCAGTATTGGGAGCCGGCCAAGTGGGTGGCCAAGCTGCGCGAGCTGAAAACCGACGATCGGCAGCTGCTGCTGTATACCGACATGGATGCCGGCCACGGCGGCAAGTCCGGGCGCTTCAAGGCCTATGAGGATATTGCGCTGGAGTACGCCTTCATTCTGGCGCTGGCGGAGTAACGACATTCGGCGGGCGGCCTGCGCCGCCCGCCGTGTTAGCCAAGCAAATAGTATTTCAGCGTGTGTTTCATGTCCGGGCTCAGATCGTCGATGGATTTCAGCATCCAGCGCAGATAGCCGGGATCTTCTTGGGCGATGCGATCGATCTCCTGCCCGCGATACTTGCCGAATTTGAACTTCTTCAGCAGCACCGGTTGTTCGGTGATCTGCACCATTTGCTCCGGCGTCCAGCCCGAATCCTTGATGATGCGTTGCAGCAGCGCGGCGGTGACGTAGCAGTCATACAGCGCGCGGTGCGGGTACAGCGTGGCGTCTGCCGGCAGCTGCACGTCCAGGTTCAGCGCGTAGCGCAGATATTGGTTGCCGTACTTGATGTCCGGATACAGCGTGCGCGCCAGCTTGAGCGTGCAGATCCAGGCGCCGTTCATCTCCGGCAGCACGCCGCGATCGAAAGCGGCGTTGTGCGCGACATAGTAGGGGCTGCCCTGATAGCGGCCGATCGCCACCGCAATGCGCGGTTTGCCTTCCACCATCTGTTCGGTGATGTGATGAATCGCCATCGCGTCGAGGCTGATGGGGCGATCCGGGCTGACCAGATCGCTCATCGGGTTGGTCAATTGGCCGTCGAGCAGATCGAGGGAGGCCACTTCCACCACGCCGCCGTCCAGCCCACAGGTCTCGGTATCTATTACGCGTAACGTCATGTTTTCCTCCGCGTTGCCGTCAGGCCTCAGCTTAACCGGCGCAGGCGGCCGTGCCAACCGCGCCTTGCTGCAGCCAATAAAAAACCCGCCTTGGCGGGTTTAATGACGGATGGAAGGGCGCTTACTCACCAGACGGATGCGCTTTTTTGGCGCGTTTCTCCGCACGTTTCTCAGCTGGGGTTTTCAACGGCTTCTTCTTCGCATTCTTTTTGCTATCCATTCCCTTACTCATGATGGCCTCTCGTTACCTATGATTGGGTGGCTTGCTCAGCCATTAACCGCCTAAAGCCAAGAGGATGCAAGCGGCAAAGTGCAGGTTTAGGTTAACTGGCTGTTTTTGCATGAAATTTTGTTTTTGGATGACCGGGTGCTAAAAATAAATATTATGTTATAATGTTACACTTTTGGTGTTGGGAGAGCGCAATGACAGTCATGACGTTACCGGATGCGCAGCAACTGCTGGCCATGCCGGATTCTGATTATATGAACTCGGTTCAACGGGCGTTTTTCCGCCAGCTGCTGCAAGATGAGCGGCAAAAGCTGCTGCTGCACATCGATGAGCTGAAAAAAGAGATCGACGGCGGCGAAGCGACGGGCGATGAAGCCGACAAGGCGGCGCGCGAAGAGGATCTGCGCCTGCTGTTCCGCCAGTTGGATCGCGAAAGCCGCCTGCTGCCGAAAATCGATGCGGCGCTGGCAAGGTTGCAGAACGGCGAGTACGGCTACTGCCGGGAAACCGGCGAACCTATCGGGCTGGCGCGCCTGCTGCTGCGCCCGACGGCGGAACTGAGCATCGAGGCGAAAACCGCGCAGGAGATGCGCGAGCCGCATATGCGCAAAGGTGGCTAACTGAGTTCCCGGGGGGCGAATGCGCCCCTCAACCGATAGGGCCTGTGGGCATTTTGCAGGCAGGTCGTTGTGATTTTGAGCAAACGCGCGCCGAGTTCTCGGCGCGCGTTCGAGTTTTCGGGTTTTACCGTTGACCTGCCGGGCGGGTTCCGCTTTGATGAAAGCATGACTCACAGAGAGACGGAAAGCGCCATGGAACAATTACGAGGTTTGTACCCGCCGTTAGCGGCATACGACAGCGGTTGGCTGGACACTGGGGATGGCCACCGGATCTACTGGGAGCTGAGCGGCAACCCGAACGGTAAGCCGGCGGTCTTCATTCACGGCGGGCCGGGCGGCGGCATCTCCCCGCATCATCGCCAGTTGTTCGATCCCGAACGCTACAAGGTGCTGCTGTTCGATCAGCGCGGCTGTGGCCGCTCCCGTCCGCACGCCAGCCTGGACAACAACACCACCTGGCATTTGGTGGCCGATATCGAGCGGCTGCGCGAAATGGCCGGCGTCGATCAATGGCTGGTGTTTGGTGGTTCCTGGGGGTCGACGCTGGCGCTCGCCTATGCGCAGACCCACCCGGAGCGCGTCAGTGAAATGGTGCTGCGCGGCATTTTCACCCTGCGCAAGCAGGAGCTGCATTGGTATTACCAGGACGGCGCGTCACGCTTCTTCCCGGACAAATGGGAGCGCGTGCTGTCCATTCTGTCGGATGAAGAGCGTAAAGATGTGATCGCCGCCTACCGGCAGCGGCTGACCTCGGCCGATCCGCAGGTGCAACTCGAAGCGGCCAAGCTGTGGAGCGTGTGGGAAGGGGAGACGGTCACGCTGTTGCCGAGCCGCGAATCCGCTTCGTTCGGCGAGGATGATTTCGCGCTGGCGTTCGCCCGCATTGAAAACCACTATTTCACCCATCTGGGCTTCCTGGAGAGCGATGACCAGTTGCTGCGCAACGTGCCGCTGATCCGCCATATCCCGGCGGTGATCGTCCACGGCCGCTATGATATGGCCTGCCAGGTGCAGAACGCCTGGGATCTGGCCAAGGCCTGGCCGGAAGCGGAATTGCATATCGTGGAAGGGGCGGGGCATTCGTATGACGAGCCGGGCATCTTGCACCAGCTGATGATCGCCACCGACCGGTTCGCCGGCAAGTGACGCAAAAAACCCGCCGTAACGGCGGGTTTTGTTATTTGGCCTTCGGCTCGTACGGCAGGCGCGAAAACTTGTGGGATTCCGCGCGGTAGTGCGCCACACGCTCGCGAAAATAGTCGCGCAGCGGTTCCGGCTGCTCGCGCTCCACCACTTCCGGGATCACCGGCATGTTGTAGCGCTCTTTATACGCCACGCCTGAGGCGGCGAGATCCACGTTCACCCTGTCCATCTCTTCTTTGGACAGCTCGGCCAGATTGTAACCCACGCTATGCTCCTTACTTACTTTGCCGCATTGAACCTGCGCAGAAGGTAATCCACCCGGCGACGCTTGGCAAGCCCGTAGCGCCGCCGCGGCGGACGATATTTTCCAAAGAGTAATGCAATCTATTTATTCTTTTAAATAAGAATGATTCGCTTTTTGATTAAAATAAAAGATGGGAATAATTATCATAATAATTAGCGCGAATCTGAATATGTTTTTATGTATTTGATTTTAATCAAGTAAATAATTAATATTGATCGGATGTAAATAAGGTGTTTTTATTTTTACGGCAGCAGGGCATAATGCGCGGAAATTAAATTCATGACCTGCAAAATAAAAGGAATCATTATGCTGACGCAAGAAATGACTCAAAAGCTGAATGAGCAACTGAATCTGGAGTTCTACTCCGCCAACCTGTACCTGCAAATGAGCGCATGGTGCAGCGATAAAGGCTTTGAAGGCGCCGCCGCATTTCTTAAAGAGCACTCTCAGGAAGAGATGCAGCATATGCAACGCCTGTTCGACTACCTGAGCGACACCGGCTCTTTGCCGCTGCTGGGCAGCATCGCCGCGCCGCCGGTGGCGTTCGAATCGCTGGCGGACGTGTTCCAGCAGACCTACGAACACGAACAGCTGATCACCCGTCAGATCAACGAACTGGCGCACGCCGCCATGACCGCACACGATTATTCCACCTTCAACTTCCTGCAGTGGTACGTGGCGGAGCAGCACGAAGAAGAGAAACTGTTCAAATCCGTGCTGGATAAGCTGGCGCTGGTGGGCACCAGCGGCAAAGGCCTGTTCTTCATCGACAAAGATCTGAAGAAAATGGGCGCGATGGGCCAGGGCGGCAACGGCCAGGCTTAATCTGCAACAAAACACCGAAAAACCGCGCGTGGGCGAGCCTGACGCGCGGTTTTTTTTACCCTGCGTTTATCGCGGTTATGCGGCGATACGTGCTGCCGGATCGCAAAATGCCAGTGATGCGCTCGACTTGCCGCAGCGCGGTCGTTATGATTTACCGCGATACGCTACAGGGATGGTAGAGTCAAAACAGCGGGTTAGCCGATACAACCCGTTTTTCTGTTTACCCGTGGCGCAATCATTTGCGGTGGGTTGGGGCCGCTGATACATCGCCTTGGCTGTGGCCTTAACCCTTATGACCCTCTTTTACTGTTAAGGGATACCACTGTGATCGGTAAAATTCGTTCCTCTTGTCGCCTGCTTTCCACCGTTTTCGTCCTGTTCGTCGGCCTGTCTTCGCAGCAAGCGCTGGCGCACGCCCACCTGAAAGTGGAAACGCCGAAGGCCGACGCCAGCGTCAGCCCGGCGCCGAAGGCGCTGACCCTCAGCTTCTCCGAAGGCATCGAACCGAACTTCAGCGGCGTGAAAATCACCGGCCCGGACAACGCCGTGGTGAAAACCGGCAAGCTGCAGCTCGATCCGAACAACAACACCCAGGTCAATGTGCCGATCGAAGGCGAGCTGAGCGCGGGCAAATACAACGTCAGCTGGCATGTGGTTTCGGTCGACGGGCATAAAACCAAAGGCCAGTACAGCTTCACCGTAAACTGATCGTGAGTCTGGCGACCCTGTTCGTTCTGTGTCGCTTGGTGCACTTTGCGGCGGTGATGCTGATGTTCGGCATCAGTCTGTTCACCGCCTTATTGTCACCGCAGCGCCTCTCCCCGATCCTCTCCCGCGATGTGCGCCCGCTGCTGCTTGCCGGCACCTGGATTGCCGGGCTTTCCGCCGTGGCGCTGCTGGCCATTCAGGCCGGGCAAATGGGCGACGGTTGGGAAGACGCCTGGCGGCTGGAGGTCTGGTGGGCGGTGCTCGGCACCACCTTCGGCGAAGTGTGGCGCTGGCATCTGGGGCTGTCGCTGCTGGCGATCCTGAGCCTGCTGCTGCCGGAACGGCCACGTGCGCAGGCGTTGGCGCTGTGTTCGGCGCTGCTGCTGGTCAGCCTGGCGTTCATCGGCCACGCGGCGATGCACGAAGGCGCGCTGGGCGCGCTGCACCGCGCCAACCATGCGGTACACCTGCTGGCCGCCGGCTACTGGTTCGGCAGCCTGGCGCCGCTGCTGGTTTGCCTGCGCTATCTGCAGCCGCCGCAGTGGCGCAGCGACGCCATCACCACGCTGATCCGTTTCTCGCGCTGGGGACACCTGGCGGTGGCGGCGGTGATCGTCACCGGTATCGTCAACAGCCTGATCATTCTCGGCGGTTGGCCGCTCAACCTCAGCTCGCCTTATCAGCGCCTGCTGCTGATTAAAACCGCGCTGGTGGCGCTGATGGTGATGGTGGCGCTGGCCAATCGCTACGCCATCGTGCCAGCAATGAGCCGCGTACCGGCGCTGGCGCAGCGCGGCGTGGTGCTGGCCTGCTGGCTCGAAGTCGGGCTGGGGGTGGCGGTGCTGCTGCTGGTCAGTTTATTTGCAACCTATGCGCCGGTTTGACATTTCGGCTTGCCGCAACCGGGCAAGCTGCGGGAAAATCGACGTGAATAGCAACCTTAAGGCCAACACATGAAATCGGTATTACTCGGCATTACGCTGCTGGCAACCGCGACCGGCGCGCTGGCGGCAGACAAACTGGTGAACATCACCAAACTGGAGTACGGCAAACAGTGGGCGTTCACCAAGGAAGAAGTGACGCTGCAGTGCCGCAGCGGCGGCGCGCTGTTCGTGCTGAATAACAGCACCCTGATGCAATACCCGCTCAACGACGCAGCGGAGCAGCAGGTGAAGAAGGGCCATCAGCGTGCGCAGCCGCTGGAGGTGCTCCTGCTGGACGACCCTGCCGAACCGGGGAAAAAAATGAGCCTGGCGCCGTTTATCGAACGCGCCGAGAAGCTGTGCGCTGACTAACCGCTTGTTTGCCAACGCCTTGCCCAGCGCGCGCGGATTGATGCGCATTTGCCGCATAGTTATTTCGTCACGAAACTATCACGCGGCCGCCGGGCGGCTGGCAAAACTGGCGCGGTAGGCTACTCTTAAAGTGCACGGCTGAACAAGCCCTGCATTAAATGCCAACTTTTAGCGCACGGCTCTCTCCCAAGAGCCATTTCCCTAGACCGAATATAGGAATCGTATTCGGTCTTTTTTTGTGTGATTGATTTATAAGGAAATTCCACTTAAAGCGCCAATAAAACTTTGGTTTCTCTTTCCAGTCGTAACACCTCAGCTCCGCATTCCCCACCCGCACATATCGCTAATTTAGCCGCACCAAAAGTCATTACGTCATTTATGGCGCTGATAAGCTCCGGTCATTGCTCCCATCACCGGTTAAATGAGAGTGGCATTATGGGGAATATCAAGGCATTAGGCGTTATAAAAGGAAACCTGTGTTGAACGAACGGTTGAGCCAGTTGAAGAGGGTGTTGCCCGCCTATCTTGAGGCGTGGCGTGAGGGCGCTTTACCCTCTGACTGGGGGCAGGTGGCTAATCCTGAAGTGGTTGCCGCCCTGTTGGCGGAGTGGGAGGCGCTGAGCGAATTGGCGTCGCTGTTCGAAACCGCGACTGAAACCCCAACCGATCCCGCCGCGTTTTGGCAGGCGCGCGCCGAGCTGATGGCGCAGCGCAATCGTGAGCTCAGTGCCCAACTGGCGACGCCAATCCGTTTGCCCGGCGCACGGGTAGCCTTCTTTGGCTATGTGAAAACGGCGGTGATGGACGCCAGGCAGGTGAAGGCGGCAATTCGCGATGCCGGTTTTACCATTGCGGGCGACAGCCAAAATGAGAACACGGCTTAACGCGGCTTCTTCTCAAATTTCTCGGCAAAAAAGAACCGCAGCAATTTATGGGTCCACAGCAGCATTGCGCCGACCACCACCAGCGAGACGACGAAATGCGACAGGTTTTTCGGCGCGGCGTAGCCGTGAGTAAAAGAAACCCCGGCGCCGCTGAGCAGCAGGGTGGCGATCCAAAAGCCGAGCAGCAGGCACAAGGTACGGAACAGTTTAAACATCGTTATCACCGAAATGCTGAAAGTACCGACCGAGCGGAGAGACTCAGCCGGAGCTCTGATTAGTTAAAACAGCTGAGCGTGAGCAGGTATTGCCGCCTTTATTGCTGTGCTGCTGCTGCTGCTGCTGTTGTTCTTGTTGCCACCGTTGTTGTTGACGCGTCCATTGCTGCCGCGGTTGTTGGCAAAGTTACCTGCGCCGGCGATCAGGTGAAAATATTTAGCCTCGATCTCTTGCATAAAACTCCCTCTTTATCGATTCGGTTAAATGGCGTATAGCTTGCGCAAGCCAGCTGTTTTTAACAGAAAAAACGGCGGGGATAATTACCGGTTCGGATAAGAACAGGGGATTTATTTGCAGGTATTTACCAGGCTGATAAGCGTGCCGGAGATTGATATTCCTGCGTGAGTCATTTCGCTTAACAAGACGTTCTTTACGATGAATGGCGCCGCCACCGGCGCGCAGCAAGGTTCAATTCACCCAGCCAATTTGTTAGGATCGCCCGACCTACATGACTATTGGTGCAGTACATTGAAAATTAAAGCGTTGTTATTTGTTGCGTTGGCCGCACTGGCCGGCTGCAGCCAGGAGGGAACCTCGATGAATCAGCCCGCAAACGAGAAAGGCGGCCAAACGGAAGTGTTGCTGGTGAACAGCGCGCTGGTGGACTGCGTGGGCGTCGCCCCGATGAAGTGCATGCAGGTGCGCCGCTCCGCGCAGCAGCCGTGGGAGTTGTTCTATACCGGCATCGAAGGTTTCACCTTCGAACCGGGCTATCAGTATCGGCTGAAAGTGCGCGTTACTCCGGTAGAGAACGTGCCGGCCGATGCCTCATCGCTGCGTTACACGCTGATTGAGCAGTTGGAAAAGAACAAGGCGTGACCCTCGACAGGCCGGGTAATCGCAATCCGGCCTGCCATGATTATCCCTTTACCATCATGACATGCCTCGGCGGTGGGCTTGCCGACTGGTCTGTTCACTGCGCTTGTTTTCGCACTTTCTTAAGTATATTGAGAAAATCAGGTATATTGTCCTTCGGTTTTTAGCTACCAAGAAAAAATTACTATGATTATCAAACCTAAAATTCGTGGTTTTATCTGCACCACCGCTCACCCGGCAGGCTGTGAAGCCAACGTCCGTGAGCAAATCGCCTACGTTAAGTCGCGCGGCGAACTGAAAAACGGGCCTAAAAAGGTGCTGGTCATTGGTGCATCCACCGGTTACGGTCTGGCCTCGCGCATCAATGCCGCTTTCGGCAGCGGTGCGGCCACCATCGGCGTATTTTTCGAGAAGCCTGGCAGCGAAGGCAAAACCGGTTCCGCCGGTTGGTACAACTCCGCCGGTTTCGACAAGGCAGCTAAAGAAGAAGGCCTGTACGCGAAAAGCATCAACGGCGACGCATTCTCCAACGAGTGCCGTCAGACCGTGATCGATCTGATCAAAAAAGACCTGGGTCAGGTTGACCTGGTGGTTTACTCGCTGGCTTCGCCGGTGCGTAAGATGCCGGAAACCGGCGAAGTGGTGCGTTCCGCACTGAAGCCGATCGGCGAGCCGTACAAATCCGTCGCGCTGGACACCAACAAAGACGTGCTGGTTGAAGCCGTGGTCGAGCCGGCCAACGAGCAAGAAATCGCCGACACCGTGAAGGTGATGGGCGGCCAGGACTGGCAACTGTGGATGGACGCGCTGGACGAAGCGGGCGTGCTGGCGGATAACGCGCAGTCTGTCGCTTACTCCTACATCGGCACCGATCTGACCTGGCCAATCTACTGGCATGGTACGCTGGGCAAGGCGAAAGAAGATCTGGATCGCGCGGCGCACGCCATCAACCAGAAGCTGCAGGCCAAAGGCGGCGCGGCTTACGTTGCGGTGCTCAAGTCGGTGGTGACTCAGGCTTCCTCTGCCATTCCGGTGATGCCGCTGTATATCTCCATCGTGTTCAAAATCATGAAGGAGCAGGGCATTCACGAAGGCTGCATCGAGCAGATCCAGCGTCTGTTCGCCACCAAGCTGTACAGCGGCGCGGCGCCGGACACCGACGAGAAACACCGCCTGCGTCTGGATGACTGGGAACTGCGCGACGAAGTGCAGGAAACCTGCCGTGCCATCTGGCAGCAGTTGAACGACAACAACATCAACGAACTGACCGATTATCAGGGCTACAAGGCGGAGTTCCTGCGCCTGTTCGGCTTTGGCCTGCAGGGCGTTGACTACGACGCCGATCTGAGCGGCGAAGCCAATTTCGACGTGATCGAGCTGGTCTAAGCGCGTCGAGCGGTCAAACAAGGTCGGGTTAGCCCGGCCTTTTTTATTGCCTGCGAATTATCGGGTGGCTAAGCGAAAATGTTTATTTTGGGTTAACAGACGAACCGGGTGATTAACATCGGCAGTCGGATGGTGAAATAACGGCGGTTATTAAACTAAAGAAAGTCATTTTTTTATTTACCCTTGCCGCCGGCTGCGGGTATTTTATTTCCTTTAAGGAGGAAATTATGACATGGCGTTATTGTGCCACGGTATCGTTGTTTTTGTTGAGCGGCTGTAGCGCGATTCAGCCGACGTCGACGTCCCCAGACTGGTCTCAGCCGCAGCCTGCCACGCGGGAACAGCGGCAACGCATCATGGCGGGTGAGTCCGCCTCCTCGGTATTACATGAAGGAAACGTCGGCATTGGCGGCACCTTTGATGGGGCGAAAATATTCGATCGTTAAGCCGCTAAATATATTCAGCCAAATTAATGCGCGCATTCTGCCGATATTGTCGGAGGGTTTACCTTTCCTGCGTTATTCTGCCGTGGCCCAACCATTCATTGCGTTAACAGACAATTCGTTTTCCTTATAGGGAACCGCCGGTTTATTTCGGCGTAATCAAAGGAGTTGCCCATGGCGAAGGAGATGGCCGCGATCTTTCTCTTGCTGTTGCTGCCGTTAAGCCAAAGTGCCGGCGCGGCGCGTTACGACAGGCCGTGCGAAGGCGTGTCGCCGGTGCTGTTTCAAAAGCGCCTGAAAGCATTGGCGCAGGATTTGCGGCAGGAAATGAGTGAGGAAGCGACGCCGACAGAGCGCGATGCGGAGGAGCTGGCGCGCTTGGCGGAGTGCGGTATCGAGCCCGGCAAAGCGCCCGTCACCGGTGGGCAGCGAGCGCCGCATTCCGAGGAAAAACCGCCGGCATCGCCAAACGGGTGTTGAGCCGGCGTGCGCGCAGAGTCAAGCGATGTAAAAGGAGTCATTGATGAAAAGGATTGTGTTGGCCGGCGTGGCCTTGTGTAGCTGCTGCTTCGCGCAGGCGCGGGTGGATTTGGAATACCATGCGGCGCCGCCGAAGGACAGTAAGGTCACCGAGGAGTACCAGAAAAAGCGCGACGCATTGCGCCACAAGGTGTGGAATGTCGATAACCTGACGCTGGCCAACGAGCAGGCGATTGCGCGCGAACAGCAGCGCGAGGCGGCAGAGACCGCCGAGCGGCAGCAGCGGAACCTGGAGCAGCAACAGAAAAAGCAGCGCTGCCTGCGGAGACGCTCGAAAGATCCTCACCGCGAGGCGAAGTGTTACACGCACAGCTTCTAACATTAATCGTCCGGGCGCCATCAGCGCCGGCGTCGTTTAGGCCGGGCGGCAATGCTCCTTCAGCATGGCGATCGCGTCCGGTTTCAGCTGATACAGATAGACCGGGCGGCCGGTGGCGCCGTACAGAATACGGGTGCCGAGAATGCCGCTCTCCGCCAGATAGATGAGGTACTTGCGGCAGGAGACCCGCGAAATGCCGATGGCGTTGGCCAGATTGTCGGTGGAAAACTCGTTATCGTGCTGCTGTTCGATCCACTCGCAGACCGTGCTCAGGGTGATGCTGGTCAGCCCCTTCGGCAGCTTTTTGCTCTCCTGGCCGCCGGGCTGGCGGCGCAGCAGGCTGTCGACGTCGGCCTGCGAAAACTCGCGCTGCGCCAACAGCTGCGACTGCTGCCGGTAGTGGCTCAGCGCCTCCTTGAAGCGGCTGAACTGGAACGGTTTGATCAGATAATCCACCACCCCGTAGTGCAGCGCTTTTTGCACCGTGTTCACGTCGCTGGCGGAGGAGATGATGATCACGTCGGTCTTCTCGCCGAGCTCGCGCAGGCCGGGCAGCAGATCCAGCCCGTTCTCCTGCTGCATGTAGATATCCAACAGCACCAAATCGATGCTGACGCCGGCATCGGCCAGTAGCGCGCGCGCCTGGCTCAGAGTGGCGACCGTCGCCTGGCAGTGAAAACCGCCGACCTGGCTCAGGTAGTATTTGTTCAGCTCCGCCACCATCGGGTCGTCGTCGACAATCAGTACGTTAATCATGAGTTCTGCTCTTGGCCTGATAGGGAAGGTGCACGAAAAATTGGGTCAGCTCGCCCGGTTCGGACTCGAAATCGATGCTGCCGCCCAGTTTCTCCAGATGGCTGCGGATCAGCGCCAGGCCGATGCCACGTCCGGTTCCCTTGGTGGAAAATCCGTGTTCGAAGATGCGCGCGCCGATCGCCGGATCGATGCCGGGGCCATCGTCGCTGACGATACAGTGTAATTGATCGTCGTGATGATGGAAGCTCAGGCCGATCTCGTGGCCCTCAACGCCGTCGATGGCGTCGATGGCGTTTTCGATCAGGTTGCCGAGCACGCTGATCAGCACATGCGTGGTTTCCGCATCGTCGGTTTCCGGCAGCAGGCTGGTTTCCTCGATGGTCAGTTCAACACCGGCTTCGTGGGCGCGGCTGATCTTGCCGATGAAGAAGCCCGCCACTTCCGGCGAGTGGATCTTGCGCAGCAGCGCGCCGATCTCTTCCTGATAGTTGCTGGCGGTATTGATGATGTAGTTTTCCAACTGCTGATAGGCCTTCATGTGCAGCATGCCGAGTATCACATGCAGCTTGTTCATAAATTCGTGCGACTGCACCCGCAGCGCATCGGCGTAGTGCGCCATGCCGCTCAGCCGCTGCAGCAGGCGGCTGACCTCGGTCTTGTCGCGGAAGGTGGCGATGGCGCCGGTCACCTGGCCGTTGACGATCACCGGCACGGTATTGGTCAGCAGTTCGCTGCCGTTGAAGCCGATCTGCCGATCGCGCAGCGGTTGGCCGCTGGCCAGCACCTCCGCCAGATGCAGCTGCGCCGGCCAGTGCTTGCTGGCGGCTTCCAGCAGCAGGTTTTCCACCGGGCCGCTCTGGCGCAGCAGGCGCTTGGCTTCGTCGTTGACGATGGTGATGCGGGATTCATTATCGACCGCGATCACGCCTTCTTTAATCGACTGCAGCATGGCGTTGCGCTGTTCGAACAGGTTGGAGATTTCGTAAGGCTCGAAACCCAGCATGATGCGCTTGAGCGCGGAGACCAGGAAGAAGGTGCCCAGGCTGCCGACCAGGGCGGCGAAGGCGATGGTCCAATAGATGATCCAGCGGCTCTCCGCCACCACCCGCTGCACGGTGTCCAGCGCGATGCCGAGCGCCACCACGCCGATTTGCTGTTTCTGCGCGTCATACACCGGCACGAACACCCGCAGCGCCGGGGCCAGCGTGCCGCGGTTGATGGCGCTGTTGACGTGGCCTTGCAGCGCGGGCGCCAGATCGTCGCCGATAAAATGCTTGCCGATCAGCCAGGGTTTGGGGTGCGAATAGCGGATACCCTGCATATCTACCACCACCACGAACAGCAGCTCGTTTTGATGGCGTACCTGCTCGGCGAAGCGTTGAATGGCGCCGCTTTGGTCGCGCCGCTGCAGGCCGTCGACCACGGTGCTGGAGAGCGCCAGCGTATTGGCGACGGCGATGGCTTTTTGCTGCAGCTGATCTTGCCCCTCGCGGCTCATCTGCACGAAAAACAGCGCGAACACCACCAGCAGCACCGAAGCGATGATGGCGGACACCATCAGCGTGATGGAGGTGCTCAGCTTGAGCGGCACCCGTTGTTTTGGCATGGCGGTTCTCCGAATGGCGATATCACGGCGTATTCTAGCGAGGAATGAGGCAAGCTGCAGTTACCGGCAGCAGGTTATAGCATGCTGCCGGGGAGCGGGGGGCTTATTTTAGTTACAAAAGCGTGTCACTGCTGGTGGTAGATCTCCAGCGCCTGTTGGCCGCTGGCGCCCTGATGGATGATTGCCATCAACGCGCGCACCACCTGCGACGGATTGCTGTGTTGATAGACGTTGCGGCCGTAAACCATGCCGGAGGCGCCCTGGGCCATCAGCGCGGCGGATTTCTCCAGCACCGGCCCCAGCTCCCCCTTGCCGCCGCCGCGCACCAGCGTCGGGCAGCGCGCCGCTTCCACCACGCGGTGGAAATCGTCCACCCGATCGGTCGGGTCGGCCTTGATGATGTCGGCACCCAGCTCGCGCGCCAGCCGCACCAGCGGCACGATCTTCTCCACGTCGCCGAGCGAGCCGTAGGCGGCGCCCTGGCCGGCCGGCGCCATCACCAGCGGTTCGATCATCAGCGGCATGGCGTAGCGATCGCAGGCGTGGCGCAGGCGGCCGATGTTCTCCACGCACTGGCGGAAAATGCCGGGCTCATCCGGGATCATATACAGATTGACCACCACCGCGGCGGCGTCCATTTGCAGCGCCGCCAGGATTGGCGCCTCCGGGTTGTGCAGCACTGCCCACATCTCGCGGTGGCGGGCGGCGTTATAGGCGTTGCCGACGTCGGTGCGCATCACCAGCGCCGGTTTTTCGCGCTGCGGCGCGCGCTGCAGCAGATCCGCCTGGCCGTAGTTGACCTGAATGGCGTCGGGGCGCGCGGCGATCAGGTTGCCCATCACCCGTTCGATATCTTCCAGGCCTATCAAGAAATCCGGTTCGTTGGCGATGCCGTGATCGATCGCCACGTCCAGGCACTTGCCGTTGTTGAACAGGCGGTTCATCCGCACCTTGCTGCTGAGCTGCATGTCAGGTCCTCCTGAGATAGGGATATGTCCATTATTGCCGAGTAAGGATGGTCGGGAAACGCGGAAACCGCAAACTGCGCGGCCGCTCGCAGTTTTTGCCGGCGCACGAAAGGAGCACGCTCGCCGGCGGCTTGCACTTCATTTGTTAGATCCGTGTCATGTTTTTGTTAATAAGCCATTCCAAAATGCATGTTTCGCTTGTTTGGGTTAAAAAGTTTCAATAATCTCAATTATGAAATAAACATTTAATAAAGCGGTAAAGACGCCGTTTGTTGTGCCAGGGGTTTATTTCAATTGGTTGTTTTTAATCTGTTTTGAGACATCGATCACCATTTTTACAACGGCCTTGATACGGCGATAACGCGGTAAATTCGCCGTATCAAAGGGATAACACCGACCGTATTGTTGTTTGAATGTAAAAAATATTTTTCATTAGCTGTCAACCAACAGACCTCTTCATTCTAACGATTAAAGGGTAACGAACATGAAGCTGAAGAAACTGATCGCCGCCTCGGTACTGATGTGCATGCTGCCGGCCAGCGTGCTGGCGAAAGACATCAAGATCGGCGTTTCCATGGCTTACTTCGATGACAACTTCCTCACCATTCTGCGCCAGTCGATGCAAAACAAAATGAAGGCCGACGGCAACGTCAGCGGCCAGTTCGAAGACGCCAAGGGCGACATCGCGCAGCAAATTCAACAAATCGAAAACTTCGTCAGCCAGGGCGTCGACGCCATCATCCTCAACCCGGTGGATACCCAGGGCGTCAAGCCGATGATCAAGCTGGCCGAGAAGGCCAAGATCCCGCTGGTGTTCGTCAACCGCAAGCCGGAAGTGGCGCTGCCGGCCGGCATGGCCTACGTCGGCTCCGACTCCAAGCTGGCCGGCAAGCTGCAGATGGAGGAACTGGCCAAGCTGATGAACGGCAAGGGCAACGTGATGATCCTGATGGGCGAGCTGTCGAGCGAAGCCACGCGCGACCGCACCCGCGGCGTGGAAGAGGTGGCGGCCAACTACCCCGGCATCAAGATTATCGATAAGCAAACCGCCAAATTCTTCCGCAAAGAGGCGGTAGACGTCACCACCGACTGGATTTTGTCCGGCCAGCAGATCGACGCCATCGCCTCCAACAACGACGAAATGGCCATCGGCGCTATTTTGGCGCTGAAGCAAGCCAAGAAATCCGGCGTGCTGGTGGCCGGCGTTGACGGCACGCCGGACGCGCTGGAGTTCATCAAGAAGGGCGATCTGGCGCTGAGCGTGTTCCAGGACGCCAAAGGCCAGGGCGAAGGCGCGGTGCAGACCGCCGTTCAACTGGTGAAAGGCGAGAAAGTGGAGAGCAACGTGCTGATCCCTTACCAACTGATCACCCAGGCCAATTACCAGCAATTCGCCGATAAAAACAAGAAATAAGCCTTGAAGCCCGCCGCGGGCGCCGATGTGGGGCGAGCGCGGCGGAAAACGTGGGTCAGTGCGGAGGTAAGCGGTATGTACCCTTATGTTCTTGAGGCCGAAGGCATCAGCAAGCAGTTCCCCGGCGTCAAAGCGCTGGATAAGGTCTCGATTAAAATCAAACCCGGCAGCGTGCACGCGCTGATGGGGGAAAACGGCGCGGGCAAATCGACGCTGATGAAATGCCTGATCGGCATCTACCACCCGGACGAAGGCTCGATCAAAATCAAAGGCCGGCCGGTCACCTTCAGCGACACGCTGCAGGCGCTGCATTCGGGCATTTCCATGATCCACCAGGAGCTGAACCTGGTGCCTTACATGACGGTGGCGGAAAACATCTGGCTGGGGCGCGAGCCGGCGCGGCTGGGGTTCGTCAACCACGAACAGCTGAACGAACAAACCCGCGAGCTGCTGGCGCGGCTGAACATCAAACTGCAGCCGGACACGCTGGTGGGCGAGCTGAGCATCGCCAATCAGCAGATGGTGGAGATCGCCAAGGCGGTGTCCTATAACGCCGACGTGCTGATCATGGACGAACCGACCTCGGCGCTGACCGAAGGCGAAGTGGTGCACCTGTTTGCCATCATCCGCGAGCTGCGCGAGCAGGGCAAAGGCATCATCTATATCAGCCACAAGATGGACGAAATCTTCGCCATCACCGACGAAGTGAGCATCTTCCGCGACGGCACCTTCATCGCCTGCGACAAAACCGAAAACCTGACCAAACAGTCGCTGATCACCATGATGGTGGGGCGCGAACTGACGCAGATGTTCCCAAAATTCAACAACAATATCGGCGAGGAAGTGCTGCGGGTGGCGGGGCTGCGCCGCAGCGGCTGGTTCCATGACGTGTCGTTCAGCGTCAAGCGCGGCGAGATCCTCGGCGTCGCCGGGCTGGTGGGCGCCGGGCGCAGCGAAGTGATGGAAAGCCTGTTCGGCATGCACCCGGCGGACGGCGGCGAGATCTTTATCGAAGGCCAGGCGGTGAAGGTGGATTCCCCGGCGAAGGCGATCGAGAGCGGGCTGGCGTTCCTCACTGAAGACCGCAAGAAATCCGGCCTGTTTCTGGTGCTGTCGGTGGTCGAGAACATGAGCATCGTCAACCTGTCGGAATACATCGGCAAGAACGGTTTCGTCAGCCACGTGCAGATGGCCAAAGACTGCATGGATCAGATTAAAAAGCTCAACATCAAAACGCCGACCATGGATCAGATCATCAATAACCTCAGCGGCGGCAACCAGCAGAAGGTGCTGATCGCGCGCTGGCTGCTGGCGCAGCCGAAAATCCTGATCCTCGACGAACCGACGCGCGGCATCGACGTGGGGGCGAAAGCGGAAATCTACCGCCTGATCAGCGAGCTGGCCAACCGCGGCGTCGCCATCATTCTGGTCTCCTCCGAGTTGCCGGAGATCCTCGGCATGAGCGACCGGGTAATGGTGATGCACGGCGGCCGCATCACCGGCATTTTGGACAAAGACGACGCGGACCAGGAGAAGATCCTGGCGCTGGCCTCAGAATAACGAAGGGTGAACATCATGAGTAACGTAAAGATTGAGAAGCCGCTCTCCGCCGATTCAACGGGCAAGGGAACGCTGTTCTCCGGGCTGAGCGGCAAAATGCCGAAGGATACCGGCATCTTCATCGTGATGATCGGCATCGCGCTGATCTTCGAAATCCTCGGCTGGTACATGCGCGATCAGTCGTTCCTGCTGAACCCGAACCGCCTGCTGCTGATCGTGCTGCAGGTGGCGATCATCGGCATCATCGCGGTGGGCGTCACCCAGGTGATCATCACCACCGGCATCGATCTCTCCTCCGGCTCGCTGATTGCGCTGACCGCGGTGGTGGCGGCCAGCCTGGCGCAGACCTCGGACAGCATCTCGCCGATGTATCCGGGGCTGCTCGATCTGCCGGCGGCGATCCCGATCGGCGCGGGGATCGGGGTGGGCATCGTCTGCGGCTTTATCAACGGCTTCCTGATCACCCGCACCGGCATTCCGCCGTTCATCGCCACCCTGGGGATGATGGTGTCGGCGCGCGGCCTGGCGCAGTACTACACCAAGGGTAACCCGGTCAGCTTCCTGTCGGACGGCTTCACGTCAATCGGCCAGGGCGCAATGCCGGTGATCATCTTCCTGGTGATTGCGGTGATCTTCCATATCGCACTCAAGCACACCCGCTACGGCAAATACATCTACGCCATCGGCGGCAACATGACCTCGGCGCGGGTTTCCGGCATCAACGTCAATAAGTACCTGGTGACGGTTTACACCATCGCCGGCGGCCTGGCGGGGTTGGCGGGCGTGGTGCTGGCGGCGCGCGTCAGCAGCGGCCAGTCGAGCATGGGGATGTCGTACGAGCTGGACGCCATCGCCGCGGCAGTGATCGGCGGCAGCAGCCTGATGGGCGGCGTCGGGCGCATCACTGGCACGCTGATCGGCGCGGTGATCCTGGGCCTTATCAAAAGCGGCTTCACCTTTATCGGCGTCGACTCTTACATTCAGGACATCATCAAGGGCGTGATTATCGTCGCCGCCGTGTCGATCGACATGCGGCGCAACCGTAAAAAACACTGATTGCCGTGAATTGCCGCCGGCGTCAGGGTTGGCCGGCGGCGTTTTTTTACCTGGGGGGCACATCATGAACTACCTGAAAGGGCTGTGGCTGGCGGTGGCGCTGTGCGCGTCTACCCCGGCATGGGCGCAAACCATCGGCGTGTCGATGGCCTATTTCGACCAGAATTTCCTCACCATCATCCGCCAGGCGATCGACAAGGAGGCCAAGGCGCGCGGCATCACCGTGCAGTTCGAGGACGCGCGCGGCGACGTCGGCCGCCAGACCGATCAGGTGCAGAGCTTTATCAGCGCCGGGGTGGACGCGATTATCGTCGATCCGGTCAACTCGGCCAGCACGCCGGTGATGACCAAAATGGTGCAGGCCGCCGGCGTGCCGCTGGTGTACGTGAACCGCACGCCGGGCGATGCCAAACTGCCGCAGGGCGTGGTGTTCGTCGGCTCCGACGAGCGGGAATCCGGCACGCTGCAGATGGAAGAGCTGGCGCGGCTGGCCGGCTATCAGGGCAACGTGGCGGTGATGATCGGCAACCTGACCGACGCCGGCGCGCTGCAGCGCACCAAAGACGTGGAGCAGGTGGTGAGCAAGTACCCGAAAATGAAGGTGGTGCAGAAGCAGAGCGCCAACTATTCACGCAGTGAAGGCATGGATCTGATGATGAACTGGCTGACCAACGGCGAAGCGATCGACATCGTCGCCGCCAACAACGACGAGATGGCGATCGGCGCAATCATGGCGCTGCAGCAGGCGGGCAAGGCGGACAGGAAAGTGCTGATCGGCGGCATCGACGCCACGCCGGACGGCCTCAAGGCGCTGGCCTCCGGCAAGATGCAGGTCACGGTGTTCCAGGACGCGGTCGGCCAGGGCAAAGCCTCGGTCGATGTGGCGCAGCGCATGATCAACGGGGAAAAGCTCGAACCGTATTACTGGATCCCGTTCGAGCTGGTGACGCCGGCCACGATGCAGAAGTATGCGGCCAGGCCGTGAGTTAACCGTCAGATTCGCGTTGCCGGGGCGCTGCTTGCAGCGCCTTTTTTATTGGCGTCAGTTACATGTCCGCTTGCGGCCAGCGCGGCGCCGGATCTTGCTTCACACTGAGGATCTTTAGACCGTGTGAGGATGAGCGATGAACGCATTAAACGGCAAGGTGGCGGTGATCGGCGGCGCCAGTTCGGGGATCGGCAAAGCGGCGGCGCTGCTGTTCGCCCGCCAGGGCGCAGCGCTGGTGTTGGGCGCGCGGCGCGAGCCGCTGTTGGCGGAGCTGGTGGAGGACATTCGGCGCGAGGGTGGCCGGGCGCTTGCGGTGGTGGGCGACGTGCGCGACGAAGCCTTCGCCGAACGGCTGACGGCGACGGCGGTCGACGAATTCGGCGGGCTGGATATCGCCTTCAACAACGCCGGCACCTTGGGGCCGCTGGGGCCGTCGCTGGCGTTGAGTGCCTCAGAGTGGCGCGAGGTGCTGGAAACCAACCTGTCCAGCGCCTACTACGGCGCCAAATATCAAATCCCCGCCATGCTGGAGCGCGGCGCGGGCTCGGTGATTTTCACCTCCACCTTCGTCGGCCACACCGCGGCGTTTCCCGGTACGGCGGCCTATGCGGCCGGCAAGTCGGGGCTGATCGGCCTGACGCAGGCGCTGGCGGTGGAGTTCGGCGGGCGCGGCATTCGGGTGAACGCGCTGCTGCCGGGCGGCACCGATACGGCGATGGGCCGGCAGATGAGCAATACCCCGGAGGCATTGGCACAGGTGGCCGAACTGCACGCGCTGAAGCGGCTGGCGGTGCCGGAGGAGATCGCGCAGGCGGCGCTGTATCTGGCGTCTGACGCTTCTTCATTCGTCACCGGCACCGCGATGCTGGTGGATGGCGGGGTGTCCATCCAGCGCGGCTGAGGCCACGGGCGCCGTGGCCTCAACGGGCGTCAGAAAGCGGACAGGTGGCGGCGCACGATCTCGCGGCCGATCTCCAGCGAGGCGGTCGCTGCCGGAGAGGGGGCATTGCATACGTGCAGCGAGCGTTGGCCCTGCACGAAGTGGAAGTCGTCCACCAGCTTGCCGTCGGCGGTCAGCGCCTGGGCGCGCACGCCGGCCGGGCCGGGGCGAATATCCTGCTCCTGCAGCGCCGGGATCAGCCGACGGGCGTTCTCGGCAAAGCGGCGGCGCGACAGCGAACGGCGCATTTCCGCCAGCCCTTCGCCGAGGTAGTTGCCGGCGATTTTCCAAAAGCCGCGATAGCCGAGCACCTCGCTCAGATCGCGCAGGCTGAAGTCGCATTTGCGGTAGCCTTCGCGTTTGAAGGCCAGCACCGCATTGGGGCCGACGTCGCGCTTGCCGTTATACATACGGGTAAAATGCACGCCGAGGAAAGGGAAATCCGGGTTGGGCACCGGGTAGATCAGATGGTTGACCAGGTGGTTTTTCGCGTCGTCCAGCACATAGTATTCACCGCGGAACGGCACGATCTTCATGCCGGTTTCGTAACCGGCCAGTTTGGCGATGCGATCGCTGAACAGCCCCGCGCAGTTGATCAGCAGTTTTCCCTCGAAGGTGTCGCCGGCG
Source organism: Serratia sp. CY33525 (assembly GCF_052169115.1). Lineage (NCBI taxonomy): Bacteria > Pseudomonadati > Pseudomonadota > Gammaproteobacteria > Enterobacterales > Yersiniaceae > Serratia > Serratia sp. CY33525. Next base: position 380,105 of record NZ_JBJNLK010000004.1, on the reverse strand, counting down.
GCGGTGACGGTGACGCCGCCGGCGTGTTCGCGGATGGCCTCAACCTGATGGCCGTAGGCGATCTCGCCGCCGCGCCGCACGATGATCTCCGCCAGCTTGGCGGCCACCTCCGCGTAGTTGACGATACCGGCGTCGGGCACCAGCAGCGCTTCAAGGCCATTGACGTGCGGTTCGCGCTCCCGCAGCTGCGCCTGCGACAGCCGGGTGACCTGCAGGCCGTTTTGCAGGCCGCGCTGATAGATGTTCTCCAGCCGATCCAGTTCGTTTAGCTGGGTGGCGACAATCACCTTGCCGCATTGGTCGTGATACAGGTCGTGTTCGCGGCAGAAGGCGAACATGCTGCGGTTGCCCTGTTTTGCCAACTGCGCTTTCAGGCTGCCGGGCGTGTAGTAGATGCCGGAATGCACCACGTTGCTGTTGTGGCCGCTTTGGTGCGCCGCCGGGCCGCGCTCTTTTTCCAGGATCAGAATGCGCCGCTGCGGATCCGCTTCCTGCAGCGCATTCACCACGCCGAGCCCCACCAGGCCGGCACCGATAACGATCGCGTCGTACATCACGGCTCTTGCTCCTCGTTTTCCAGGCGGCGTAATTTGCCGCGTACGTTGTTCAGATGGCTTTGCATGGCGGCGGTGGCCGCCGCCGCATCGCCGTCGCGAATGGCGATAAATACCCGCTCATGTTCGTCGATCACCCGCTGGCGCTCGGCCTGCCGCCCTAGGTTTTTGCTGAGCGAGTACACCAGCACCCCCAGATACAGCTCGTGCATGTTATCGAGGATCTGCACGAAAAAGGGGTTATGCGAAGCCTGCATGATGGCGCGGTGGAACAGGTAGTCCTGCCGATAGCCGATCTGGCCGTCGTTGAGCGTACAGTCACGAAAGGCGAGGTGCGCCTGTTCGATCGCCTGCAACTCCTGTTCGGTGCGGCGCTCGGCGGCCATGCGCGCCGCCTGCTGTTCCATGACTTCGCGCATTTCCAGCAGCGCTTCCACCTCGCAGCGGTCGGCTACCTCCATCACCAGCGGTTCGTATTTGCTCAGCAGCGAATGCTGTTCCACCCGGTGGCCGCCGCCCTGGCGTGAGGAGATGATGCCGCTGACCTCCAGCACGCCGAGCGCCTCGCGCACCGGCACCCGGCTGACGCCGAACGCGTCCGCCAACACGTTTTCCGACGGCAGCTTCTCGCCGACCGGAAAGGTGCCGTCGTTGATGCCGGCTTTCAGCTGCGCCAGCACCTGATGAGAGGCTTTCTGGCGCGTGACCTTGCGGATCATGACGCGCCTCCCGGCAGCGCGGCGCGCTGTTTATAGCGCAGCAGGTGCATGGCGGCGGCGGCGGCGATCAGGGCCGCGCCGCCCAGATCGGTCATCAGGCCCGGTTTGATCAGTAAAATCGCCGCCGCGGTAAACAGCACCCGCTCCAGCCAGTGGGTCTTCATCAGCCAGAAATTGGCGCTGGCGATCGACAGGGCGTAGATCCCCACCAGCGCGCTGATCACCATATGCAGCACCGACAGCGGGTTGAGATCGTCGCCCTGCATCAACAGCATCGGGTTGTAGACCAGAATGAACGGGATGATAAAACCCGGCAGCGCCAGGCGCACCGCGTCCCACGAGGTTTGCATCGGATCGGCGCGGGCGATGCTGGCGGCGGTGTAGCTGGCCAGCGCCACCGGCGGCGTGATGTTGGACAACGCGCCGAACCAGAACACGAAGAAATGCGCCGCCAGCGGCAGCACGCCGGCTTTGATCAGGATCGGCGACACGGTCACCGCCACCACGATGTAGAGCGCGGTGGAGGGTAGCCCCATGCTGAGCACGATGCACACCAGCATCACCACCAGCAGGATCATCCACAGGGTGTTGTCGGTCATGGCGACGATGTTGAACGCCAGCGTGGAGCCGATGCCGGTCATGGTCACCACGCAGATGATCACGCCGATGGCGGCGCAGGCGATGGTGACCTGGATCGAGCCGCGCGCCGCGTCGTTCAAGGCCAGCGCGATTTTTTTCGGCGTCATGCGCACCGAACTGTCGGGGGTGAGCCAGCTGGCGACGATGATAGAAATGATGCCGAGGAAGCCGGCATAGATTGGCGTTTTGCCCAGCAGCAGCGTGCCGATGACGATGACGAGCGGCAGCAGCAGCAGCCCGCGCGCCTTCAGCACCGCGCGCACCTGAGGGATGTTCTCCTTGTTGATGCCCTTCAGGCCCTGTTTCTTGGCCTCCAGATCGATAGCCATGATCAGCGCGGCGTAATAGAGCAGCGCTGGCACGATGGCGGCGATGACGATGGTGGTGTATGAGATGCCGAGGAAACCGGCCATGATAAACGCCGCCGCGCCCATGATGGGGGGCATGATCATGCCGCCGGTGGAGGCGGTGGCTTCCACGGCGCCGGCGAAGCGGGACGACAGCCCGATGCTTTTCATCAGCGGAATGGTGAAGGTGCCGGTGGTGGCGACGTTGGCCACCGCGCTGCCGCTCAACGAGCCGGTCAGTGCCGACGAGATCACCGCCACCTGGGCCGGGCCGCCGCGGCGGCGTCCGGCGGCGGCCAGCGCCAGATCGTTGAACAGCGCGGTTGCGCCGCTGACGCTGAGAAAGGCGCCAAACAGAATAAACACCACGATGGCGGTGGAGGCGGTGGACAGGGTGATGCCGAAAATCCCCTCGCTGGTCATGAACAGCCGATACAGCAGGCGTTCCACCGAGAAGCCCCCGTGGCCGAAAATGCCCATGAAGTACTGCCCGAACAGCGCATAGAGGATGGCGAAGCTCGCCAGGCCGGGGATGAAATAGCCGGTGGTGCGTCGCGCGGCTTCGAACAGCACGCCGATACCGATCGCCGCCATCACATAGTCGGTGGCGTTGGGGATGCTCTTGCGTACCACGTGCAGATCGACGTAGTTAACGTAGAAATAGCCGTAGCTGACCAGCGTCAGGATGATGAACAGATAGTCCCAGCGGTTGAAACTGCGGGTGGCGTGCCGGGCCGAGAAGGGGAACAGGATAAAGCCCAGGATCAGAATGCCGCTCAGGAACGTGGTGTTGCGGTAGAACTCCTGCGTGTTGGACAGCGCGTTGGCGTAGATGGCATAGGCGGAAATGGCGATCGCCAGGACGGTTGCCAGCTGCAAATAGATGCCGCTCAGCGGCCGGTTGCCGGCGCCGGCTTCCTTGTCCAGATCGACGGCGGGCTGCGGTGAAGAAGGGTGAGTGCTCATACGTCCTCCTGGGTTAGGGGTTGGCGGCCAGCGCGGCGGCTTCCGGCGGGATCAGATAATCGGGTATCTCGACGCCGGCTTCGCGGTAGTAGCGATAGGCGCCGAGGTGCAGCGGCACGGAAACGCCTTTCAGCGCATTCTCCAGCGAGATGTATTTGGCCGAGCTGTGCACCTGGTGCACTTCCGGCAGGTTCTCGAACATCGTTTTGGTCAGGTCGTACACCAGCTTTTCATCGAGCCGGCTGAGGGCCACCAGAATATTGGGCTGCGCGATGGTGGCGACCGCTTTGGGCTGGCGCGGGTAGGTCTCCGCCTTGATGTCGAAGCGGAACCAGGAGTTGGCGATGGCGTTGATGCTGGCCAGCTGTTCGTCGGTGACTTCCAGGATGCGTGCCGGCACGCCGCTGGCATACATGTCGGTGACGGCGGCGGCCGGCACCCCGGCGGGCAGGGCGCCGCCGTCCAGGCGCCCGTCGCGCATCGCGGAAACCGTGTCGCCGTAGCCGAGGTATTCCGCCGACAGCGACTTCTTGGTCAGGTTGACGCCCTGTAGGATGATCATCGTCGACTGTTCGGTGCCGCTGGCCTGCGGCCCGACGGAAAAGCGCGTGCCGGCGATATCGTTCAGCGTGCCGTCTTTGACCCGGCTTTCCAGCATTACGAAGTGTTCGACGTTGGGCCACAGCATGGAGATGGAGCGCAGATCGCCGTAGGCGCGGCCGTCGAAGTTGCGCACGCCCTGATAGGCTTCGACGGCGATCAGGCTCTGCAAAATCGCCAGCTGCGCCTCGTCTTTTTGCAGCAGGTCGATATTCTCGATCGAACCGGCGGAGGATTGGCCGGTGACCTGTATCCCCTGGCGTTTCAGCCGGTTGCTCCAGACGTTGGCCAACCCGACGCCCATCGGGTAGTAGGTGCCGCCGGTGGAGGCGGTGGCGACGGAGAGGAAGGTTTTATCGGCGTTCTCCGCTTTACCGGCGATGGCCAGCAACGCGGCGCCGACCACGGCGCAGGTAACAAGCAACGCTTTGATTTTTCTATTTTTCATTATTTTCCCCAGCGGTTTTTTGAAACAAATAGAAAACATTTACGCAAACTTGTATACAACATGGCAGCTTTATTCACCTAAAGCGCCATGCTTGATTTGTGATCTGAGTGGGCGAAAATTGAACGGCGCGGCGTAGGGCGGAAATGAAAAACCCGTGGCGGGCGCCACGGGCATGCGGGGGAGGGTTACCAGCCTTTGACGGCGTCGCCCTTGTAGATGTCGGCGGCGCTGGCCGCCACTTCGTCGGTCTGATAGGCCTTGACCAGATCCTTCACTTTCTCGCTGTCTTTGTTGTCGATGCGGCTGGCGAAGATGTTGACGTACGGCGAGTTTTTGTCTTCGACAAACAGCCCGTCCTTGGCCGGCGACAGGCCGATCTGGCTGGAATAGTTGGTGTTGATGATCGCCAGCGTCACTTTCTGATCGTCCAGCGCGCGCGGCAGCTGCGGCGCTTCAATCTCGACGATCTTCAGCTTTTTCGGGTTGCCGACGATGTCCAGCGCGGTCGGCAGCAGGCCGACGCCGTCTTTCAGGGTGATCAGCCCCTGTTTTTGCAACAGCAGCAGCGAGCGTCCCAGATTGGTCGGATCGTTCGGCACCGCCACCTGCGCGCCGTCCGGCAGCTGGCTGAGTGCGGTTATCTTCTTCGAATAGCCGGCGATCGGGTAGACGAAGGTGTTGCCCACCGCGGCCAGCTTGTAGCCGCGCTCCTGCATCTGCTTGTCCAGATACGGCTTGTGCTGGAAGGCGTTGACGTCCAGATCGCCGTTATTCAGCGCTTCGTTCGGCAGCACGTAGTCGTTGAAAGTCACCACCTCCACGTCCAGATCGTATTTCTGCTTGGCGACCTTTTGCACCACCGCCCACAGCGACTGATCGATGCCGGCGCTGATGCCGACCTTGATGTGGTGATCGTCCTGTGCGGTCGGGCCACAGGCGGTCAGCAGCAGTGTGCCGGCGGCGGCCAGCGCCAGGGTGAGGTTTTTCAGCGTAAATGTCATTTTCCCAGGGTCCTTGTCAACATTGCCTGCTAATTTTGGCGGACAGAATAGTGGCAGTGACTGTAGGTGAGCGTCGGGATAAAACAAAATACTGATTCACTATGACTCATAGCGATTAGCTATGAGCGGCCGCCGCCTGGCGCGGTGCGGATTGTTTTGACGGCGAATCGGCGGGCTTATTATGATAGCCGTTGGCCCGCGAGGGCAGACTGGGTACTGAAACGAAGGAAAAAACAATGCGATTGAACACTTGGAGCAAGGCGCTGCTGCCGCTGGTGGTGTTGGCCTGCGTCTCGGCGACTCAGGTTCGGGCGGCGGAGAGCGATACCGGGCCGATCCCCAAACAGCTGCTGGGCAACTGGCGCGTCAGTAAAATTGTGCCGACTCAGACCACCGGCTGCTGGGATCAACAGCAGGCGCAGAGCCTGATCGGCGGTAAAATCAGCTATAAGGCGGATGCATTCAGCTGGAACGGCACGGCGCTGAAAAGCGAAGGCGCCACCGTCAGCACCGTAGAAGCGCAGGAGTTCGTCGAGGACAATTCCGGCAGCAGTTCCTACATCGATTTCCCGATGCTGGGCATCAGCACGCCGTCGGTCGAGCGCGTGGCCATTCAGCACGCGGATACCGTCATCAAAGGCATCACCGATCAGGGCACCGATGGGGTGCCCGGCGATAACGTGCTGGTGAAAGACGCCAACACGCTGATCCTGTCGCTGTGCAACGTCTGGTTTGAGGCGCAGCGCGAAAAGTAACCTCTCCCTTCCGCCCCGGCAACGGGGCTTTCCCGCCGTTATCTCTCCCGCCGCGCGCGCCGTTTCTGAACTAAAATTAACCATAACGATATGACTCTGACGTGATATCGGAGCCTCGGCTCTACCGAGTCCATGACAGGAGGCGCTATGTGTTACCACCATATTGTCATTGCCACCGATCTGAGCGATGACGGCAAACGATTGGTCGAAAAGGGGGCGCTGTTAGCGGAGGCGCTGAAGGCCAAACTCTCGCTGATCTATGTGGACGTCCACTATGACACTTACCATGCGGCGATCGGCTTTTCGGAGCACAGCTATGAGGGCGCGTCGTTCGAAGAGAAGATCCGCAAAGAGCTGGAACCCACCACGCAAAACGTCAATTACCCGATCGCGGAAGTGATTATCGGGCGCGGCGGCTTTGTTGACGAACTGCGCACGGCAGTGGTGGACAAGAATATCGATCTGCTGGTGTTCGGCCACCACCACGATTTGTGGAGCAACCTGTTTTCTTCCACCCGCAACGCCATCAACCAGCTGAATATCGACGTGTTGGTGATCCCGATCCGCTCATAAACGCGGGCCACCGCCGGGCAACGATGGCGGTGGCCGCTGCGGCTTATTGCGTGAAGAAGTCGTTATACAGCATGTACAGGTGTGCCGCGCTCCAGGAGAAGTTCGGCGCGCCTTGTTGCTTGCCGGTGAGCGGGTTGTAGTTCTCGCGGATCGGCCCGTCGGCGACCAGGCCGTCGGCGTGGCGGAAGAAAGCCTGCGCCATCGCCACCGCATCGTCGCGATAGCCGTAGCGTTCCATGCCCTTGAGGCCGAAATACAACTGATCGACCCACACGCGGCCGCGCCAGTAGATGTCCGCGCCGAACGCCGGATTGGTCAGCGCCGCGGTACCGAGCGGCACGTAGGTATTGAACTCGCGCGGATCTTTCATCACCCTGACCACCGCATCGGCGTGCGGCTGGCTGGCGGCGCCGTTGAACAGCGGCGACCAGCCTTCCGGCCCTTTGCCGCGTTCGACGATCGGTTTGCCGGCGCAGCCGTTGGCCAGTGGCCGCTTTTCGATGCGGATGTCATAGAAGAAACCGCTGTGCTTGTCGAACATGCAGGTGTTGATGTAGGCCGCCAGCCGGTCGGCTTTGGCGCGGAAGGCGGCGGCCTCGGCGCCGTGGCCGAGAATATCGGCCATCTCCGCCAGATAGCGGTTGTCGCTGTACATGTAGCTGGCCTGAACCACCGATTCCTGCAGCAGCGAGTAGCCGAGCAGCGTGCCGTCCGGCGCGCGGTTTTCGGCGAATTTCACCTGCCAGTCTTCGCGTTTGCCGCCCTGCGCCAGGTAGCGCGCCAATTGATCCGGATCGATAAAGCCGAATACCGCCGCGTCGTCGCGGCCCGACTCCCAGGAGGCGGCGGTCTGCGCCGGGATCTCGATGCTGTCGTACTGCCCCTCGCGCACGATGCGATCGTAATTGTCGAGGCCGGCCAGCGTTTGCTCGCGCTGCCCGCGCTTGACGGTGAACAACATGCGTCCGTCGGGGGTATTGTGCGCTTTGTCGCGGGTGGCGCCGTACTCCGGCACGCCGTTGCCGTTGTGGTCACGGTTGCGCAGCCACCAGTCATGATAGGCCACCAGCTTCGGGTACATCTCCGCCAGCCAGCCCTTATCGCCGGTGTCGCGATACACCTCCATCACCGCCCAGGCCGCCAGGCTCGGCTTGGTGTTGCGCTCGTTCCAGTTGCCGCCGTCGCCGCCGCGCTCCGGGCTGGGGTTGTAGGCGATAAGGTCGGGCAGGAAACCGGCGTCCCACGGGCGCAGGGCATCGCCCGGCCGGATCTGGAAGGCGAACACCGCGCGGATGTTGTCCTTGGCCACGTCCGGGTTGAAGTGTGCCATGGCGTAGGCCTGTTTCCAGGTGTCCCACGGCCAGGTCTGGTTGCCGGAGAACCAGCGTCCGGTCACCGACGGGGTGACCGAGTCGAACTTCATCGCCCCGGCGGCGCCGCGCCAGTTGCCGTTGAGCGTTTCCATCGCTTTGACCGCCACGCGGGTTTGTTCCGCCGTGGCGTGCGGGTTGCTGAGCCCTGTGGCGAGATAGCGTTCCCAACGCTGGGACGATGCGGCCATATAGCGCTGCGGGTGAGCGAGGATGTCGGCGGTGGCGCGTTGTTCGCGCCGCGCTTCTTCGGCGGTAAGCAAGTGCGAGTAGGTGGTGTACAGGGTGGTGGAGCCGGCGATGCGCGCCGTGGCTCGGAAGCGATGGCCGTCGACCGTGGTGCGCTGCGGCAGCGATTTGTGGATCTGATACTCGGACTGGCCGGAAGTCATCAGCTGCGACGGTGCGCGCACTTTGCCGAAGGTGACGCGCAGGCCGTCAGCCGTCGGCACAATGCGGCGCGTGTAGTCAGGAAATGCCTGCGCGAGGGTCGCCGGCGGCTGCGGTTTTTGCTCTTTGGCCGCATAACGTTCCAGCAGCTCGCCGTCCCACACCAGCTCCAGCGGCGTGTCGGTCAGGATTTGGGTTTCCAGCAGCGAGGTGCGCGCGCCAGCGAAGCGCAGCGTCAGGTTGACGGTCACGCCCGGCGCGCTGAGCCGCTGCACCAGGGCACCGGGCAGGCTGTAGGCCGTCATAGTGAAATGCACCGACTTACCATCTCGATAGACGCTGAGCCGATCGAAATTGTTGGCCATAAAGTTGATGTACTCTTCGGTCAGCAGCGCCGGGCCGGGGAAACCGCCCATGCCTTCCGGCCCGCTCGGCAACAGGTGGCCGTGCCAGGCGCCGAGATCGAAGAACGGATTGAAGCGCTGGTGATCGTCGAAATCATAATCGAGCATAAAGTGCGGCGCGCCGCGGCGGTCGATGACGTTTTTATAGCGCTCGGCCAACGGGGCGTCGGCGTCGGGCGTTTTCGGCGCGCAGCCCGTCAGCGTCAGCGCGAGGGTGAGGGCAGCGGCCAGCGGGGTCAGGGGAGTCATGTTCATCGTAGGAGCCTCAACGGTTACCAATAGAAATATTGCATCAGGAACACCGAGTTGCTGGCGCCGGTGCTGTCGTTGCGCATGAAGAATTTGCTGTCCAGCGCGGTGGCCAGCTTGCCGCCGGCGTATTCATACCAGACGCCGAACTGGGCGTATGAGGTGGCAGTATCCGCCGCATTATCAAACCGGTGGCGGGCGTAGCTGTAGGCGGTGGAGAGATACAGCCCTTTGGCGGTTTCCGTCATCGCGCTGAGCATCAGGCCCGACTCGCTGCCGGAATGGCCGCCGCTGTCGCCTTTGCCGGTGTGGTGCCAGACGCGGCCGGCCAGGTGTTGGCCGCGCAGCCCCAGCAAAAACAGCTGCCCCAGGCCGTCGGTCACTTCCAGGCCGTTCAGCAGCGTCAGATTGTCCTGCAGGTCGTACTGGGTGTAGCCGTTGATCATCGCCCGATAGGTGTACTTGTCGGAATAGCGATCGTATTTGCCGAAGTGCAGCAGCGCCTTGCTCTCGTCGATGCGGCTTTCCGGCGCCGCCGTCACGCTGTAGCGAAAACGCCCGGTCAGGTTTTGCAGCTTGGCGGCGTAGCTGAGATCGCGGGTGTTGGGGATCACGTAGCCGTATTCCGGCGTGAAGTCGCCCCACCATTGCAGGTCGTCGAGCGACGAGTCGTTGCGCACGCTGAGCATCATCTCGGTGCCGTCGTCGGTGCGGTAACCGCCGTAAAAGCGGTTCAACCCGCCCTCGAAGCCGCCCCAACCGTGGCCCGGCGTCCAGGCGTGGCCCTGGCTGTCCGCCTGCACGGTCCAGCCTTCGCCGTAAATCAGGCCGAACCAGTGGCCTCGTTTGATCTCCAGGCCACCTTCGATATAGGTGCCGTCGCTGTATTGATGCTGATGTTCGCCGTTCAAATAGACGCTGCCGCCGATGCCGAGCTCGCCGTAAAAACGCAGGGCGGTCGCGGCGCTATCGGGTAGCGGCGGCGGTGGGAGCTGATTGCGCTCCGCCGGGGTCACCGGTTCCTGCGCCGCCCAGGCGGGCGCGTTAACGAGCAGCAACAAGGGCAACAGGGCGTGATGGCTTAGTGATTTCATGGGGCATAGGCCTGGTGTTGGGTGGATCGGAACGTCAGCCGAGCGGCGGCTCACGCGAGGTCGCTCCCGGCTCCCTGGGAGAAAAAACCGCCCCGGCGGGACGGTAAACGGCAGGTATATTAGTAAAATATTTAGTAAAAAATATGCTTTAATCAGTAAATCGTTAACTTGATCACAGCGGGTGAAATGGGTATCTTTCGCTGCAGGCGCCCGGCAACGGCTGGCATGAGCGTGTTCTGGCCCGGTCTGGGAAGGAGAGGAGGCGGGCGGCGCTGTACGCCGCGGCGCTATCCGATTAAGCTACCGTTTTTCGTCTGTGCATTGGGACTCTATGGCCACACTGAAGGAAATTGCTGAAGCCGCTAATGTGTCCGTCGCCACCGTTTCGCGCGTGTTGAATGACGACCCCACCCTGAGCGTGAAGGCGCAAACCCGCCAGAAGATCCTGGAAGCGGCGGAACGCCTCGAATACAAGATCGCGCCTTCCAAACGGCAAAGCGGGCAACGCCTGCATTTCGCCGCGCTGTTCACCTATACGCAGGGCGTGGAGATCAACGATCCCTATTACCTGGCGATGCGCTACGGCATCGAGACGCAGTGCGAAAAGCTGGGCGTGGCGCTGAGCGCCGGTTACGACTTCAACGGCGACAAGGCGCTGCCGGCGGCCGACGGCCTGCTGGTGATCGGCCGGCCACAGCCCGCGCTGTATGAGCAGCTCAGGCAGCAGGAAACGCCGGTGGTGTTCATCGACGGCGTGGTGGAGGATGAGCGGTTTGACTGCGTCAATGTCGACCTGTACAAGATCAGCCGCAAGGTGATCGACTACTTCATCGGCCGCGGCTATCAGCGCATCGGCTTTATCGGCGGGCGCGACCATCCGGCCGGCATCGACCAGCGCGAGCAGGCATTCGTCGAGTATGGCCGGCAGCAAAATGTGGTGCGAGCGCAGGACATTTACCACGGCGATTTCAGCAGCCAGTCGGGCTACCAGTGCGCGAAAGCGATGTTGCAGAGCCAGAATGGCTATCCGCCGGCGCTGCTGGTGGCGACCGATTCGATCGCGATCGGCGTGCTGCGCGCGCTGCACGAACACGGCATTCAGGTGCCGGGGCAGATCGCGCTGATCAGCGTCAACGATATTCCCACCGCCCGCTTTATTTTCCCCGCCTTGTCCACGGTGCGCATCCCTTCGGAAACCATGGGCGCACAGGCCGTCAACCTGCTGACGGAGCGGCTGCGCGATGAGCGCGCCGTCCCGCTGTCGATCTTCGTTCCCAGCTCGCTGCAGCTGCGCGACACCACCGTCGCCTGACCGGCCCCCGCCTCGGCGGGGGCGTTGGCGCTCAAAATTAACGTCATGATAAAAAAGGCCTTTGAGATTTATTGTGATCCTGTCGTCATTTGGTAAATATCAACTGTAATTTTTACTAAATATTTACTATCGTTTCCGCATTGCACAGGTGTCGGGAGACGTGACGTGAATAATTGGGAAAACATTGAAAAACAGTCGGAGCACCGGTTGGCACCGCGCGCGAGCTTCTTCAGCTACGCGGACGCCGGGCAGGCGCTGAGCTTCGATCGCAACGCCAGCCGGCGTTTCCAACTGCTGAGCGGCCGCTGGCGTTTTCGCTTCTTCGAGCACCCGGCGCAGGTGCCGGCGGCATTTTACCGGGAGCCGATGAACGACTGGGGCGATATGGCGGTGCCGGGCATGTGGCAGCTGGAAGGGCACGGCCACCTGCAGTACACCGATGAGGGCTTCCCGTTCCCGATCGACGTGCCTTACGTGCCGACCAATAACCCCACCGGCGCCTATCAACGCCACTTTACGCTCGACGCCGGCTGGCAAGATCAGCAAGTGCTGATCAAATTCGACGGCGTGGAAACCTACTTCGAGGTGTACGTCAACGGCGACTATGTCGGCTTCAGCAAGGGCAGCCGACTGTGCGCCGAGTTCGACATCAGCCCCTATGTGCGGCAGGGCGAGAATCTGCTGTCGGTGCGGGTGATGCAGTGGGCCGACTCCACCTACATCGAAGATCAGGACATGTGGTGGATGGCCGGCATTTTCCGCGACGTCTATCTGATCGGCCAGAGCGCTACCCACCTTCACGATCTGACGCTGGTCACCACCTTCGATGAGCGCTATTGCGACGCGCAGTTGGCGATCGATGCCGAGCTGCGCCATCTCGGTGTGCAGGCCGCCGAGGGCTGCCGCCTGCAGGCGCAGCTGTTCGACGGCGATCGCTGCGTGGCGGAGCAGTGGCACGACGATCTGCGCATCGAGCGGGCGCTGAACTGCCGTTTCGAACTGCCGGTCAGCTGCCCGCAGCAGTGGAATGCAGAAAATCCCTATCTGTATCAGCTGTTGCTCAGTCTGTATGACGGCGCCGGCAACCTGCTGGGCGTGGTGCCGCAGCGGGTGGGGTTCCGCGAGATTGCGGTGCGCGACGGGCTGATGTACGTCAACGGCCGCTACCTCAAGCTGCACGGCGTCAATCGCCACGATCACGATCACCGCAAAGGGCGCGCCGTTGATATGGCGCGGGTGGAGCGCGACATCGTGCTGATGAAACAGCACAACATCAACTCGGTGCGCACCGCCCATTACCCCAACGATCCGCGCTTTTACGAGTTGTGCGATCTCTATGGCCTGTTCGTGATGGCGGAGACCGATTTGGAGAGCCACGGCTTCGCCAACGTCGGCGATCTGAGCCGCATCACCGACGATCCGCGCTGGGAGCAGGCCTACGTCGAGCGCATCGAACGCCACGTGGCGGCGCAGAAAAATCACCCGTCGATCATTATCTGGTCGCTGGGCAACGAGTCCGGCTACGGCTGCAACATTCGCGCCATGGCCCGGCGCTGCAAGGCGCTCGATCCGACCCGTCTGATCCACTATGAAGAAGATCGCGACGCCGAAGTGACCGACGTGATCAGCACCATGTATTCCCGCGTGGCGATGATGAACGCCTTCGGCGAATACCCGCACCCCAAACCGCGCATCCTGTGCGAATACGCCCACGCGATGGGCAACGGCCCCGGCGGGCTGTTCGAATACCAGTCGGTGTTCAACCGCCACGCCAGTTTGCAGGGGCACTACATCTGGGAGTGGTGCGATCACGGCCTGCTGAGCCGCGACGAACAGGGGCGCGAGCGCTACCAGTACGGTGGCGATTACGGCGACTATCCGAACAACTACAACTTCTGCATGGACGGCCTGATCTACCCGGACCAGCGCCCCGGCCCCGGCCTGCGTGAATACCAGCAGGTGCTGTGCCCGGTGGAGGTGACGGCGGAGGAAGGCGCAGGCGACGTGCTGCGGGTGAAAAACCGCTATTGGTTCAGCTCGCTGGCGGACATCACGCTGAAAGTCAGCGTCAAGACCGACGGCCGCCAGGTGGCGAGTTACGAATTCAAGCTGCCGCACCTGCAGCCGGGCGAGAGCGAAGACATGCACCTGCCGGTATTGGCGCTGGGGCAGGGGGAAACGCTGATCGACGTGGCGGTGCATAAGGACAGCGCCACCCGCTACAGCGAGAGCGGCCAGCGGCTGGGACATTATCAGCATCTGCGCCGGGCGGCGACGCGGCGACCGGCTCCACCACCGGCCGATGCGCCGGCGCTGCAATGCCGCGAGGAAAATCATCGGCTGATCGTCAGCGGCGGCCGGTTCCAGCTGGCGTTCTCGCTACTGAGCGGCGAACTGCTGTCGTGGCGGGTAGACGATGAAGAAGTGGTGGGGCGCGCGCCGCGCATTACCTTCTTCAAACCGGTGATCGATAACCATAAACAGGAATATGAGGGGATTTGGCTGCCGCATCACTTCCCCATCATGCAGCAGCACTTCCGCCGCCTCAATCGGCAATGGCAGGGCGAGGATCTGCTGATCGAGGTACATAGCCTGATCGCGCCGCCGGTGTTCGACTTCGGCATGCGCTGCACCTACCGCTGGCGCATCTCCCCGCAGGGCTACGTCAGCCTGGATCTGGCCGGTGAGCCTTACGGCGATTTCCGCCAGATTATCCCGAAAATCGGCCTCGATTTCGGCATCAGCCGCCGCTTCGAGCAGGTGGAATACTACGGCCGCGGGCCGGGCGAGAACTACCGTGACAGCTGCCGGGCCAACCTGATTGGCCACTACCGGCAGCGCGCCGACGCGCTGTTCGAACACTATCCGTTCCCGCAGGACAACGGCAATCGGCAGGACGTGCGCTGGCTGAGTTTGCAGGACGCGGCGGGCAAGGGGATCTTCATCCAGCCGCGGCGGCCGATCAATTTCAGCCTGTGGCCCTACAGCGCCGAGATGCTGCACCAGGCCCAGCACATCAACGAGCTGGCACCGAGCGACTGCCTGACGCTGAACCTGGACGACCAGATCCTCGGCCTCGGCTCCAACTCCTGGGGCTCCGAAGTGCTGGATACCCACCGGGTCTATCTGGCGCCGTTCAGCTACGGTTTCACGCTGGTGCCGTTCGACGGGCGGCAAACGCAGGGCGCCGCGCTCGCCGGTTATGACTTCGCGCCCGCTCACCACCACCCGCAGTCTGCGGAGGAAAACGCATGATCATTCTCGAATCCCTGGCGGAGTTCCAGCGCATCTATCACAGCGGCAAGAAGTGGCTGCGCTGCATGGAGGCGATCGCCAATGTCGATCGCATCAGCCCGAACGTGTGCCATTCGATCGGCGACTCGCTGACGTATCGGCTGAGCGTCGGCGCCGGCCGCCAGCACGGTTGGCTGGAGGGCAACCGCCGTTACTTCGATGTGCACTATTACCTTGAGGGGGAAGAGACCGTCGAGGTGGCCGACAAGCGGGCGCTGACGACGGTGGCGCCCTATCAGGACGAAACCGACCGCGAGTTTTTCAGCGGCGAAGGCGAGAAGCGCCGGGTCGGCAAAGGCAACGTGGCGATCTTCGAAAACCACCAGGCTCACCGCTTCACAGAAAGCGGCAAGGTAAAAAAAGTCATTTTAAAAGTGACGGTGGAAGACAGCTATTTTGTTAACAAATAGCGCGCTCGCCGATCGATAACAACAAACCGAAGTCCCCTACACCATTCGGAGAATCTCTATGGCTGCGTCGAACAGAAACACCATCGGCAAGTTTGGCCTGCTGTCGATGACGTTTGCGGCAGTGTTCAGTTTCAACAACGTGATTAACAACAATATTCAGCTCGGGGTCGCCTCGTCGCCGGTGTTCCTGGTGGCGACCATCCTTTACTTCATTCCCTTTTGCCTGATCATCGCCGAGTTCGTCTCGCTCAACCGCAACTCCGAGGCCGGCGTTTATGCCTGGGTGAAAAGCGCGCTCGGCGGGCGCTGGGCGTTTATCACCGCCTACACCTATTGGTTCGTGAACCTGTTCTTCTTCACCGCGCTGCTGCCGCGCGTCATCGCCTACGCTTCTTACGCGTTCCTGGGCTATGACTACGTGTTTACCCCGCTGACCACGGCGATCATCAGCATCTTCCTGTTCGCCTTCTCGACCTACATCTCCAACAGCGGCGCAAAACTGCTGGGGCCGATGACCTCGGTGACCTCGTCGCTGATGTTGCTGCTGACGTTTTCCTACATCGTTCTGGCGGGCGCGGCGGTGCTGGGCGGCATCGAGCCGGCCGACCCGATCAACGTGCAGGCGATGACGCCGAACTTCAACTGGGCGTTCCTCGGCATTACCGCCTGGATCTTCCAGGCGGCGGGCGGGGCGGAGTCTGTGGCGGTGTACGTGAACGATGTGAAAGGCGGCAGCCGCGCCTTCGTGAAGGTGATCATCGTTTCCGGGCTGTTCATCGGCGTGCTGTATTCGGTGTCTTCGCTGCTGATCAACGTGTTCGTCCACCGCGCTGACCTGCATTTCACCGGCGGCACGGTGCAGGTGTTCGAAGGCCTGTCGGCGCACTTCGGCCTGCCGACGGTGCTGATGAACCGCTTTGTCGGCATCGTCTCCTTCACCGCCATGTTCGGCTCGCTGCTGATGTGGACGGCGGCGCCGGTGAAGATTTTCTTCACCGAGATCCCGAAGGGCATTTTCGGCGAGAAAACCATTCGTCTGAACCGGCACGGCGTGCCGACGCGCGCCGCCTGGATCCAGTTCTTCATCGTCATCCCGCTGATGCTGATCCCAACGCTGGGTTCCAGCAGCGTGCAGGATTTGATGAACACGCTGATCAACATGACCGCCGCGGCCTCGATGCTGCCGCCGCTGTTCATCATGTTGGCCTACCTGAATCTGCGGCTGAAGTACGACCGGGTGGCGCGCGATTTCAAAATGGGCTCGCGCCTGCAGGGCATCGCCATCGTCAGCGTGCTGATCGCCATCTTCACCGTCGGCTTCTTCGCCTCGACGTTCCCGACCGGCGCCAGCATCATGACCATCGTGTTCTATAACGTCGGCGGGCTGGTGGTGTTCCTCGGCTACGCTTGGTGGAAGTACAACCGCTACGCGAAAAGCCTGAGCGCCGAGGCGCGCTACCATGAAGACATGCCTTTGGCGCGCCTCGCGCTCGAAGCGCAGGAAGGGGCGCAGGCCGGGCAATCCGCGCTGACCACGCCCGTTTGCAATAAACCGCTGTAATTTCTCCTCTATCGGCTCCGTGCCCCGGCGCGGAGTCTCGCTTTGCGCAAAAATCCTGCCCTGGCGCTTGCATAATACATAAGTGAATACTAATGTATTTGTATGAACGAAAATGACATCTTCAAGGCGCTGGCCGATCCGACTCGCCGCACCATCTTCGACAAGCTCGCCGTCGGCAGCATGAACGCCAGCGCGCTGCGCGAAGGGCTGCCCATCAGCCAGTCCGCGATGTCGCAACACCTGGCGGTGCTGCGCAATGCCGGGCTGGTGCGCGAGACGAAGCAGGGGCGCTTCGTCAATTACCAGGTCGACCCGGAAGGGCTGGCGCAGATCGCCGATTGGCTGGCGAAGTACCGCGCCTGGTGGCCGGCGCGCATCGACGCGTTGCAAACCTTGCTGAAGGATATGGATCAATGAACAAACAGGCTGAGCAGCCGCCGCGCGATCGGCTGATATTGGAGTATTCGCTCGATGCACCGCCGGAAAAAGTGTGGCGAGCGCTCAGCATTCCCGAGCTGCGCGAGCAGTGGCTGCCTCCGGGGGATTTGGCGCAGGCCGAACCGCTGGCCGCCACGCCGGGCGAAGCGGTGAGCTATCGTCTGCGTGACGACCGGCCGCCGTTCCTTGAAAGCGTGGTGACGCTGCAGATAGTGCCGGACGCCGCTGGCGGCAGCCTGCTGCGGATTATCCACCAGCTCGACGCCGCCAATGACGGTTCGGTGACGATGATGCTCGCCGCCTGACGCGTTAAATTCATTTCCCTTTTGCCAACCCAGGAGTTCACCGATGCGTGAGAAGATGATGCTCGTCCCGATGGTGGTGGAACAGACCAGCCGGGGAGAACGTTCCTTTGATATTTATTCGCGCCTGCTGCGCGACCGGATCGTTTTCCTCAATGGCGAAGTCAACGACGACGTGGCCGAAATGCTGTGCGCCCAACTGCTGTTTCTGGAAGCGGAAAACCCGGAGAAACCGATCCACCTGTACATCAACTCGCCGGGTGGGGTGATCACCAGCGGGCTGGCGATTTACGACACCATGCAGTATATCCGCGCGCCGGTGCATACGCTGTGCATGGGCACCGCGCGCTCGATGGGCTCGTTCCTGCTGATGGCCGGAGAGCCGGGCCACCGCATGGCGCTGCCCAACGCCAGCCTGCACGTGCACCAGCCGCTGGGCGGCTTTCAGGGGCAGGCCTCCGACATCTTGATTCATGCCGAAGAGATGAAACGCACCAAAGACACGGTGATCCGGCTGTACGCCAAACATTGCGGCCTCAGCTACGAAGAGGTGGAGCGGGTGTTGGATCGCGATCGCTTTATGACCGCCGACGAAGCGGCGGCCTGGGGGTTGATCGATCGGGTGTTGCGGGAGCGGTAAACGGCTCAGCGGGGCTCGGCGGTCTGCGGCGTGTGCCAAACCCGTTCAAGCCCGAATTCGACCATCGCGAAATAGAGGCTGAAATAGCGCTCCGCCATGATAAAGAACGAACTGTTGAGTTCGATCACCACGTTATTGGTGGTGGTCAGCAGGCCGGATTTTTCCGCCGCCTGCAGAATGCGATTCACGTGCGCGCGTGAGACGGAGCACGACTTGGCGATTTTCGCCGAGGAGAGCAGCAGAAAGGGGGAGTCCTGCCGGATGCTTTCGATATGCAGCATCAGCAGCACCATGTGGCCGGCGTCCTTGCTGATAAACAGCCCGGATTGCGGCACCAGATCGATCAGGTAAATTTCCTTGAGCATCAGCTGCCCGTAGGCGGCGAAAAAGGTGGGCAGAAAGTCGGGCGCCGCCAGCAGCGCCGCGATAGGCATCTGTGGCGCCAGCGCCTGGTAGGGCCGCGCCATCGAGGCGATCAGCGCCTGGGTTTCCGCCAGCGCGTGCGGCGTAGGCTTATAGCGCAGTTGGCGCTTGTCATGTTCACAGGGTTTGACCTCCAGCCGGCGGCCGACCCGCAAAAAGAACAGAAAGGAGTCCAGAGAGTTCTCGCTGATGATGTTCTTCCCTTTAAAAAAGGCTTTGATGTCTTTCAGCCCGGCGGCGGGCTGGTGGTAGTAAATGGACAGGATGGTGGAACAAATGATGAACCGGCTGTTCCTGAAGATGATTTTGTAAAACAGCGGATGCTTCTTGTAGGTCTCCTTCAATAATTCCCCGTGTTTGACGATGGCGGTATGAAATGCCGGTGACTGCCTGATGTTGTTGGCCTGTTTCTCCAGGTGAAACTGTAGCTGGAATCTGCTTAGACTCATTTTTCCCTATTTCCTGTACTTAAAAAAATGTACTGCTTTTTATCGTTATGGGGTTGCTGTGTATGACTTGACGATCTGCTGGCCCTGGTCGTTGATGAAGGTGGCCTGAACGGTGATCTGAGAAGGGAGCGTCGGCGCCGCAACGCCGTCGAGGTGATAATCCCGCATGCTGAACGGTGCGGTCATCATGTCGCTTTCTTGCCGCACCGGGTAATCGCGCTTGCCGGTTTGCACGGCGATGCGGGCGAAGGAGAGATAAAACGCCGACCGGTTGTGACAGCGCAGCAGATAGCCGCCCGGCGATTTTTGCAGCGAGAACGAGACGGCCTCGGCCGCGTTTTCGGCGTTTCCCTTTAGCGCTTTGGGGCGGTAGAAGATTTTCATCTGCGTGTTCATCGCCAGCGTCACGCGCGACGTCAGCGGCGGCCTGGTCGGCTGGCTGGGCGGGATCTCATACAGATTAAGCCAGAACACCGACTCCCGGTCGGTGGGCAGGGCCGCACCGGCAAACAGGATCCGCAGCCCTTTCAGCGCCGAAGGCGGCAGGGCGAATACGCTGGGCAGGGTGACAAACGGCGCGCGCGACAGCTCGGGGGCGGCGTTGACGTCGCCGTTATCGACCCAGGTTTGCGCCACGATCGGATAGCCGTTGGTGTTGAGCAACATCAGGGTTTTTTCCGTGTCGCCCTCGCGGAAAATCACCCGGGTGGCGGAGGCGATGATGCCCGCCTGCGCGCCCATGGCCGCCAGCGCCAGCAGCAGGGCGCATCCGATCGTCAGATATTTCTTTCTCATCATTGCACCTTAACCCAGACGTAGGCCCTGGCGTCCACTTTGCCGGCGGTGACGGTTTGCCCGGGCAGCCGGGCGAGCGTGGCGGTGAGCTGGGTGGTGTAGTGGGTGAACCCCGCCGCGGTGCTGCCGCCGCCGCTGGCGCCGTTGAGCACCGGATACCAGCCGGCGTCGTTGCCCTGCGGGCATTGCCCGGCGCTGCAGCGCGCCCAGCCGACGAAGTTCATCGGCGCGCCGTTGCCGGCGTTGGCGAGCGCGATGCCCACGCCGGTGGCGACGCTGCTGTCGGTGCCGTAGCCGCTGGAGAGCAGGTAGCTCACGCCGCCGTTGGCGCTGACCAGCCCGAGCTGCTGCGCCGCGACATAGCTTTCATACGGCACCTGCAGGCCGAGGGCGGTATTGTTGCTGCTGACGCCGGACACGGCGGCATTGTCGCATTCGATATTGATGGTGAACTGCGCCTGTGAGGTTTGCCCGGCGGTCAACTGGCTGACGGATATGGTCGGCAGGATCACCAGCGGCGTGACGTTGCGCGCCACGCAGGTGGCGGTATAGGTCAATGAGGAGATTGGTGCGGTGCCCATGCCCATCGCGTTCCAGCGCCCGGTGCCCCAGGTGGCGTAGTTGGTGGCGGAGTCGCTGCCGATAGGATCCGAGGCGATGCCGGGCCCCTGAAAGGTGACATAGCCGTTTGGCTGCGTGCAGGTATAGTTCGAATTGCCGGTGGTCGAGGCCATGCCCACCAGCGGGTTGCCGGCGCTGTAGCCGCAGTAGTTGCTGGCGCCCGCGCCCGGCAGCGAGCTGATGCGGATCAGATCGGCGCGGATGGCGCTGAAGTCTTTCACCCGGATCTGAATTTTGCTGCCGACGGTGGCGTAGCGGGTAATCGGCGCCGACTGCCAGTAGCGGGTAAAAACCTTGCCGGAATCCAGATGGGTCAGGCGGATGCCGACGTAGGGGAAGTAGGTGGCGTAGTAGTTGGGGTTGCCGTCTTGGGCGCCCAGATCGTAATAGCCGCCGACGCGATCGTCGCCGTTGGTGGCGAAGACTTCATAGATTTGCCCCGCATCGCCGGCGTCGCACTCATACAACACTTTGTTGGGATCGGGATAGCGCGTGCCGGAGGTGAGATCGAACACGCTGGTGCCCAGCGGCGTGCCGACGGGCTGCAGGTAAGTGCTGGTCAGGTTAACCCGGCCCAGCGCCGTGCCCACCCCGCAGGGATCGCAACCGGAATCGATCCAGGGGGCGACCCGGGTGCATTGCGCCAGCGCGGCGGGCGCGCCGCACAGCGACAGGGCGAGCAGAGCAAGGGCGGCGATCGGGTAAGAAATGCGTTTCATCGTCTCTCCTGAGAATCAGTGTGAACGGGCTAGCGGCACGGGGCGCTGAGCCGTTGAATCGGGCCGTCTTCCCCGGCGGGCAGGCGGTAATGCAGCGTGCACTGTTGGCCGGGCGCGTCGCCCCAGTTCAGCGTAAGCGCACCGGCATTCCGGTCGCTGCGCAGATACACCTGATTGGCCTGGCCGACCATGCCCACGCTGTTGCCCGTTGCGTCGAGGACGTTGGCGCCCATCGGGATCGGCGCGTTATCGGGCCGCTGCGCGGTGATCAATAGCGCCTGGCCGCGCACGGTGTTGAAGCGCAGGCGCACCGTGGCGCCGGCGTACGGGGCGACGCGCCGCTGGCCGTCTTCCAGCTCCGCTTTGTCGTTCATGCCCTCGGGGTTCAGTGCGACGGTGTTGTAGTGATAGGGCACCAGCGACGGCGCCAGCGCGTAGCCAAAGCGATCGACGCGCGCCCCCTGGCCGTCCATCACCCGTGCGCCGCTGGCGCCGGGCGCCTCGATCAGGGCGAAGGTATCGCCGACATACGGCCCTAATGTCACGCCGCCGCGGTGCGCCACCACCGCCCCCTGCAGCGACAGGGAGCCTTGCCGGTACTGGCGCGCGGTGGAGAACGAGCCGGTGACGTTGGCGTAAGGCAGACGGGTTTGCAGGTTGCCGCCCCAGATGCTTTGTTGGCGATCGTCGTCGGTGGTGAAGTTCAGGCCGTAGCTGACCGGCTGTTCGTCGCCGACGCTGCCCGACAGCGCGGCCTGATAGTTGCCGCCCTGGCCCTGGCTGTGGTTGGCCAACAGCGAGACGCTGGGGGCGGATGACGAACGCCCGAGCGGGAAGCTCAGCGACAGGGCGGTGACGGTCTGCGCGCTCTGCGCCAGCGGCGCGCTGTAGACGTTATCCAGCGGCCCGTAGCCGCGGTAGTCGCCGTTGCTGTAGCCCAGGCTGCGGGTGCGGGTGACGGAGAGGTTAAGCGCCACGCCGTTGCCGAAGGTTTTTCCCCAGCCCAGCTGGAGCTGATTGTCGCGGCCGCGCTGATCGCGGTAGTCCTGAGTCGAGCCGGACATCGTCAGGCTGCCGAACGCGCCCATTCCCTGATTGACAGCGACCTCGAAACGCGACCGCTGGCGGTAGGAGTCGGACTGCCAGTTTTGGCCGGTGGTGGCGGCGCGGCGCACGCCGAGCACGTCGCTGAGATCGCGAAAGCCTTCGGTGGAGTAGCGGTAGCCGGCGATGGACAAGGTGGTGTCCGTCGGGCTGAAGGTTCGGCTATAGGAGAGGTGCAGCATCCAGCCGGCGGCGCCGCCGTCCGGCAGGCTGGCGTGGGAATAGGTGGTATCCATGCCGAAGGCGCCCAGCCAGCTGCTGTACACGCCGCCCAGCATCATCGCCTGATAGCCGTCCGCCAGCTGGTTGCCGAGGTTGAAGGTCAGGGCGTTGGTCAGGCCGTGCTGCCAGGTCACTTCGCTGAACAGATCGTTGTCGCCGACGTAGCGGGAACGGCCGATGATCGCCGAGTAGCGCGACTGGCCGGGGCGGATGGATTCCGGCACCGCGGCGAACGGCACGGTGAAGGTGCTGACGCTGCCGTCGGCTTCCGTGACCACCACGGTGAGATCGCCGGCGTAGTTGGTGGCGTACAGATCGTTGATGGCGAACGGCCCCGGCGCGACGGTGGTTTCATACAGCGTGCTTTTGCCCTGCAGCACCGTCACGCGCGCGTTGCTTTTCGCCACGCCGCGCACCACCGGCGCATAGCCGCGCTGCGAATCCGGCAGCATGCGGTCGTCCGAACTGAGCTGAATGCCGCGAAAGCCCAGGCCGGAGAAGAAGTGACCGTCGGTAAAGCCTTCGCCCAACAGCATTTCGCTGCGCCAGGGCAAGATCGCGCGCTGTACGTAGCGGCGGCTGGTGTCCAGATGGCCGCCGAACTCCCGATCGTAGCGGTAGCTGGACTGCTGGCGGTAGCGCCATAGCCCGAGGTTGAAGCCGCCGTTCAGGTTGGCGTAGGTCGAGTCGAGATCGCGGGTTTGCCCCTGTCGGTAACTGACGTGGTACTGGTTGAGGTTGTAATTGACGAAGGCCATCGATTCGCCGCTGTCCAGGCTGGCGGGATTGACGCTGCCGCGCGGCCGGCCGTTCAACAGCGCCTGCGGAATGCTCAGATCCAGCCGCAGCCGCGAGATATCGGCGTTCACCGTGATGTCCTTCAGATCCCGGCCGGGCAGCAGGCATTCCGCTTCGGCGGCCGTCGGCGGATTTTTCAACCCGAAGCGCGTCAGCTGCGGCCGATCGAAACAGGGTAGCACCTGCTTGCCTGCGCGTACGAAGCGAATTTGATCGCGTTCGAGAAACTGGCCATTGAGGTACAGATCGATCTGATAGCTGCCGGGAGCGACGGCGTCCTGTTGGTTGAACTGGCTCAGGGCGCTGTTGCTCAGCACGCTGCCGCGCAGCAGCGCGGGATCGAAGGTATAGCCGTCGGCGGCGGCGCAGCCCAGCGGCAGCGCCAGCAGCGCGCAACACCAGCGTGCGGGCAGCGGCGCCGCCTTGCGAGCATCGAACATGAATACCTCCCTGTCTGGTTTCAGCGCGCGACGTTCAGGGTGCGTGAGATTTCCACCCCATAGTCATTGATGACGCGCAGTGCGACCTGCCGCACCTCCCCATTCACCGGCCAACTGGCCTGTGAAAACGGCGGGATCAGATCCGCCTGCGGGATGGCGATGCGCTTCGCGCCGCTCAGGATCGCGGCCTGGCTGACGTTGGCGTAGTAGCCGGTCGGGTTGTCGACGCGCAGCGCGTTGCCGGCCTGGCGCAGGCTGAGCCGATCGATGACGTGGTTGGCGTCGCCGGCCAGCCCGGCGGGGCGATAGAACACCTTCAGCCGATTGGTGACCACCAGCAGCAGTTTGTTCTTGTCGCTGTCCGTCTGGCGCACGGCGGGCACCTGCAGGAAGTTGAGATAGAACAGCGATTCGCGATCGCGCGGCAGCGGCTGGCCGACGAACGACAGCCGCACCATCTGCCCGCTGTGCGGATTCATGCGGAAGATCTGCGGCGAGGCGACGAAAGGTGCATCGGCGTTTTCCGGCGTGGATTTGGGGTTATTGATGTCGAGCCAGATCTGCATCAGCGCCGGGGTGCCGTCGTCGTTGGTGAACTGCAGCGTTTTTTCCCGCGCCTCGGCGGGGTAGATCACGCGGTTGCCGAGCAGCGTCACGCTGGCCGAGGCGTGGGTAGCGGCAAAACTCATCAGGCAAAGCGACAGGGCGGCCCATCGGCGGGCGGAGCGGGTTATCTGCGGCATAAACGTGAACCGATAAAGGGAGCGAGTCATTCAGCGCCGCCCGGCGAAGGGCGGCGCTGGCATCAACAGGTATGGCGCCTGACGCCGGCTTATTTGTAGCTAATGGCGAACTGTGCGGTGGCGATCACCGATCCGGCCGCCACGCCGGTGTCTTCCGCGTAGTAGCGAGCCACCAGGTTCTGCGAGGTGGAGGTGGCGTCTTTGGCCAGCGTCATCGCCGACGTGGTGACGGTCGAACCGCTGGCGAACGACAGCGGCGTAGTGGCGTCGCTGTCCAGCAGTTGAATGGACACCTTGGCCGCATCGCCCGCGTTGCCCAGGTTGCCGTTGGTGGTCGGGTTGTTGCCAGCCAGCACGGTTTTGATCGCCGTATCGCTGGTTGCCGCCGCACAGCCGGTCACGTTGACGGTGAAGGTGGTGTCGCCGGCGGTGGCGCCTTTGGTGGCGAGTTTGCTGGCGGCGACGGTCGGCAGCAGAACGACCGGATTGGATTGGTTACCGTTAATATTCACCGAGCAGGTTTGCGTGCTGACTTCGCCTTTAAATTGCACCGTATTGGACGAAGCGGCCGCACAGGCGCCGGAGAGAGCCAGCATGGATAATGCGACTAATTTAACATTCATGTGAAATGCCCTTTAATTTACTTTAGATAAAAGCTTTCCTGACAGTAATAAATTACTGACGTGCGGTTGTTGATTAATCATGTTGCGCAATTGTTTTTTAAACGCGTCGGCAAACATGGATTTTCATCCTAACAAACTAAGAATTTTCCCTATAGATGTTTTGAATGAAGTAATAAGGTTGTGGTGCCCGTTGTTACATTTTTTTTCATTTGCGCTTATATCATACAAAATAGAAAATAGATCTATATCATTGCGTTGCGTTTTTATTGGATCGCCAGTTTTTTATGTGGAAATAATTTGAAACATTCATGCCTTTTTTGCGTATTAATCAACATGCTGACGGTTGCGTGATTATTTGAAAAACATGTTATCAAGATGTTTTATATCGGTGTGCTTTGCAGGCGAATTACCCCAAAAAAGAGCAGCGACAAGCCGCCTGAGGTGTGGAAGCATGCTTTCATGCTGATAAGGAGAATTAAAGTGAGAGTGATTTATATCGACGGTTCACCGCTGTGCCGGCTGGGTATGAAAACATTACTGGGCGGCGGCGTGATAACCTTATCCTCACCCAATATGAATATTATTAAAAATATAATTCCGGCGCCTGATTTAATTATTACGGAGTTTCCTCAGGAGATTTACCGGTTCGAGGCGTATTTAAATTTCATTAAATATTCACGTGGTGAATATAAAGATGTCCGGTTACTGTTCTTTATCGATAAGACTTCGCCGCTGATCCTGGCGTTTATCGCCGCGGCGCAGCCGGATGCGATTTTGCACAAACGGGAAACGCTGCAGGTGGTGCGAGAGACTTGCGCAACGCTGGCCCGCCAGGAGACGAGCGAACGGCACGTGGGGAACCGGCATCGGGCGGCGGCGATCACGCCTGGCGAGGCGGCGGTGCTGTGTGAAACCGCCCGCACCGAAGATATCCGCCTGACCGCTCGGCGGCTTAACCTGCACCCGAAAACCGTTTATTCGCACCTCAATAACGCCGGCAAAAAGTTCGGCACCCGCAATCGGGTGGAACTGCTGAAGATGATTGCGCTGCTGTAGCGCGCCGTTAGCGGGTTTTGCCGGCGGCAGCGATTCGCCGGTCACTCGGCGGCAAACCGGCCCTCGGCGTGGAAGGGGGAAATGGGGGAGTCTGAGTCTGGGGAGATAAAAACAAAAATCCACGCCGAAGCGTGGATTTTTCCGTTTCCGGCAGCCGAAAGCAATGCTGCGGGGAAGGGCTTAGACGTTGAACAGGAAGTTCATCACGTCGCCGTCTTTGACGATGTAGTCTTTACCTTCGGAGCGCATTTTGCCGGCTTCTTTGGCGCCTTGCTCACCCTTGTAGGTGATGAAGTCGTCATAAGAGATGGTTTGCGCGCGGATAAAGCCTTTTTCGAAGTCGGTGTGGATCTTGCCGGCCGCCTGCGGAGCGGTGGCGCCGACCGGGATGGTCCAGGCGCGCACTTCTTTCACGCCGGCGGTGAAGTAGGTCTGCAGGTTCAGCAGTTCATAACCGGCGCGGATCACGCGGTTCAGGCCCGGCTCTTCCAGACCCAGCTCGGCCATGAACTCGTCGCGCTCTTCGTCTTCCAGCTCGGCGATGTCGGATTCCACGGCGGCGCACACGGCAACCACCACGGAGCCTTCGGCGTCGGCGATTTTACGCACGGTGTCCAGGTACGGGTTGTTCTCGAAGCCGTCTTCGTTGACGTTGGCGATGTACATGGTCGGCTTCAGGGTCAGGAAGCTCAGGTATTTGATCGCCGCTTTGTCTTCGTCGCTCAGATCCAGCGCGCGCAGCATGCCGGCGTTTTCCAGGTGCGGCAGGCATTTCTCCAGCGCCGCCAGCTCGGCTTTGGCGTCTTTGTCGCCGCCTTTGGCTTTCTTCTGCACGCGGTGGATGGCGCGCTCGCAGGTGTCGAGGTCAGACAGCGCCAGCTCGGTGTTGATCACATCGATGTCTTCGGCCGGATCGACCTTGTTGTTGACGTGAATGATGTTGTCGTTCTCGAAGCAGCGCACCACGTGGCCGATGGCTTCGGTTTCGCGGATGTTGGTCAGGAACTGGTTGCCCAGGCCTTCACCCTTGGACGCGCCTTTCACCAGGCCGGCGATGTCGACGAATTCCATGGTGGTCGGCAGAATGCGCTGCGGCTTGACGATCTCGGCCAGCTTATCCAGACGCGGATCGGGCATCGGCACCACACCGGTGTTCGGTTCAATGGTGCAGAACGGGAAGTTGGCTGCTTCAATGCCCGCTTTGGTCAACGCGTTGAACAGGGTGGATTTGCCTACGTTAGGCAGGCCGACGATACCGCATTTGAATCCCATGTTGTAATCACCTTAAATATCTTAACTATCAGCCGGTTAGGTTTAATCGACTGCATAAAGGGCAAAATAATGCCGCCATTATACACGTAATGGGCGTTTATCTCGATCAGACTTGTTTGGCCGGGGCGAGCGCAGCACCCGCGGCCGGTTTTTGATTGAGATTTGGATCACATTTACCCATACTGGCCGTTCCGATTAACCGACAGGAAACGCGCCGGATGTATTTCTTGCCTACGCCACCCTGAGCTGTGCCCGCCTGCAGTCTGCCGCACCTTGCGGTACCCCATACCCGCTACGCGGGGAGATGATGTCATCTGTCATAAGTGAATAATGCATGTTTAACCTGAGTAACGTCAGGATCGCGGACGTTAAAAATGAAGTCCTGGCGGGCTTTGTGGTGGCGGTTTCGATGATCCCCGAGGCGGTCGGCTTTTCGCTGGTCGCCGGTCTTTCGCCGATCGTCGGTTTGCATACCGCGTTTATTATCGGCCTGGTCACGGCGCTGTTCGGCGGCAAGCCGGGCATGGTTTCCGGCGCCGCCGGCTCCATTGTGGTGGTGCTGATGAGCCTGGCGGCGCAGTACGGCATGGGCTACGTGCTGTGGGCCACGCTGTTTGCCGGGGGCATTCAAATCCTGATCGGCGCCTTCCGGCTGGGCAAGTTCATTCGTCTGGTGCCGCTGCCGGCGATCCACGGCTTCGTCAACGGTCTGGCGATCGTCATCATGCTGGCGCAGCTGAAGATGATCGCCGGGCAGGGGCCGCTGATGTACGGCCTGGTGGCGCTGGCGATTGCGGTGGTGGTGCTGTTCCCGCGCCTGACCAAAGCCATTCCGTCTTCGCTGGCGGCGCTGCTGGTGGTTTCGGCGTTAGCGATCGGCCTCAATCTGCACACGCTGCGGGTGGGCGATCTGGCGGACATTTCCGGCGCGCTGCCGCACTTCAGCCTGCCGACGGCGCCGTTCACCCTGGAAATGGTGCGGGTGGTGCTGCCCTATGCGGTGGTGATTGCCCTGGTCGGTTTGATTGAATCGCTGCTGACCATGACGGTGCTGGATGAAATGGGCGGCAAGAAGGGCAACGGCAATCGCGAAAGCATCGCGCAGGGCGCCGGTAACGCAGTGTGCGGCCTGTTCGGCTGCTTCGCCGGCTGCGCGATGATCGGCCAGTCGATCATCAACTTTACCTCGGGCGGGCGCGGGCGCCTCTCCGGCACGGTGGGCGCCATCCTGCTGATTCTGTTCGTGGTCAGCCTGTCGCGCTATATCGGCCTGCTGCCGGTGGCGGCGCTGGCCGGGGTGATGCTGGTGGTGTGTTACAACACCTTCGAGTGGAGTTCGCTGCGCCGTTTGCGCCGTATGCCGAAGGCGGACGCGCTGGTGATGCTCGCCGTCACGCTGATCACCATCTTTACCGATCTGGCGGTGGCGGTGATCAGCGGGGTGATTATCTCGGCGCTGGTGTTCGCCTGGCAGCAGGCGCGCATTCGCGTGCGCCAGCGGCAGGTAACGGGCGACGTGGCGGTGTATCAGCTCGATGGCCCGCTGTTCTTCGGCTCTGCTGCCGCTTTCGCCGAGCTGTTCGAGCCGCAAAGCGATCCGCAGAACGTGGTGCTGGATTTTGCCGGCACCCGGGTGATGGATTCCAGCGGCGTAGAGGCGATCGATAAGCTGACGGCGCGTTACCTGGCGGCGGGGAAAAGCATTCGGCTGCGCCACCTGAGCGGCGACTGCGTGCGCCTGCTCAAGCGCGCAGGCCCTTTCTGCAGCCATGAGCTGGACGATCCGCAGTATTACGTGGCGGAGGAGGGGTTTACCGCCGATGACCGCCGCGTGAGCGAGGAGACCTTCAACCCGCGCGGCTAGAAGCAGGCAGCGGGCAGGGCGCCCGCTGCGGCAAGGTTCAGGCCTGTGCCTTGAAGCTGTGCAGGCGCTGAACGGTTTTTTCCAGCCCATCCTTCATCAGCATCTCGGTGCAGCGCAGTGACTCGTCGATCGCTTCGTCGATCATCTTCTGCTCGCTGGCCGGCGGTTTGCCGAGCACGAAGCCCACCACCTTGTTCTTGTCGCCCGGATGGCCGATGCCGATGCGCAGGCGGTAGAAGTTCGGGTTGTTGCCGAACTTGTTCTGGATGTCTTTCAGGCCGTTGTGGCCGCCGTTGCCGCCGCCGAGCTTGATTTTGGCCACGCCGGGCGGCAGATCCAGCTCGTCGTGCGCCACCAGGATCTCGTTTGGTTCGATGCGGTAGAAGTTGGCCATCGCCAGCACCGCTTTGCCGCTCAGGTTCATGAAGGTGGTCGGCACCAGCAGGCGCACGTCGTTGCCCGCCAGGTTCAAACGAGCGGTATAGCCGAAGAACTTGCTCTCTTCTTTCAACTGCTGATTGTGGCGCTGGGCCAGCAGATCGACGTACCAGGCGCCGGCGTTGTGGCGCGTTTGGGCATATTCCGCGCCCGGGTTGGCCAGGCCAACTATCAATTTAATACTGCTCACTGGGAGATTCACTATGATCAGGGTAATGGAAAGGGCCTTAGTCTACCTGCCGGGGCGGCGAATGACAAAATCCGATCCCCGCCGTCGCCTTAGGTAAGAAAGACGAATGATTCATTAGCTGAATAATTCAATTTGTCCGCTAATTTTCAGCGGCGCGTTAAGAAGTGTCAATAATTCTTTACCATTTGTGATCGCCTCCGCAATCCCCTTGCCGCAACAAGGACTATACTTAACTTATCAAAGTGGGTTAACAAGTTGCAGCGTTATCCCGGTTGGCACATGGCAATCATGGAGGTGGCATATGAAACGTAGAAGCGCGGACAGAATGGGCAACTTTTTTATGGGGCTGGGGCTGGTCGTGATGATCGGCGGCGTCGGATACTCCATTATTGCTGAAGTATCCCAGTTCAATTTACCGCAATTTTTCGCCCACGGCGCCATCATGAGTATCTTTGTCGGCGCGCTGTTGTGGCTGGTGGGCGCGCGTATCGGCGGCCGCGAGCAGGTGGCGGATCGCTACTGGTGGGTAAAACACTTTGATAAACGGTGCCGCAACGACCAACATCGTTCGTCGCATTGATTAAAAAATCAGAAGGGAAGCGAGAGCAGGGCAAGGGAAAATCTGCCGTGCATTAAGGTTTGAGGTCATGTTGGACTACGAGTAGAAAACCCGTTGTTGCATACGCACCAACGGGTTTTTCTTTTTCTGCTGTCGGGCACGCTATCTTTCCGGCGCGGTGGGCGCCGCACCGGAAAGACGACGCATCAATGCTCGAACATTGCAGAGATCGACTCTTCGTTGCTGATGCGGCGGATGGCTTCAGCCAGCATGCCGGACAGGGTCAGAGTGCGAACGTTTTTCAGTGCCTTGATTTCCGGCGACAGCGGAATGGTGTCGCAGACGATCACTTCATCAATCACCGAGTTCTTGATGTTGTCCACGGCGTTGCCGGAGAAGATCGGGTGCGTCGCGTAGGCGAATACGCGCTTGGCACCGCGTTCTTTCAACGCTTCAGCCGCTTTGCATAAGGTACCGCCGGTGTCGATCATGTCGTCGACCAGCACGCAGTCGCGGCCTGCCACGTCACCGATGATGTGCATCACCTGAGAAACGTTCGCGCGCGGGCGGCGTTTGTCGATGATGGCCATGTCGGTGTCGTTCAGCAGTTTGGCGATGGCGCGGGCACGCACTACGCCGCCGATGTCCGGGGAAACCACGATCGGGTTTTCCAGGTTCTGCTGCAGCATGTCTTCCAGCAGGATCGGGCTGCCGAACACGTTGTCTACCGGAACGTCGAAGAAGCCTTGAATCTGCTCAGCATGCAGATCCACCGTCAGAACGCGGTCAACCCCTACGCTGGAGAGGAAATCGGCAACCACCTTGGCGGTGATCGGCACACGCGCGGAACGCACGCGTCGATCCTGGCGGGCATAGCCGAAGTAAGGGATAACGGCGGTAATACGGCCTGCGGAGGCGCGACGCAGGGCGTCGACCATCACAACCAGTTCCATCAGGTTGTCGTTGGTCGGGGCACAGGTGGACTGGATGATGAAAATATCACCGCCGCGTACATTTTCGTTGATTTGCACGCTCACTTCGCCGTCGCTAAAACGACCTACAGCGGCGTCACCAAGGCTGGTGTACAAACGGTTGGCAATACGTTGTGCTAGTTCCGGGGTGGCGTTACCAGCAAAAAGCTTCATATCAGGCACGAGAAGAACCTCAGGCTTGCGTCCAGAGAAGATATTGTCATACGACATCGCCAAGGGGCAGTCGGCGACGCCGGCGCAATATACATACGGGTATGTAAAACTAAAATTGAGACCGCAGGCAGCGCAGGGATAACAGGGCCAGGTGTGCATGACCCTGCGCAGCGAAACGTTGAGCTACGACTCAAACCGCCCGGAACGAATGCGATGTAGTGGGGAGACGTTAACGCCGCGCGCTACAAAACCACACAACCACTCCGGGGCTTGATTTAACACCTGACGGGCGGCGATTTCTGTGTCGAATTCAGCAAACACACAAGCACCTGTGCCAGTCAGGCGTGACGGGGCGTATTCTAACAGCCATGAAAGAAGCTGTTCAACCTCGCGAAAACGTTTTCTTGCGATCGGTTCGCAATCATTTGCGTACGGTGCCTGCAACAGCTCACTTAAGGAGCGAACCGGGGTGTCTCTTTTCAATTCGGGGTCGCCGAAGATAACCGGCGTCGGGATGCCGACGCCGGGATGCGCCACCAGATACCACTTTTCCTGCGGCTCGGCCGGCTGCAGGCGCTCGCCGATGCCTTCGGCGAAGGCGGCGTGGCCGCGCACGAACACCGGCACGTCGGCGCCGAGGCTGAGCCCCAGCTCGGCCAGTTGGTCGTCGCCAAGACCGCAGCGCCACAGTTCGTTCAGCGCCACCAGCACGGTGGCGGCGTTGGAGGAGCCGCCGCCCAAACCGCCGCCCATCGGCAGGCGCTTGTCGATGCTGATGTCGGCGCCGCGCGGTGCGGTCTGCAGGCCGCGCTCATCGCAATAGCGCTGCAGCAAGCGGGCGGCGCGCACGATCAGGTTCTGCTCGTCCGGCACGCCGTCGACCGGCGTCAGCAGATGAATGCGATCGTCCTGGCGCGGGTCAATGGTCAGGGTGTCGCCGTAGTCCAAAAACTGGAACAGCGTCTGCAGCAGGTGATAGCCGTCTTCACGACGGCCGGTGATGTACAGAAACAGGTTGAGTTTCGCGGGGGAGGGCCACTGGCGGATCATTTGAGCGTCCAGTTGTCCATTTTCAGCTTGATGCGCTGGTCGCCCTGCTGCAGCTCCAGGCGGTTAGGCAGCGTCGGCTGCACCTCGTTGCTGTAGCCCTGGTAATCCACTTTCCAGGTCTGGCCGCCTTGCTGGTAGGTCAGCTTGCTCAGGCGATATTGGTCATCCAGCGCAAAATCGCCGGTTTCGCCCGGCAGGCCGAGCATCCACTGGCGCAGGTTGTTCAGCGGGATCGCCATGCCGGTCAGCTTGCGGATCATCTCTTCTGGGTTGTCGCTGACGTAGCGTTTGCCCTGGTTGTCGGTCAGCTGCACCACGTTTTTCTGCACGTTGAGATCCATTTCCGTGCTGCCCAGCGGGTTGGTCAGCAGCAGGCGGTAGCGCTCCGGCGAGAACTGCTGCCAGAAGAAGCGGGCGTAGACTTTTTTCTGATCAGACAAGTAGGCGAAGGAGCCGCGGGTCTGATAGGTGCTGAGCTGCTGCACCGCCTGCTCATGGGCGCGCCACTGCGGTGAGGTCGGGCTGGTGGCCGGGCCGGTCGGCTTGGTGGTGGTACAGGCGGCCAGCACCAGGCTGGCCAGCGGGATCAGACGGAGCAAACTAACTTTGCGTATTGGCATAACTTTCTCTTGTCCTTTTGTCCTTGCGGGCATGCGCGACGAAATCCGGATTCAGCGCTCACGCTAACGGGGCGGCGGCGGCGCGTCAATTTTTTGCTGCATCGCGTTGAATCTTGCCGCTTTTACCGGCGCAATGCCAACCCGGCACGCGCGTCGGGGTCGCCATTAAGCGTAACACAATCGCCTGAAGGCGGGGGAGGCGCGCCCGATAAGCGGTGCCTTCGTTGCGCAAACGCCGCCGTTGTGTACGCCGAATAGCGTGCGCGTTATCGCAAACTGCGCTAAAATTTAAGCAATCGACCTACCTCATGGCTATTTATCCTGCTGTATTTATTGCTTATTCATTAATTGATGTCATCTATGACAGCGATTGAACGGAAGATGCGGTTGTTACTTTTATTGATCCCGCGCATCAAGTAGAATGCCGTTCAACGAGAACCCGTACCAAGATAAGTATTACTCGAAGCAATGACCCTGCTGGCGTTAGGTATAAATCACAAAACCGCTCCGGTTTCTCTGCGTGAAAGGGTGACCTTCTCGCCAGAGTCCATCGATGAGGCGCTGACCAGCTTGCTCCAACAACCGTTGGTGCAGGGCGGCGTCGTGTTGTCCACCTGCAACCGCACCGAGCTGTACCTCAGCGTAGAGCAGCAGGAACACATGCACGAGCAACTGGTCGCCTGGCTGTGCGCCTACCACAACCTGCGTCCGGAAGAGGTGAAGAAAAGCCTGTACTGGCATCAGGGCAACGACGCGGTCAGCCATCTGATGCGGGTGGCCAGCGGGTTGGACTCATTGGTACTGGGCGAACCGCAGATCCTCGGCCAGGTGAAAAAGGCCTTCGCCGAGTCGCAACGCGGCCAGTCGCTCTCCGGCGAGCTGGAGCGTCTGTTCCAGAAATCCTTCTCCGTCGCCAAGCGCGTGCGCACCGAAACCGACATCGGCGCCAGCGCGGTTTCCGTGGCGTTCGCCGCCTGTACGCTGGCGCGGCAGATCTTCGAATCGCTGGCCGATCTCAACGTCTTGCTGGTGGGCGCCGGCGAAACCATCGAGCTGGTGGCGCGCCACCTGCGTGAGCATAAAGTGCGGCACATGATCATTGCCAACCGCACCCGCGAGCGCGCGCAGCTGCTGGCGGACGAGGTCGGCGCGGAGGTGATCACCCTGCCTGAGATCGACGAACGCCTGGCGGACGCCGACATCATCATCAGTTCCACCGCCAGCCCGCTGCCGATCATCGGCAAGGGCATGGTGGAGCGCGCGCTGAAGGCGCGCCGCAACCAGCCGATGCTGCTGGTGGATATCGCCGTACCGCGCGACATCGAACCGGAGGTCGGCAAATTGGCCAACGCCTATCTGTACAGCGTGGACGATCTGCACGCCATCATTCAAAGCAACCTGGCGCAGCGCAAAGCGGCGGCGGTGCAGGCGGAATCGATCGTGCAGCAGGAAAGCACTAACTTCATGGCCTGGCTGCGCTCGCAGGGCGCGGTGGAAACCATCCGCGACTACCGTTCGCAGGCCGACCAAATTCGCGCAGAGATGGAAGCCAAAGCGCTGGCCGCCATCGCGCAGGGCGCCAACGTGGAGCAGGTGATACACGAGCTGGCCCATAAACTGACCAACCGTCTTATTCATGCCCCCACCAAATCCCTCCAGCAGGCCGCCGGCGACGGCGACGTGGAGCGGTTGCAGTTATTACGCGACAGCCTCGGGCTGGATCAGCATTAGTTTTCTCTATTAACAGGGTTTATTACCACGCATGAAGCCTTCTATTGTTGCCAAACTGGAAGCGTTACAAGAGCGCCATGAAGAAGTGCAGGCGCTGCTCGGCGATGCCGGCGTCATCGCCGACCAAGACCGGTTCCGCGCGCTGTCGCGAGAATACGCGCAGCTGACCGACGTCAGCCGCTGCTTCCTGGAATGGCGTCAGGTGCAGGAGGATCTGGAGACGGCGGAAATGATGCTGGACGATCCGGAGATGCGCGAGATGGCGCAGGAAGAGCTGAAACAGGCGCGGGCGGCCAGCGAAGAGCTGGAGCAGCAGCTGCAGGTGTTGCTGCTGCCGAAAGATCCGGACGATGAGCGCAGCTGCTTCCTCGAAGTGCGCGCCGGCACCGGCGGCGATGAGGCGGCGATCTTCGCCGGCGATCTGTTCCGCATGTACAGTCGTTACGCCGAAGGCCGCCGCTGGCGCGTCGAGGTGATGAGCGCCAACGAAGGCGAGCACGGCGGCTTCAAGGAAGTGATCGCCAAAGTCTCCGGCGATGGCGTGTACGGCCAGCTGAAGTTTGAATCCGGCGGCCACCGCGTGCAGCGCGTGCCGGAAACCGAATCCCAGGGGCGCATCCACACCTCCGCTTGTACCGTGGCGGTGATGCCGGAAGTGCCGGAAGCTGAGCTGCCGGACATCAACCCGGGCGATCTGAAAATCGACACTTTCCGCTCCTCCGGCGCTGGCGGCCAGCACGTTAACACCACCGACTCGGCGATCCGCATCACCCACCTGCCGACCGGCATCGTGGTGGAGTGCCAGGACGAACGTTCACAGCACAAAAACAAAGCCAAGGCGATGTCGGTGCTGGGCGCGCGCATTCGCGCCGCCGAGATGGCCAAGCGCCAGCAGGCCGAGGCGTCCACTCGCCGCAACCTGCTGGGCAGCGGCGATCGTTCCGACCGCAATCGCACCTACAACTTCCCGCAGGGGCGGGTGACCGACCACCGCATCAACCTGACGCTCTACCGCCTGGACGAGGTGATGGAAGGCAAACTGGACATGCTGATCCAGCCGATCGTGCAGGAGTATCAGGCCGACCAGCTGGCTGCGCTGTCCGCCGAGCAAGAGTGATGGACTATCAACACTGGCTGAAAGCCGCCGCCGCGCGTTTGACCCACAGTGACAGCGCCCGGCGCGACGCGGAAATCCTGTTGGGTTTCGTGACCGGCAAGGCCAGAACTTTCCTGATGGCGTTCGGGGAAACCCTGCTGACGCCGCCGCAGCAACAGCAACTGGAGACGCTGCTGGCGCGCCGCGAACGCGGTGAGCCGGTGGCCTATCTGGTGGGCGAGCGCGAGTTTTGGTCGCTGCCGCTGTCGGTTTCGCCCGCAACGCTGATCCCACGCCCGGATACCGAATGCCTGGTGGAACTGGCGCTGGCGCGCCTGCCGCCGCAACCCTGCCATTTCCTCGATCTCGGCACCGGCACCGGCGCCATCGCGCTGGCGCTGGCCAGCGAGCGCCCGGATTGTTCGGCAATCGGCGTCGATGTGCAGCCGGAGGCGGTCGCGCTGGCGCAGCATAATGCGCGCAAGCTGAAGATCGACAACGTCCGATTTCTACAGGGCAGCTGGTTTGCGCCGGTGGCGGGGCAACGCTTCGCGCTGATCGCCAGCAATCCGCCCTATATCGACGCCGCCGATCCGCATTTGTCGCAGGGCGACGTGCGCTTCGAGCCGGGCAGCGCGCTGATCGCCGCCGATCATGGGCTGGCGGATCTGGCTGCCATCGTGAGCCAGGCGCCGCACCATTTGCAGCCGCAGGGTTGGCTGCTGTTGGAACATGGCTGGCAGCAGGGCGAGAGCGTGCGCGCGCTGCTGCAGGCCGCCGGATTTTCCGCTGTCGCCACCCACCGTGATTACGGCGACAACGACCGCGTGACGCTCGGCCAATGGCCGGGATAATCGCCACTGATAATAACGACGCCCGGGCCATTTAAGGGAGCATCATGACTGCATACACCGCGTTGAAACATTTCCATTTGCTGACGGTCGCCATCAGTATTACCTTGTTTGTGCTGCGTTTCTTTTGGCAGTGGCGCCGCTCGCCGATCATGGGCCGCCGCTGGGTCAAGGTAGCGCCGCACCTGAACGACACGCTGCTGTTCGTCAGCGGCATCGCGCTGGTGGTGACGTTCGGGTTTTATCCGCTGCTGGGTATGGACTCATGGCTGACCGAGAAGCTGTTTGGCGTTATTATCTATATCCTGCTTGGCTACGTCGCATTGGGCAAGAAGACCAAAAGTCAGCGGCTGCGAACCGTGGCGTTCGTGCTGGCGTTGGGCTGCCTGTACCTGATAATTAAACTTGCCACGACGAAAATACCGTTTCTGATGGGATACCTATGAGTAGCATTGCTGATTTTGAATTTAACGCCTCGCCGCTGAGCGAAGGGGTGATCCTGGTGTCGCAGTCGGTGCGGCGCGATTTCCCGGCTGCCGACGTGGAGCGAAAGCTGCAACAGCTGGTGGACGAAGCGCGCGCGGTGGTGCCGGCCGATATCACTCAGGAGCAGCAACTGGATGCGCTCATCGAGCTGTTTTACAAGACCTGGGGCTTCGGCGGCGCCAGCGGCGTTTACCGCCTGTCGGACGCCATCTGGCTGGACAAGGTGCTGGAAGGGCGGCAGGGCACGCCGGTCTCGCTGGGCACCATTTTCCTGCACATCGCCAACGCGCTGGATCTGCCGCTGCTGCCGGTGATTTTCCCCACTCAGCTGATCCTGCGCGCCGACTGGCTGGACGAAGAGCTGTGGCTGATCAACCCGCTTAACGGCGAAACCCTGAGCGAACACCAGCTGGAAGTGTGGATCAAGGGCAACCTGGGGCTGGGCGCCGAGCTGGAAGACGACGACCTCGACGAGTCGGAGAACATCATGGTGGTGCGCAAGATGCTCGATACGCTGAAGGCCGCCCTGATGGAAGAAAAACAGCTGGAAATGGCGCTGCGCACCAGCGAAACGGTGCTGTGCTTCGATCCGGAAGATCCGTACGAGATCCGCGACCGCGGGCTGATTTACGCCCAGCTGGAGTGCAACCATATCGCGATTTCCGATCTCAACTATTTTGTCGAGCAGTGTCCTGAAGACCCGGTCAGCGAAGTGATCAAAGTGCAGATCCATTCGATTGAGCCGAAACAGGTGACGCTGCATTAATTCAATGACTCCGCGCAGTGTGCAAGGCGACGGTTACAACCTTAACAAAGGCGAAAGCATGAAACAGAAAGTGGTTAGCATTGGCGATATCGACGTAGCAAACGATCTGCCGTTTGTGCTGTTTGGCGGTATGAACGTGCTGGAATCGCGCGATCTGGCGATGAGCATCTGCGAACACTACGTCACCGTGACGCAAAAACTGGGCATTCCTTACGTATTCAAGGCCTCTTTCGACAAGGCCAACCGCTCTTCCATCCACTCGTACCGCGGTCCGGGCCTGGAAGAAGGGATGAAGATCTTCGAAGAGCTGAAAAAAACCTTCGGCGTGAAAATCATCACCGACGTGCATGAAGCGGCGCAGGCGCAGCCGGTTTCCGAAGTGGTTGACGTGATCCAGTTGCCGGCCTTCCTGGCGCGCCAGACCGATCTGGTGGAAGCGATGGCGAAAACCGGCGCGGTGATCAACGTCAAGAAGCCGCAGTTCGTCAGCCCGGGGCAGATGGGCAATATCGTCGACAAGTTCAAAGAGGGCGGCAACGACCAGGTGATCCTGTGCGATCGCGGCAGCAACTTTGGCTATGACAACCTGGTGGTCGACATGCTGGGCATCAACGTGATGAAAAACGTGACCGGCGGCCATCCGGTGATCTTCGACGTGACCCACGCGCTGCAGACCCGCGATCCGTTCGGCGCCGCGTCCGGCGGCCGTCGCGCTCAGGTGGCCGAGCTGGCGCGCGCCGGCATGGCGGTCGGCCTGGCCGGTCTGTTCCTCGAAGCGCACCCGGATCCGAACAACGCCAAGTGCGACGGCCCGTCCGCGCTGCCGCTGGACAAGCTGGAGCCGTTCCTGGCGCAGATGAAAGCCATCGACGACCTGGTGAAGAGCTTCCCGGAGCTGGATACCAGCAACTAAGCGCTCGTCACCATAAAAAAAGCCCGACTCGTCGGGCTTTTTTACGTTTAGGCGCCGGTGGCCGCCAGCGCTTCCGGCAGCGTCGGGTAGAACTGCAGGCGGCCCTCGATCGGTTGCACCCGCGCGCGCGCCAGGGTTTTCAGCGGCTGGAACGGCACGTCGGTGATCACCAGCTTTTTGTCCGCCGGCAACTCGTCGATAAAGCGCCGCAGGGCGCTCAGGCCGCCGGCGTCGAGCACCGGCACCGCATCCCACTGCAGCACGATCGTGCGGTAGCCTTCGCTGCGCGCCAGCAGTTCGGTAAAGATGCGCTCGGCGGCGGCGAAGAACAGCGGGCCATTCACCCGCAGCACCAGGCGGCCGCCGTCGGCGCTCAGCTCACTCAGCTTTGTCATACGGGCGATACGGCGCATAAACAGCAGCGACGCCAGCACGATGCCCACGGTAATGGCGATCACCATGTCGAACAGCACCGTCAGCGACATGCACAGCAGCAGCACCAGAATGTCGTCCTTCGGCGCCCGGCGCAGCAGGTAAACCACCTTGTGCGCCTCGCTCATGTTCCAGGCGACCATCAGCAGCAGCGCCGCCATCGCCGCCAGCGGCAGGTAAGAGAGCCACGGCGCCAATACCAGCAGCGCCAGCAGCACCAGCAGCGCGTGGATGATGGCGGACACCGGCGAGGTGGCACCAGCGCGCACGTTGGCCGCCGAACGGGCAATCGCGGCGGTGGCGGTAATGCCGCCGAAGAACGGCGCGATGATGTTGCCCGCGCCCTGGCCGATCAGTTCGCTGTTCGAGTTGTGCTTCTTGCCGGTCATGCCGTCGAGCACCACCGCGCACAGCAGCGATTCGATCGCGCCGAGCATCGCCATCGAAAACGCCGCCGGCAATAGGGCGGAAACGGTTTGCCAGCTCAGGGTGAACGGCTGCCCGCCGCCGCCCGGCAGATCCCAGGGCAGCAGCAACTGCGGCAGGATCGGCGGGATGCCCTGGCCGCTGCTGCCGTCGGCCAGCAGGTAGCTGAAGCGCGAGCCGATGGTCGCCACCGGGTGATCAAACAGCGCCAGCAGCCCCATCAGCGCGGTGCCCGCCAGCAGCGCCGGCAGGTGGCCAGGCACCCGCAGGCCGAGCTTGGGCCAGAAGATCAGGATCAAGAGCGTCACCGCGCCGATCAGGGTATCGCCGAAATCCAGCGTCGGCAGCGCCTGCAGCAGGGCGTGCAGTTTGCCGACGTAATTTTCCGGCGTGTGCGCCAGCTGCAGGCCGAAGAAGTCCTTGATCTGCATGGTGGCGATGGTGATGGCGATGCCGGAGGTAAAGCCGAGCGTCACCGGCAGCGGAATGTACTCGATCAGCCGGCCCAGGCGCGCCAGCCCCATCAGCAGCAGAAATACTCCGGAGATCAGCGTGGCGACCAGCAGGCCGGCCAGGCCGAACTGCTGCGAAACCGGATACAGGATCACCACGAAGGCGGCGGTGGGGCCGGAGACGCTGTAGCGCGAACCGCCGCTGACGGCGATGACGATGCCGGCGATGGCGGCGGTATACAGGCCGTATTGCGGTGGCACGCCGCTGGCGATCGCCAGCGCCATCGCCAGCGGGATGGCGATAATACCGACCGTCACCCCGGCGATAGCGTCTTTCAGCAACCGCGCCAGGCTATAAGGTTCCCGCCAGCAGGCGTCTATCAGTGCGCTGAAGGGGCGAATTTTGTTTATTTCATGCGTTTTCATCTACGGTGCGTACCAAATCTTCAAAAGTGAAAGGAATGGCGGGCCCGATGAGGTCCGTCTTGTCACGTGACAGATACCATACGCCTTTTGCTCAGCGGATTACCAGACCTGTATCAATTTGGCGCAGGAAATCGGAGAGTCGCCCTTTTGTTTGGGGCTAAATGCCGATAACAGATAAGTCAGCCGCAGATTCTGCGGCTGAAAAGCAAAGGAATAATCGAGGTTTTAACGGTTAGTGTAGGGCGGGAAGAGATAAGCCGAGAAAGTTCGCTAAAGTGCTCACCAGCAGCTGATGGTCTTCTTTCTGCGGCGCGCCGGAAATGCTGATGCTGCCGACGCAGCCGAGGCCGGTCAGGGTGAGCGGGAAGGCGCCGCCGTGCACCGAATAGTCGCGCACGCTCAGCCCGTAGCGCTCTTCCAGCGACGTTTGCCGCTGCTGCAGGCGCAGGCCGATGGCGTAAGAGCTTTTGTGAAAATGGTTCACCAGATTACGCTTGCGCCGCACCCAGTCGGCAATGTCCGGTGTTGCGCCCGGCATGGCGTAATAAAACAGCGTTTGCCCGGCCAGTTGGATCTCGATGGCGATGCTCAGGCCGCGCCGCTCGGCGGCGGTTTTCAGCGCCGCGCCCAGTTCCCAGGCGGTGGCGGCATCAAAATGGGTAAAGGCCAGCGTCGCTTCCTGTTCGCTGAGCGCCTGCAGTTCATCGTCGATATTCATGCGGTTCTCCCCCGATAACACAGGGCACAGAGTAGCCTGAAGCGCCTGGGGAGGGATAGAAGGCTTGGCGATAAGATAGAACCGCCCGGCCGCAGCCGGGGATGGGAGCGTGCGCCCCGGCGAGCGGGGCGCGTGGCCTCAGGCCGCCAGCGTGTGTTCGCGGAAGGCGTCCAGCAGCTCTTCGGTGAACGTCAGGCGTTTTTGGCGATCGGCCAGATCGAGCGTGAACTTCAGCTTGCTCGGGCCGTCCAGGCGGTAAACCTGCGGATTGCCCTGCAACAGGCCAATCAGATAACCGGGATCGACGCGGTTGTTGTCGCCGAACTCGATAAAGCCGCCGCGCTCGTTGCTCTCGATGCGTTTGATGCCCAGCTTCTGCGCATGCAGGCGCAGCGCCGCACACTGCAACAGGTTGCGCGCCGCGTCCGGCAACTGGCCGAAGCGGTCGATCAGCTCGACTTTCAGCTCATCCAGCTCGCCGTCGCTCTTCGCGCTGGCGATGCGCTTGTACAGCGACAGGCGGGTATTGACGTCGGGAATGAAATCTTCCGGCAGCAGCGTCGGCATGCGCAGTTCCACCTCGGTCTGGCTGCTGGTGAGATCTTCCAGCGACGGTTCGCGGCCGTTTTTCAACGCATCGACGGCGCTTTCCAGCAGCTCCATGTAGAGCGAGAAGCCGACGGTGGTCATCTGGCCGCTCTGGTCTTCGCCCAGCAGTTCGCCGGCGCCGCGGATCTCCAGATCGTGGGTCGCCAGCGCGAAACCGGCGCCGAGATCTTCCAGCGACGCGATGGCCTCGAGCCGTTTATGGGCGTCGGTGCCCATGGCTTTCGGGTTTGGCGTCAGCAGATAGGCGTAAGCCTGGTGGTGCGAGCGCCCGACGCGGCCGCGCAGCTGGTGCAGCTGCGCCAGGCCGAAGCGATCGGCGCGCTCGATGATGATGGTGTTGGCGCTGGGAATATCGATGCCGGTTTCGATGATGGTGGTGCACACCAGCACGTTGAAGCGCTGGTGGTGGAAATCGTTCATCACCCGTTCCAGATCGCGCTCGCGCATCTGGCCGTGGCCGATGGCGATGCGCGCTTCCGGCACCAGCTCCGCCAGGCGCTGCGCCGCTTTCTCGATGTTTTCGACGTCGTTGTAGAGGTAGTAAACCTGGCCGCCGCGCAGCACTTCGCGCAGGATCGCCTCGCGCACCACCAGGCTGTCGTATTCGCGCACGAAGGTCTTCACCGCCAACCGGCGCGCCGGCGGGGTGGCGATGATCGACAGATCGCGCATGCCGCTCATCGCCATGTTCAGGGTGCGCGGGATCGGCGTGGCGGTCAGCGTCAGGATATCGACGTCGGCGCGCATCGCCTTGATGCGCTCCTTATGGCGCACGCCGAAGCGGTGCTCTTCATCGACGATCAGCAGCCCCAGGTCTTTCCAGCGCAGATCGCTCTGCAACAGCTTGTGGGTGCCGATGATGATATCCACCTTGCCTTCTGCCGCGTCGTCCAGCACCTGCTGCTGCTCTTTGGCGCTGCGGAAGCGCGACATCATCTCGATGCGGATCGGCCAGGTGGCGAAGCGATCGCGGAAGTTGTCGAAGTGTTGCTGCGCCAGCAGGGTGGTCGGCACCAGCACCGCCACCTGCTTGCCGTTTTCCACCGCCAGGAAGGCGGCGCGCATCGCCACTTCGGTTTTGCCGAAGCCGACGTCGCCGCACACCAGGCGATCCATCGCCAGCGGCTGACACATGTCGCTCAATACGGCATTGATCGCCTGTTCCTGATCCGGCGTGGTTTCGAACGGGAAGCTCTGGCAGAACAGCTGATACTGTTCGCGGTTGTGTTTGAAGGCGAAACCGGCCTTGGCGGCGCGCTGGGCGTAGATATCCAGCAGCTCCGCCGCCACGTCGCGCACCCGCTCGGCCGCTTTCTGCCGCGCGCGCGTCCAGGCGTCACCGCCCAGTTTGTGCAGCGGCGCGTTTTCGTCCGCGCCGCCGGCGTAGCGGCTGATCAGATGCAGCGAAGAAACCGGCACGTACAGCTTGTCCTCACCGGCG
The DNA here is from genome assembly GCF_052169115.1 of Serratia sp. CY33525. Classification (NCBI taxonomy): domain Bacteria; kingdom Pseudomonadati; phylum Pseudomonadota; class Gammaproteobacteria; order Enterobacterales; family Yersiniaceae; genus Serratia; species Serratia sp. CY33525. The sequence continues at coordinate 336,561 of NZ_JBJNLK010000004.1, read as the reverse complement.
TAGGAGAGGATCAGGTATTCGGCCTTGATGCCGCCGGCCTCCAGCGTGGTCAGGCCGACGTAGCGGCCGACGCCGTGCTCCAGGTGCACCACCGGCTGGCCGGGATGCAGCTCCGCCAGGTTGCGGATCAGGGTATCGGTGTTGATGGTGCGCCGGTTGTCCTGCCGGCGGCGGCTGACGCGCTCGCCGAGCAGATCGCTTTCGCAGATCAGCGCCCGCCGGCGCAGGCCGTCGAGGAAGCCGTGTTCCGCGGCGCCGACCATCATGTAACGGCCCGCCGTTTCCGTCTGATCGAGGCGTTGAATCAGCGCCGGCGCCAGCTTGATGCGGCCGAGCAGATCCTGCAGCGTTTCACGCCGCCCCTCGCTCTCGACGGAGAAAATTACGCTGCCGTCGAAGCCTTCGATAAAGCGCCGCAGGTTATCCAGCGGGGATTTATGCTGCGCCTGCACCGCCAGATCGGGCAGGGCATGGTAGTCCAGATTGGTATTGCCGGCCTTGGCCGGCAGCTCATCGGTTTTCAGCGCGATGCGCGGCCAGTCCTTCAGCTCGCCGAACAGCGCGTCGACGCGCAGCCACAGCGTATCTGGCGCCAGTAGCGGGCGCATCGGATCGACGCGGCGGCTTTCGTAACGCTGGTTGACGTCTTGCCAGAAGCGCTCGGCGGCGCCCTCCAGATCGCCGGTATTGACGATCAGCGTGTTGGCCGGCAGGTAGCTGAACAGCGACGGCAGCGGCTGGCTGAAGAACAGCGGCTGCCAGTATTCGATGCCGGCCGGCCAGGCGCTTTTGCTGACCTGCTGATAGATGTGTTCGGCGTCGCGGCGCACCTCAAACTGCTCGCGCCACTGGCTGCGGAACAGCTCGATGGCGTTCTTGTCGGTGGGGAACTCGTGGGCCGGCAACAGATTGATGGCCTCGACTTCGCTCAGCGTGCGCTGGGTATCGACGTCGAAGATGCGCAGGCTGTCGATTTCGTCATCGAAAAAGTCGATGCGGTAAGGCTCATCGCTGCCCATCGGGTAAAGATCGAGCAGCGCGCCGCGGGTGGCGAATTCGCCGTGCTCCATCACCTGATCGACGCTGCGATAGCCGGCCTGTTCCAGCTGCGCGCGCAGCTTGTCGCGCGACAGGCGCTGGCCTTTCTTCATCACCAGCGCGTGGCCGTGCAGGAACTCGTGCGGGCAGACGCGCTGCATCAGGGTATTGACCGGCAAAATGATCACGCCGCGCGCCATGGTCGGCAGATGATACAGGCTCGACAAACGATCCGAGATGATTTCCTGATGCGGCGAGAAGCTGTCATACGGCAGGGTTTCCCAGTCGGACAGCGTGGTCACCATCTGGTCGGTGAACTGCTGGATCTCGTCGCGCAGCCGCAGGGCGTTTTGCATGTCCGGCGCGATCAGCATCACCGGGCCAGGGTGGCGTTCGACGATCTCGGCGCACTCCACGGCGCAGGCCGCGCCGGTCAATTGCCCCAGCTGGCGCAGATCGCCTGCGCGATCGGGCAGAGAATAACGAGGGGATGAGGAACGGTTACGGCTATCGGAAGTGCTCATTCAGGTATCTTTAATCAATGTGTTAGAGGGCGTTCCGGCACGGATAACCCAGCGCCTTTATGCTGTTTATAGTAGCCCAGCGGCCGGCAAACTGACACAGCAAAAAGCGCTGCTCATCGCTTTTTTGCCGATTATTTAACCGGTTGACGCCATCGACTTTTTGCGGCGACGGGTCAATATTGCGCTCATCTGCCGCCGCCGTTTTCCTCTGCGCCACGCAATAAAAGGCCGTCGGGTGTTCCCTAAACGAGGGAGAGCCTTTATCATCCATGATCACTTTGCTTAAGCCACGGCTATCAAACGGATTTCATGTATCAACCTGTCGCGTTATTCATTGGCCTGCGCTACATGCGCGGGCGAGCCTCAGACCGCTTCGGGCGGTTTGTTTCCTGGCTTTCCACCATCGGCATTACGCTGGGGGTGATGGCGTTGGTCACCGTGCTGTCGGTGATGAACGGATTCGAAAAGGATCTGGAGAACAACATCCTCGGCCTGATGCCGCAGGCGTTGATCACCAGCCCGCAAGGATCGGTCAACCCGCAGCAGCTGCCGGCCTCCGAGGTGCAGAAGCTGCAGGGCGTCACGCGCGTTGCGCCGCTGACCACCGGTGACGTGGTGCTGCAAAGCGCCCGCAGCGTGGCGGTCGGGGTGATGCTCGGCGTCAATCCCGACGAGGCCGATCCGCTGACCCCGTATCTGGTCAACGTCAAGCAGCAGCAGCTGCAGCCGGGCCAATACAACATCATCATCGGCGAACAGCTGGCGGGGCAACTCGGCGTCAAACGCGGCGATTCGCTGCGCGTGATGGTGCCGAGCGCCAGCCAGTTCACGCCGATGGGCCGCATTCCCAGCCAGCGCCTGTTCACCCTTATCGGCACCTTCCACGCCAACAGCGAGGTGGACGGCTATCAGCTGCTGGTCAACCAACAGGACGCTTCGCGCCTGATGCGCTACCCGGCCGGCAACATCACCGGCTGGCGCCTGTTCCTGCAACAGTCTCTGACGGTCGATACCCTCAGCCAACAGCCGTTGCCGGCGGGCACGGTCTGGAAAGACTGGCGCGATCGCAAGGGCGAGCTGTTCCAGGCGGTGCGCATGGAGAAGAACATGATGGGGCTGCTGCTCAGCCTGATCGTGGCGGTGGCGGCGTTTAACATCATTACCTCGCTCGGCCTGCTGGTGATGGAGAAGCAGGGCGAGGTCGCCATTCTGCAGACCCAGGGGCTGACCCGCCGCCAGATCATGTCGGTGTTTATGGTGCAGGGCGCCAGCGCCGGCATCATCGGCTCGCTGCTCGGCACGCTGCTCGGCGTGTTGCTGGCCACCAACCTGAATAACCTAATGCCGATCCTCGGCGCCCTGATCGACGGCGCTTCGCTGCCGGTGGCGGTCGATCCGCTGCAGGTGACGATCATCGCCGTGGTGGCGATGGCGGTTTCCCTGTTGTCCACGCTTTATCCTTCATGGCGCGCTGCCGCCGTACAACCCGCTGAGGCTTTACGTTATGAGTAACCATCTTTTGCTGCAGTGTGACAACCTGTGCAAGACCTATCAGGAAGGCAATCTGCACACCGACGTGCTGCGCAACGTCAGCTTTGCCATGCAGCAGGGCGAGATGATGGCGATTGTCGGCAGCTCGGGTTCCGGCAAGAGCACCCTGTTGCACCTGCTGGGTGGACTGGACTCGCCGACCTCCGGCGAGGTGATCTTCAAGGGCGCATCGCTGAACGCCATGTCTTCGGCGGCCAAGGCTGAGCTGCGCAACCGCCAGCTCGGCTTCATCTATCAGTTTCACCATCTGCTGCCGGACTTCACCGCGCTGGAAAACGCCGCCATGCCGCTGCTGATCGGCGGCGCCAAACCGGCGCAGGCGCAGGAGAAGGCGCGGGAGATGCTGGCGGCGGTCGGGCTGGAAAAACGCAGCAAGCACCGCCCGTCCGAGCTTTCCGGCGGCGAGCGTCAGCGCGTGGCGATCGCGCGCGCGCTGGTCAATAATCCGGCGCTGGTGCTGGCGGACGAACCGACCGGCAACCTGGACAAACGCACCGCGGACAGCATCTTCGATCTGCTGGGCGAGCTGAACGTGCGTCAGGGCACCGCTTTTCTGGTGGTGACGCACGATCTGCAACTGGCCAAGCGCCTGAGCCGCCAGCTGGAAATGGCCGACGGCCACCTGCAGGCGCAGCTGACCCTGATGGGGGCCGAGTAATGGCGGGAGCCTCACTGTCCTTCCTGACGGCCCTGCGTTTCAGCCGCGGCCGTAAACGCGGCGGCATGGTGTCGCTGATTTCGGTCATCTCCACCATCGGCATCGCGCTGGGGGTGGCGGTGTTGATCGTCGGCCTGAGCGCGATGAACGGCTTTGAGCGCGAGCTGAAAAACCGCATTCTGGCGGTGGTGCCGCACGGCGAACTCGAACCGGTCAATCAGCCGTTCAGCGGCTGGCCGTCGATTCTGCAGCGGGTGGAGAAGGTGCCGGGCATTGTGGCCGCCGCGCCGTACATTAACTTTACCGGCCTGATGGAGAACGGCGCGCAACTGCGCGCGGTGGAAGTCAAAGGCGTGGATCCGCAGCAGGAGAGCCGGCTGAGCGCGCTGCCGCAGTATGTGCAGGGTGATGCCTGGGTCAACTTCAAGGCCGGCGAACAGCAGGTGATCCTCGGCAAGGGCGTGGCCGACGCGCTGGGCGTGAAGCAAGGCGCCTATGTGACGGTGATGATCCCCAACAGCGACCCGGAAATGAAGCTGCTGCAACCGAAGCGTATTCGCCTGCACGTGACCGGCATTTTGCAGCTCAGCGGCCAGCTCGATCACAGCCTGGCGCTGGTGCCGCTGGCCGACGCGCAGCAGTATCTCGACATGGGTGACAGCGTCACGGGTATCGCCCTCAAGATGAACGACGTGTTTGCCGCCAACAAACTGGTGCGCGACGCCGGCGAAGTGACCAACGCCTACATTTACATCAAGAGCTGGATCGGCAAGTACGGCTACATGTACCGCGATATCCAGATGATCCGCGCCATCATGTACCTGGCGATGGTGCTGGTGATCGGCGTGGCCTGCTTCAACATCGTGTCCACGCTGGTGATGGCGGTGAAAGACAAAAGCGCCGACATCGCGGTGCTGCGCACCCTGGGCGCCAAAGACGGCTTTATCCGCGCCATCTTCATCTGGTACGGCCTGCTGGCCGGGCTGCTGGGCAGCCTGAGCGGCGTGGTGATCGGGGTGATCGCCTCGCTGCAGCTGACCAACATTATCCGGGGCATCGAGAAACTGGTCGGCCACTCCTTCCTGTCGGGCGATATCTACTTCATCGACTTCCTGCCTTCCGAGCTTCACTGGCTGGACGTGCTGATCGTGTTGGCGACCGCCATCGTGCTGAGCCTGTTGGCCAGTTGGTATCCGGCGAGGCGCGCCAGCCGCATCGATCCGGCGCGGGTGCTCAGCGGACAATAAAACCTACGGGGAGGCAGCGATGCCGCCCCGTTTTTTTAGCCTGGGGATGGGTTATGTACTACGGTTTCGATATGGGCGGCACCAAGATTGAGCTGGGGGTATTCGACGACAACCTGCAGCGCATTTGGCAAAAACGGGTGCCGACGCCGCGTGAAGACTACCGGCAACTGCTGGCCACGCTGGGCGATCTGACCCTCGAGGCGGATGCGTTCTGTGGCCGGCGCGGCAGCGTCGGCATCGGCATTCCGGGCCTGCCCAATGACGATGACGGCACGCTGTTTACCGCCAACGTGCCGGCGGCGATGGGGCGGCCGTTGCCCCGCGATCTGGCGGCGCTGATCGGGCGCGAGGTGCGCGTCGACAACGACGCCAACTGCTTTGCGCTGTCGGAGGCCTGGGACGACGAGTTTCGCCGCTACCCGACGGTGCTGGGCATCATCCTCGGCACCGGCGTTGGCGGCGGCCTGATCGTCGACGGCAAGACGGTGCCTGGGCGCAACTATATCGCCGGCGAGTTCGGCCATTTGCGCCTGCCGGTGGACGCGCTCGAGGTGCTGGGGCGTGATGTGCCTCGCGTCGCCTGCGGGTGCGGCCACCAGGGTTGCATTGAAAATTACATATCGGGCCGCGGTTTCGAATGGATGTACGCCCATTTCTATGGCCGGCACTTGCCCGCCACCGAGATCATTGCGCATTATCAGGCGGGTGAGGCGCAGGCGGTGGCTCACGTCGACCGCTTTATGGACGTGCTGGCGATCTGCCTGGGCAACCTGCTGACGGTGCTGGATCCGCACCTGGTGGTGATCGGCGGCGGGCTGTCGAACTTCGACGCCATTTACCAGGCGTTGCCGCAGCGGTTGCCGGCGCACCTGCTGCGGGTGGCCCGGCTGCCGCGCATCGAGAAGGCGCGCTATGGCGACGCCGGCGGCGTGCGCGGCGCAGCGTTCCTCAATTTGGTAAACAGGGAAAAGTAAGGAGAGAGTTAATGCACACTCGCCATCGGCTGTGTCAGTTTCGCAAGAGTAAGCATGTGCTGCATCAGCGCTTTCGTTCACGCATTTTTCACCGTGACACCATGGCGGCGGCCGAGCTGAAAAAGCCGTTTGTGGTGGTGTTGACCGGGGCCGGCATTTCGGCCGAGTCGGGCATTCGCACCTTCCGCGCCGCGGATGGGCTATGGGAAGAGCACCGGGTGGAGGACGTCGCCACGCCGGAAGGTTTTCAGCGCGATCCGGCGCTGGTGCAGGCGTTTTACAACGAACGCCGCCGCCAGCTGCAGACGGAGGAGATCGCCCCGAACGCCGCGCACCGCGCGCTGGCTGATCTGGAAGAGTGGCTGGGGGAAAACTTCCTGCTGGTCACGCAAAACATCGATAACCTGCATGAGCGCGCCGGCAGCAAGCGGGTGCTGCACATGCACGGCGAACTGCTGAAGGTGCGCTGCACCCAGTCGGGGCAGGTGTTCGAATGGCCCGGCGATCTCAGCGTTGACGACCGTTGCCATTGCTGCCAGTTCCCGGCGCCGCTGCGGCCGCACGTGGTGTGGTTCGGCGAGATGCCGCTGGGCATGGACGACATTTACCAGGCGCTGAGCAAGGCCGATTTCTTCGTCGCCATCGGCACCTCCGGCCATGTCTACCCGGCGGCCGGCTTCGTGCATGAGGCGCGGCTGGGCGGCGCCTACGCGATGGAGCTGAACCTGGAGCCAAGCCAGGTGGAGAGCCAGTTCGACGAGAAGCTCTACGGCCTGGCCAGCGAAGTGGTGCCGCGCTTTGTGCACAAGTTCCTGGTGGGCAAGGTGGCGCGGGCCGACAGGCCCTGAGAAAGGCATCAGGGCGCACTGCGCGCCCTGATGGGATGGCGGGGCGTATTAGCGCCCGGCTTTCAGCTTTTGGAAGTAGCTTTCATACAGCGTGCTGGCGTCGCCGACGTCGTTTTGCCACTCGCCGTGCTCAATCACCGCCTTGTCCGGGTAGAGTGACTTGTCGTTGGCGATCTCCGGCGACAGCAGTTTCTTCGCCGCCAGGTTCGGCGTCGGGTAACCGATGGTTTCCGCCACCTGCACCGCGATTTCCGGCCGCAGCAGGAAGTCTATCAGCTTCAGCGCCCCCTCGACGTTGCGCGCGTTGGCCGGAATGGCCAGGCTGTCCATCCAGAAGATCCCGCCTTCCTTCGGCCAGACGATCTCAAGCGGCGTGCCGGCCTGGCGCGCCACGAAGGCCGAACCGTTCCACACCATACCGACGTTGACTTCCCCTTCCATAAACGGGTTGCCCGGGTTGTCGGAGTTGAAGGCCAGCACGTTCGGCATCAATTTCTGCAGTTCGTGATAGGCGGCTTCGATCTCTTTCGGGTCGGTGGTGTTGCCGGAATAGCCCAGCTTGAGCAGCGCCATCTGGAACACTTCGCGCGCGTCGTCGGTCAGCAGCAGGCGGCCCTTGTACTGCGGCTGCCACAGATCGGCCCAGGCGGTAACGGTAGAGGGATCCTGCTCGTCGCTGTTGACGCCGATGGCGGTAGCGCCCCAGATGTAAGGAATGGAATAGTCGTTGTTAGGATCGAACGGCTTGTTCAGCAGGGTAGGATCGAGATCCTTGAAGTGGCTGAGCTTGCTCTTGTCGATTTTTTGCAGCATGCCTTCCTTGCTCATCTTGGCGATGAAGTAAGTGGAAGGCACCACCAGATCGTACGCGCCGTCTTTATAGGTCTTCAGCTTGGCGTACATGCTTTCGTTGGATTCATAGGTGGAATAAATCACCTTGATGCCGGTTTCCTTGGTGAACTGCTCCAGCAGCCCCGGCGGGACGTATTCAGTCCAGTTATAGAAGTACAGTGTTTTGCCGTCAGAGGCGTTTGCAGAGCAGATACTCAGCGCCATCATCCCGGCTGCGAGCAGATGTGACCACTTTTTCATGCAGCGTATCCTTCAGCAGTAGTGAGCCGAACCCGTATGAGCCGCCGTTTTCGGCCGCGCCATACCCCAGAAAGGGGCCATTATAGGGGGCGGGGCGGGGTGGGTAAAGGCGGTTATCCCGCAGGCAAATCAAGGGGTTTGGCGGCTTAAAGCGCATCACAATTTGATTGTCTCGCGCTGGACAGGCGGTGAAGCGCGTGCGAAACAATAATTTTGGCGAATAAACGAGGGCGGCGATGAATTTCAAACAGGTCTTCAGCCAGGCGGAGCTCAGCAAGACGGATCTGACGATTTTGCACTGCATTCTCGATAATCCGGACGCCTGCATCGACGACGGCATCCGCGCGGTGTCCGCACGCTGCTACAGTTCCCCCTCGACGCTGGTGCGGCTGGCCAAAAAGCTGGGCTTTCGCGGCTATCTCGAACTGGTCTATTTCATCAAATTCAACCTGACGATGGCGCCGGCCTATCAGGCGGAGCGCGCTACGCCGGCGGCACCGCCGGCGCAGTTTCTCGATCTGCTCGACAGCGGCAAGATCCTGATCCACGGCAGCGGTTTTTCGCAATTGGTGGCGCAGTATATGTACAACAAGTTTATGACGCTGGGCGTAGACAGTTACCTGTCGCTGTGGCCGGATTTCGACATTCTTGACCGTGAGACGCGCTTTCGCTTCGATATGGTGATCGTGATTTCAAAGTCGGGCAACAGCGGCTCGGCGCTGAGCTGGAGCGAGGCGGTGAAGCGTAACCGCATCCTGTTGGCGGCCTTCTGCGGCGATGGCGACAGCCCGCTGGCGCAGCAGGCCGACATGACCTTTCTGTTTGAGGACCGGCAAAAATACGATCACGATATCTACTATCCCAATCCGTTTTTCGGCCACTGTCTGTTGGGATTCGAGAATGTGATCACCGCCTGGTTTGAACGACGCGGCCGCTGACGGCCGCGCCGCGCCGTTTAGCGCCAGTGCCCGGCATACTGACGGTGAGCCTGCAGGTACTCCTCCACCAGCGTTTTCGCCAGCGAGTAGGAGTTGACCAGCGGGTGCACCATCAGCGCCTTGATGGCCAACTGGCGGTTGCCGGTCAGGATCGCTGCCACAGCCAGCCGTTCGTACTCTTTCACCTGCGAAATCAGGTTCTTCTGGGTGTCGGGAATATCGCGCATTTTGACCGGCTGAATGCCGGCGCTGCTCAATTCGCAGCTGATTTCGATCACGTCTTCCGGGTGCAGAAAATCGAGCGTGTCGCGGTTTTGCATCGATACCACCACGCGTTTTTGCCGGCCGCTGTTGACCGCCTCTAGAATATCGATCGCCACCCCGGCATAGCCGCCGCTGTCAGGCTGTTCGATAAACTGTTGCAGCGTCAGCATCTCACGCGTTTTCACCTTGCCCTGGCTGGACTCGCGCTGCATATAGGAATTTTCGCGCTGCAGGTAATGGCTGAAGTAGACAGAGAAGGCGTGCTCCAACTGACGGGGGATGTCCAGCTCGCCCAACGCCGACAGCATTTGGCGGTTGATCGCCGCGATTTGTTCGCCGCGGGTCTCGCCGCCCTCGACGATGGCGGCGATCGCCTGCTCACGGTAGTAGTAATAGTAGAGATACTCGTTGAGCATCAGGTTGTCCGACAGCGCCACCAGCTCCGGCGAGAAGTATTTCATGCAGGTTTCGCGATACAGGCGCGGATCCGTCAGCAGCCGTTCCGTGACCGGCTCGCCGTTGACGCGCGCATTGCGGAACCAGGAAAGGTGATTGAGGCCGAAGCAGTCGACGCTCAGCTGGTCTTCGCGGCAGTCCAGCAGCTCGGCCAGTTCGCGGATGAACTCGCTGGGGGCGTCGCAGATGCCGTAGACCCGGCGCTGGAAGCCGGATTTGATGATCGCCTCGGTCACCATGCCGGAAGGATTGGTGAAGTTGAACAACACCGCGTCCGGCGAGGAAAGCTGCTCGATCAGGCGGCAATAGTCGAGGATCGCCGGAATCGAACGCATCGCCATGGCGAAGCCGCCGGCGCCGGTGGTTTCTTGCCCGAGCAACTGGTGATTGAGCGCGATGCGCTCGTCATGGATGCGGCCTTCCTCGCCGCCGATGCGCAGGGTGGTGATGATGTAGTCGGCGCCTTGCAGCGCCTGGCGCGCATCGCTGCTGAGGCTGAAAGCAATGTCGCCGCGAATGCGCTGGAATACGCCCTGCGCGAGGGCGCCGTAGATCGCCAGATGGCGCTCATCGGTATCCATAAACACCACTTCGGTAATGCCGATGCGATGGGCGTTATAGGCGATGGATTTGGCGAGGAACGGGGAACGCACGCCGCCGCCGCCGAGAACGGTTAATTTCATTCGATATCTCCCATTAATAAAGCGTTAGAGTGCCGCTAAATATTTCTCTACCTGATTTTTGACCTTGCCGACCGTGACGCCGTAAATCACCTGCACTTCACGGCGATTCTTCACCACGCCTTTGGCGCCGGTGCTTTTCAACGCGGCTTCATCCACCCGCGCCATATCCTTTAATTCCACCCGCAGCCGGGTGAAGCAGTTGTCGACGGAAATAATGTTTTCCTTGCCGCCCAGCGCGCGAATAATGATGCCGCTCAGCTCGTCCGGGTTATTTTTGCGGTTCCGGTAATCCTGTTTGGAATAGAGTTTGACGTCCTGATCATCTTCGCGGCCCGGCGTCTTCAGATTGAGCTTCAGCACCAGCGTTTTGAACACCAGGTAATACACCGCAAACTGCACCAGGCCGATGACCACATACAGCGGCCAGCGGGTGAGGGAGACCGGCAGCGGCAGGTTATAGGCCAGGAACTCGACCAGCCCGCTGGCGCCCCAGGGGCGCACCTGGAACAGGTTGCAGGCCACCTGCGACAGCGCGGTCAACACGGCGTGGATCACCCACAGCAGCGGAGAGATAAACAGGAAGGTGAACTCTATCGGCTCGGTGATGCCGACCAGGATCGAGGTGGTGATGGCCGGGATCAGAATCGCCTTGGCCAGCATTTTCTTTTCCGGTTTGGCGGTGTGATAGAAAGCCAATGCCGCGCCCGACAGGCCGAAGATGGTCACCATCCCTTGCTGCGAGAAGCGCAGCGCCTCGTTCATCAGCGGCGAGATGCTCGGGTCGCGCATATAGGCCAGGAAAATTGCCTGCGAGCCGGAGACGGTCTGGCCGTCCTGCACGATCGAACCACCGATGCTGGTGAGCTGGAACGGCGACCAGATAAAGTGGTGCAGCCCGGTGGGGATGAGGAATTTTTCGAAGAAGCCGTAGACGAAAACCCCGAGCGAGCCGGAGCTTTTCATAAAGCCGGTCAGCGCGATCAGGCCCTGTGAGATGGCCGGCCACAGGTAGCTGAAGGCGACGGCGTACAGCATGATGATCGGCGTCATGGCGATCAGCACCAGTTTGGCGCCGCCGTAGACCGAGAACACGCCGTTGAGTTCGACGTTGCACAGGCGGTTGTGCACCCAGGCGATGGTGACGCCGAGGATAAGACCGAGGAAAATGCCCATATCCACCACGGTAAAGCCCAGCAGTTCAGTCTGCCCGGTACCGTAATATTCGCCGTTGATCTTGGCCGCGACGTGGCCGCTGAGTTGCAGATAAGACGAATTGGCACCGAGGAACATGATAAAGCACATCACCGCAACCAGCGCCGCTTCGCTTTTTTTGTCTTTGGCCAGGCCGTAGGTGATGCCGATGCAGAAAATCAGCCCGAGATTGCCGAATAACGGCCAGAAGGTATCGCCGATCATTTTACCGATAGAGAACACGGCGGAATGTTCATTGATAAGTGTGGCATTGGTGAGAATAGAACTGAGCGCCAGAATCAGACCGATCACCGGCAGGAAAAATATCGGCCCCATCATGGCTTTGGAGAAAAGCTGCAGCTTGCTTAAGATATTATCGATAATACCTTTCATGGCAGTTCCTTTTTATATTTTAATGGATGACGACGTTGCTGAATAAACTCCCTGGAAGCGAGAAAAAAATAAGGCACCTTGCCTGGATTCAGTTATAGGGGGAAGTTTTCGCCGCTGCAATCGGCGGGGCGGAAATAGGCACCGATGGTCAGGGAGTGACAACCGGTGCCGATTGTGAAGGGGATCACAACCGGGCGCCGCAGCGCCCGGCGGGGAGGATTATTCGGCCTTGGGCGCGCGATCGCGCATCACCCACTGGCTGGCGATCACCAGCACCAGCGACAGCAGCAGCAAAATGGTGGCCAGCGCGTTGACCTCCGGCGAGACGCCGACTTTCACCATCGAATAGATCTTCAGCGGCAAGATCTCGTAGCTCGGGCCGGTAACGAAGGAGGAGACGACCACGTCGTCCATCGACAGGGTGAAGCTCAGCAGCCAGCCGGCTGCCACCGCCGGCATCGCCAGCGGCAGGATGATCTTGCGCAGAATGGTGAACTCGCTTGCGCCGAGATCGCGCGCGGCCTCCAGCATCTTCACGTCGAAGCCTTTCAGGCGCGCGTAGACGGTCACCACCACGAACGGCAGGCAGAAGGTGATGTGCGAGAACAGCAGCGACCAGAAGCCGAGCGAAATGCCCAGCAGCATGAACAGCACCAGCAGCGAGATGGCCATCACGATGTCCGGCGACATCATCACCACGAACAGCATGCCGCCGACGAACGGCTTGCCGCGGAAGCGGTAGCGGTACAGCGCCACCGCGGTCAGCGAGCCGATCAGCGTGGCGAAGGTGGCGGAGAGCACCGCCATGGTCAGCGAATGGCCGGCGGCCTGCAGCAGGCTGTCGTTGTTGAGCAGCGTGCTGTACCACTGGGTGGTAGCTCCTTGCCAACTGATGCCGAAGCGCGAGGCGTTGAAGGAGTTGACGATCAGGATGACGATCGGGATATACAGATAGGCGTATACCAGCGCCATAAAGCCGCCGCGCAGCAGACGTCCGATCATGCCAGATCCTCCTTCTTGTTCAGCAGGCGGGCGGCCCGGTAATAGACCAGCAGCAACAGCCCCATCACCAGCGTCAGGCAGATGCTGGTGGCCGCGCCGAACGGCCAGTCGCGGATATTGAGGAACTGGCTTTTAATCACGTTGCCGATCAGCAGATTCTTGGCGCCGCCCATCAGATCGGCGACGAAGAACAGCCCCATCGCCGGCAGCACCACCAGCAGGCAGCCGGCGATAATGCCCGGCATGGTCAGCGGCACGATGATGCGGATAAAGGTCTGCAGCTTGCCGGCGCCGAGATCGCGCGCCGCCTCCAGGCAGGACTTATCGAGCTTTTCGATGCTGGAGTAGAGCGGCATCACCATAAACGGCAGCAGGATATACACCAGGCCGAGGATCACCGCTTCCGAGGTGTACATGATGCGCAGCGGCTTGTCGATGACGCCGATCCACAGCAGCGCGTCGTTGAGATAGCCGCGGGTGCTGAGAAACAGCTTCAGGCCGTAGATGCGGATCAGCGAATTGGTCCAGAAGGGCACGATCAGCAGAAACAGCAGCAGCGGCCGCACCTTCTGCGGCAACCGCGCCAGGATAAAGGCGAACGGGTAGCCAATCACCAGGCAGCACAGGGTGGCGATCAGCGCCATGTTCAGCGAGTGCAGCAGCACCTGGGCATACAACGGATCGAACAAGCGCCGATAGTTGTCCAGTGTGAACACCATCTGCACCAGGTTGGCGTCGTCGCGGGTCAGGAAGCTGGTGGCGATGATCATCAGGTTCGGCATGAACACGAACAGCAGCAGCCAGGCGACGACGCCGACGATCACCACATTCTGGAAGACTTTACGCGATTTCTTCATCGGCCAGCACCACCTCCCAGCTTTCAACCCAGGTCACCGCCATCTTCTGATTGAGCGAGTGATCGACGTCCGGATCGTCTTCGTTGAAGAACTCGCTGACCATCACCGTTTTGCCGCTCTCCAGCTCGACCACCGATTCCAGCGTCATGCCTTTGTAGTTGCGCTCGCGCACGTAGCCGATCAGCCCGTCGTGCTGCGCGCTGTCGTTCACTTCTTCCACCCGCAGATCTTCCGGGCGCAGCAGCACCTTCAGCTTTTGGCCCGGCTCCACCGGCAGATCGGCGTAGATGTCGCACTCGCGGCCTTCGACGTTGGCGCGCACCCGCTGCGGATCGAGGCGCTGCAGAACCACCGCGTCGAAGATGTTGATCTCGCCGATAAAGCTGGCGACGAACAGGTTCTTCGGCTCTTCGTAGATCTCGCGCGGCGTGCCGTCCTGCTCGATGCGGCCTTCGCGCATCACCACGATGCGATCCGACATGGTCAGCGCTTCCTCCTGATCGTGGGTGACGAACACGAAGGTGATGCCCAGCTTGCGCTGCAGCGCCTTCAGCTCGTTCTGCATCTGTTTGCGCAGCTTATAGTCCAGCGCCGACAGCGATTCGTCCAGCAGCAGCACCTTCGGCTTGTTGACCACCGCGCGGGCGATGGCCACGCGCTGCTGTTGGCCGCCGGAGAGCTGGCCCGGCCGCCGCTGGGCGAAGGCATCCAGCTGCACCATGCGCAGCGCCTCTTCGACGCGCGGCGTCAGTTCCGCCGCCGGCACCTTTTGCATGCGCAGGCCGAAGGCGACGTTGTCGAACACCGACATGTGCGGAAACAGCGCATAGCTCTGAAACACGGTGTTGACGTGGCGATGCTCGGCCGGAATGGCGGTGATGTCCTGGCCGTCGAGCACGATACGGCCCAAATCGGCGTCTTCCAGACCGGCGATCAGGCGCAGCACCGTGGTTTTGCCACAGCCGGAGGGGCCGAGAATGGTGAGGAATTCGCCGTGGTTAATCGTCAGTTCGAGATCGGCAATGATGGTTTTGCCATCGAACGCTTTGCTCAGGGCATGCAGTTCAACAAGGGGTGCTCGAGAGGATGTCTCAGTCATTTATCGTATTACTCTATCCCGTGGGCTAATGCAGATAGAACCGCAACTGGAAAAGACTGCCGGAGCTTGCGGGATGCCCGCTGATCAAATGAAGCTCAAACCAGTTGCGCCAATGGAAATTTTTCGAGCGCGCATGATAGACGCTGAATGCCGGAATTGAAAGCCGATCCGGCCCAGATGCCGCGTTTTTCATCATGATAGCGACAAATGACCCTGTGATGACAGTGTTATTTCCCTCAGAAATCATCACAAAGATTAATGATATTGGCGAATTCTGGTTAAAAATGACCTGACGCAATATTTGATCCTGATCGGTTCCGCATAATGAAACGCGATATTCTGAGGGGCCGCTACCATGGACAAATTACTTGACCGCTTTTTCAACTACGTCTCTTTCGACACCCAGTCCAAAGCGAACGTAAAGCATGTGCCGAGCACCGACGGGCAGTTGAAGCTGGCGCGTGCGTTGCAGCAGGAAATGATCGCGCTCGGCTTCGAGCGGGTGTCGCTCAGCGAACACGGCTGCGTGATGGGCACCTGGCCGGGCAACGTCGCCTGGCCGGTGCCGGCGGTCGGTTTTATCGCCCATCTGGATACCTCGCCGGATTTCAGCGGCAAACACGTCAATCCGCAGATCGTCGAGAACTATCGCGGCGGCGACATCGCGCTCGGCATCGGCGATGAAGTGCTGTCGCCGGTGATGTTCCCGATCCTGCACCAGATGCTGGGGCAAACCCTGATCACCACCGACGGCAAAACGCTGCTGGGCGCCGACGACAAGGCCGGCATCGCCGAGATCCTCACCGCCATGGTGCGCCTGCGCGCGCGCAAAATCCCGCATGGCGACATCCGCGTAGCCTTCACCCCGGACGAGGAGGTAGGCAAGGGGGCGCAGCTGTTCGACGTGGTGGCCTTCAATGCCGAATGGGCTTATACCGTGGACGGCGGCGGGGTCGGCGAGCTGGAGTGCGAGAACTTCAACGCCGCCTCGGTGACGATCAAAATCCTCGGCAACAGCGTGCACCCCGGCAGCGCCAAGGGCGTGATGGTCAACGCGCTGTCGCTGGCCACCCGCATTCATCAGGCGCTGCCGGCGGACGAAGCGCCGGAGACCACCGAAGGCTACCAGGGCTTTTATCACCTCAGCAGCATCAAGGGCAGCGTTGAGCGCGCCGAAATGCACTATATCCTGCGCGACTTCGAGCGCGAGGGGTTTGAAGCGCGCAAGCGCAAGATGGTGGACATCGCCCGCGAGGTCGGCAAAGGCCTGCCGCGCGATTGCTATATCGAAGTGAGCATCGAAGACAGCTATTACAACATGCGCGAACAGGTGGCGGAGCACCCGCACGTGATTGCGCTGGCGCAGCAGGCGATGCGCGACTGCGACATCGAACCGGTGATGAAGCCGATCCGCGGCGGCACCGACGGCGCGCAGCTGTCGTTCCGCGGCCTGCCGTGCCCGAACCTGTTCACCGGCGGCTACAACTACCACGGCAAGCACGAGTTCGTGACGCTGGAAGGCATGGAGCAAGCGGTGGCGGTGATCATGCGCATCGCGGCGCTGGCCGCCGAGCGGGCGCGGTAAACGGGACGCTTGCGATCGGCATAATCGCTTGCCGCAACAAGGCGTTGCTCATAGTGTGGAAGCTCATTTCCCACGCATAAGGACCGCATGATGAGCACCGAATACCGTATCGCCAGCCCGCATTTGGCGCAGTTCGTTCAGGCGATTTGGCGCCAGGCCGGCAGTACGGCGCGCGAAGCCGAGCTGGTGGCCGATCATCTGGTGCAGGCCAATCTGGCCGGGCACGACTCACACGGCGTCGGCATGATCCCCAGCTACATGGCGTCGTTGGCGCAGGGGCAATTGCAGCTCAATCAGCACGCCGAAGTGGTGCGCGACGCCGGCGCGGTGCTGACGCTCGACGGTGCGCGCGGTTTCGGTCAGGTGGTGGCCAGCGAAGCAATGGCGCTGGGCATCGAACGTGCCGGCAAGCTGGGCCTGGCGGCGGTGGCGCTGCACAACGCGCACCATATTGGCCGCATCGGCCATTGGGCGGAGCAGTGCGCCCGCGCCGGTTTTATCTCGATTCACTTCGTCAACGTGGTGGGCGATCCGATGGTGGCGCCGTTCGGCGGCAGCGATCGCCGCTTCGGCACCAACCCGTTCTGCGCCATTTTCCCGCGGCCGGGCCGCACGCCGCTGCTGTTGGATTTTGCCACCAGCGGTATCGCCTTCGGCAAAACCCGGGTGGCCTATAACAAAGGGCTGTCGGTGGCGCCGGGCTATCTGATCGACGAATGCGGGCACCCCACCACCGAACCGAAGGTGATGCACGAAGCGCCGTTCGGTTCACTGCTGCCGTTCGGCTTGCACAAAGGCTATGCGCTGGCGGCGATGTGCGAGATCCTCGGCGGCGCGCTCTCCGGCGGCCGCACCACCCACGCCGCCACGCTGAAAGCCGACAGCGACGCCATCTTCAACTGCATGACCACCCTGATCCTCGATCCTCAGGCCTTTGACGCGCCGCAAATGCAGGCCGAGGCCGAAGCCTTTATCGGCTGGGTGAAGGCTTCGCCGCCGAGCGGCGAACAGCCGATCGCGGTGCCGGGAGAGTGGGAGGAGGCCAACCGCGCGGCGCGGCTGGAGCAGGGCATCCCGATCGATGCCAATACCTGGCGGCAGATTTGCGCGGCGGCGGAAAAGGCGGGCATGACGGCGGGGGAACTGGCGGATTACCGCGCGCAGGCGCGCCAGGGATAAAAACTTTATGATTGGTACATTGGATGACGAGCCTGGTTACGCTACTGATGCTGTCGGGGCGTTTGGTATTGATTCTTTCAGACAGCGGCGTCCAATGTATTTTTATGCAGAATGGATTGAATATAGATGTTTCTATCAGCCAATGAGGACAGCTCCCCCCTATCTGCAATGCCTTGTTGATCCAGCACGATGATTTCATCTGAGTAATCGAAGGTGGAACGTCGATGGCTGATATTAATCACGATAGAAGATGGATAAGCGGCTTTGATGTTTTCCAGTACCTCTCTTTCATTAATGATATCAAGAGATGAAGTCACTTCATCCAAAATAATGATTTTAGGTTGACGTAAAAACAGTCGAGCCAAAGATAATCGCTGGCGCTGCCCTCCGGATAATGTCATGCCATTGTCGCCAATTCTGAGATCCAATAACGAGGTTGAGTTATTAAGTGGAAGGTCATTGAGCTGTGCGTGCTTCAAAGCCATAAGGAGTTTTTCATCAGAGGCATCTGGGCACGCAATTTGCAGGTTAAATCGGAGTGTATCCATAAATATATAGTCATTTTGAGCGACGTGGAAAATTATTTCAGCCCGCTGCTTAATTGAGAGTGCATTTATTTCACTGCTGTTTAAATATATCCTTCCCGCATCAGGTTCCAGTTCACCTGAAATCAATTTTGCTAACGTGCTTTTTCCTGCTCCGCTAGGTCCCGTTAAAGTGAAAAAGCCAGCGTGCGAGAATTCAATGTTCATATTTTTAATGGCATATGTCCCGTTTTTATCATATGAATATTGCACATCTCTTAGCGTGATCGAAGCTGCCGTGTCTTGTAAATCGGTGGTGTGTGAGTTTTGAGTTGTCGGCGGCTTGATTGATGTAATAAATGTATATAAGGATGCTGTGGACTTTTGCATCGCCGTATACATGGAACCGATGTTCTCTAAGGGAGTCGCCAATAACATGATGTAAGAGGCTATCATGACAAAGTGACCTAAGGTAATCCCCTTGCTTATAACAAAATAAAGAGAAAGTAAAAACGATGAGCCGAAGAAAAAGATACTTAGTAATGCTTCAATAAGTAAGAGTTTGAAGTCTGTTTTGAGTAATGCCTCATGCTTATCTTCAATCTTGTTAAGGAGTGTTTTGTATCTGTTAAATAAAAAATCATATGTATTGCAAACTCTGGCAGCCTCCATGTTCTTAACGCTGTCAGTGATGATGCTGTATTTTTTTACCGAGGTAGAGTAAAAATCAGAGTAAAGTTCAGAGATTTTTTTGTTGAACTTTTTCTTAGTGTGAAGGTAAAGGATAAAATAAATTAAGAATAGTGATGATACGAGGTAGTCTCCGGATAATAAAATAATTGAAATGCTGAATCCTAGCTGGAATAGAGGGGGGAGTAGGTTGTGTGAGATATTCCTCAGTAAAATTGTCAATTCATCTATAGCCTGATTTAAACGTTGGGTGATATCTCCCGTATTTTCATGGCTATTTACTTCTTTCAAATTGAAAAGGCTTTTAAAATAATTATCAGTCATGTTGATCACGATATTGTTACGTAGCGATGTGATTAATATGAAGTTTAATGCTGAAGAGAGCTTTCGCATGCTCATAATGGCGATATAACTGATAGCAAGGGTAATGATGGAAAGAGATAAACTGAATTCCTTTTCCTCAATGGCATTAATTAGGTAAGCCATAATTACCGGTTGTACAGAAAATAAAAATGTGGCGATCACCGAGATTAAAATCAAAGTGTAAAATTGACGTTTTACTGTGTAACTTGATGATTTGTTAAAATATTTCAATAAAAATAGTATTTTTTCCATCTTTTTACCTTTAATCTTCTTTACAGTATGATGCGGGCCCACACCATACTCTTGAAAATTATTTGATAAACAAATTCTATTTCATGCCAAGCTCAGTTATCGCTGCGTACTGATTTTATCGACCTGAGTATCGGTCATGGTGGTTGTCTTGATTAACAGAATGTCTTTTTCAGTTAACATAAATACTCCATTGTCATTAAATTAGCTAAGTAGCATGCAATTTTTACTGCATGCTAGTTAACTCACTCGTTGCAGAGCCGTAAAGCAGGTGGATGCAATTACAATAAAACTTAATAATATTGTCCCATTCGGAAAATAAAAAGGCTTCGCGTAAGCTAAGTACATAACCACTACGTGCAAAATGACAAAGCTCAGTAAGAGGGAGGTAGCTAAGCGGCTTTATTTGTAACATGAGATTAAAAAGGATTCTGGCGGCGCGTCCATTCCCATCTTGCAGAGGGTGGATATGCATAAACATGACTGCGAAAATGATAGCATGAAGTAATTTGTTATCATCGCTATTTCCCTTTGCGTACTCTCGCAGGTTGGAGAGTGATTCGCTTAATAGTGAAATATCAATGAATTCAGTGTAGCTGCCATCCTTATCGGGGACAGTTCTTATATTTGCTTTCCTAAAGGGGATCGAGCGTCTCGTTATTTCACTTCCTATTTTTTCAATGAATTGGATAAATGATAGGTTATTGTTAACGATGTCGGAAAGAGTGGGGTAAAACTGATGATAGAAGATGGCTTCGTTCTGGCTTGTTGAGTTTTCGCTGGGGAATATATCGAGATCCACATAGGCGCTTAAGCGATGCTGTAATGGTTGGATCCTTTTATCCTCAATTACCTGGTTTGCATTTTCCAGTAACTGCCTGTATTCAAAGGATGTATTCTGAATCAATACTTGTGTTCTGTCTAAAAGTAAGCGTGTATCCGTATGAAAATGATTAACTTTGGGGTAGTCCATACGTAGTAATTTAATGACCTTTCCTTGTATTACGTAATTTTCCATTTTTCATCGTCCATGAAATTTCGTTAATGTGTTAAAAAGGTAGGTTAATATTATTTCGTTTAGGTTTCACAACTATTAATATTTTGTTTTCATGTGTCGAAGTGTTGCCAACTTTTTACCCCCAAAGAAAAGGCCCGCCTAAGCGGGCCGGTATTATGTACAACAGGAACCACGGCCCCGAGAACTCAGTCGTTAAAGTACCAATAGCCGCTGTTGACCAGTGCGGTCAGCAGCGCCAGGAACGACGGGTCGTCTACCGCGTCGCCGAGCAGGGCGGCGTCGACGCTGAAGTGCTGGCACAGGGCGTCTGCGGCCTGCAGCTGGTCGGTGTCGATCAGCTCGCCGTTGACGAAGCAGCGATCGCCGACGCGCAGCACGCGCAACCCGCCCAGGCGCTGCAGCGCTTCACCCTGCTGCAGCAGCTCGTAGATTTCCCCGGCCTGATACGGCGGCTCCGGCGGCGCCAGATCCAGCTCGTGGCGCGACTGGGAGATAAACTCGCCGAACCAGTGCTGGAAGTGTTCCGGCTGTTGCACCAGATCCAGCATCATCTGCCGTAAGGCGTCCACTTCCTGCGGCAGGATCTCCGCCGGGTGTTCGCGCAGTTTAACGTCCGGATCGCCGTAGCGTTTGCTGCCCAGCTCGCGCGCCAGCACGTAGTCGGCGAAGCCGCTCACCAGCTCGCGGCCGTTCGGCGCGCGGAAGCCCACCGAATAGTTGAGCGCGTTTTCTAGCGCGTAGCCTTCATGCGGGAAGCCCGGCGGAATGTAGAGAATGTCGCCCGGCTCCATCTCTTCGTCGATGATGGCGTCGAACGGCTCCACCTGCAGCAGATCCGGGTGCGGGCAGTGCTGTTTCAGCGGCGTTTTTTCCCCGACGCGCCAGCGGCGGCGGCCGGTGCCCTGAATGATGAACACGTCGTACTGATCGAGATGCGGGCCGACGCCGCCGCCCGGTACCGAGAAGGAGATCATCAGGTCATCCATCCGCCAGTCCGGCAGCTGGCGGAACGGGCGCATCAGCGCCGCGGAAGGCTCATGCCAGTGGTCCACCGCCTGCACCAGCAGCGACCAGTTGTTTTCGCTCAGGTGATCGAAGCTCTCGAAGGGGCCGTGCGCGACCTGCCAACGGCCGTCCTGGTGGCTGACCAGGCGGCTGTCCACTTCGTTTTCCATCGCCAGCCCGGCCAGCTCATCCGGGGAGATCGGATCGATAAAGTTTTTGAAGCCGCGCTTCAGAATCACCGGACGCTTTTGCCAATAACGTTGCAAAAAATCGTTCCAGTCCAGGTCTAATTGATAATCCATGTTCTATTCCAGGAGAGAGGAGTGAGCCTGTGTGCGATTATAACGGAAGTTTGGCCCCGTGGATCGGGGCCGCAGCGGCATAATTTACTCGTTGTGGTGGGTGTCGTGCTGGCGGGCGAAGGTGACCTGCATGCGCGCGCCGCCGAGCGGGCTGTCGCTGATGACGATTTCGCCGTCGTACTGCTCGATGATCTCCGCCGCCACCGACAAACCCAGGCCCTGGCCGGGGCGCAGGGTATCCACCCGCTGGCCGCGCTGGAAGATCAGCTGGCGCTTGCTTTCCGGGATCCCCGGGCCGTCGTCGTCGATAACGATGGTGAGGTTTTTCTCGGAGTGCAGTGAGGTGATCTCCACGAACTCCAGGCAGTATTTGCAGGCGTTTTCCAACACGTTGCCCATCACTTCCATAAAGTCGTTTTTCTCGCCCATAAAGGTCACTTCCGGCGAGATGTCCAGCGTGATCACCACCCCTTTGCGCTGATAAACCTTATTCAGCGCCACCACCAGGCTGTCGAGCAGCGCCGGCACCGAATGGATCTCGCGCGTCAGCACCGTCTGGCCGGAGTTGATGCTGGCTCGGTGCAGGTAGTAACCGATTTGCTGCGAGATGCGCCCGATCTGATCCAGCATGATCGGCTCGGCTTCTTCGATGGTGGTCTGTTTGCCGCTGCGCAGTGAGCGCAGGGTGCTTTGCAGCACCGCCAGCGGCGTTTTCAGGCTGTGGGTCAAATCCGACAGGGTAGTGCGGTACTTGGTGTAGCGCTGGCGTTCGTTGCGCACCAGAATGTTCAGATTGCGCACCAGCCCGCGCAGCTCGCTGGGCGGGTTCTCATCCAGCTGATCGCGTTCGCCGTTCTCCAGCTCGCCCACCTGATTGACCAGCGCCTTGATCGGCCGCAGGCTCCAGTAGGCCGCCAGCCACAGCAGCGGCACCACCAGCAGCAGGTTGGCCAACAGCACGTAGCTGAACCACTCCCACACCACGTCAGATCGCTGCAGCTCCTGCGGAATGCTGTCGACCACCACGATGGTCAGCGCCGGCAGGCGAGGCGTGGCGGCATAGGTATTGACCGCCACCGAGTGGGTCAGCGCGTTCTGATCGGTATCGTCGTAATTCTTCAGCTGATCCTGCGCTTTGGGGTTGTCCCCCAGCACTTCGCTACTGACGCGGGTGTCGGTGTCGATTTCGTAAAAGCCGGACTCCTCCAGCCATTCCTTGTTGATCAGCTTCTCCAGCTCCGGCACCTTGCGCTGGCTCCACAGCAGGTTGCCTTTATCGTCGTAGATAAATACCAGCGTCGGGAAGTTGAGATCGATATCGGGGGGAATGGCGATGGTGAGCTTGTTGTCTTTCCACTGCGCCAGACTGAAGAACAGGTTGCTCTCGCCGCGCAGCAGGCGGAAGGCGGTTTTGTCGAAGCTGACGATATAGCCGACGACCGCCACCAAACCGTAAGAGAGCGACAGCGCCAGGATCACCCCGGCGGTCGCCATCAGGAAGCGGGCACGCAGCGAAAACGGTTTTTTATTCTTGTTGAACATTATGTTCACTTCGCGTCAAAACGATAGCCCTGGCCACGTACCGTGGTGATCACTTCATGCGGGTATTCCGCTTGCACTTTTTTACGCAAGCGGCCCATCAGCACGTCGATGGTGTGGCTTTCGCGCAGCTCGGCGTCCGGGTAGAGCTGCAGCATCAACGAATCCTTGCTCACCACCTTGCCGGCGTTGCGGATCAGGGTTTCGATGATGGTGTATTCAAAGGCGGTCAGTTTGATTTGCCGATCGTTGACGCTCAGTTCGCGGCGCGACAGATCGATCTGGAACGGCGGCAGCACGATCACCTGCGAAGCCAGGCCGCTGTTGCGGCGCATCAGCGCCTGCATGCGGGCGATCACTTCTTCCAGGTGGAACGGCTTGGTGACATAGTCGTCGGCGCCGGCTTCCAGCACCGCCACTTTGTCCTGCCAGCTTTCGCGGGCGGTCAGCACCAGGATCGGCAGCTTGGCCTGGTGCGCGCGCCAGCGGCGGATCAGGCTCAGGCCGTCTTCACCCGGCAGGCCGAGATCGACGATGGCGATATCCGGCGCGTGCTCTTGCAGGAAGTAATCGGCTTCCTTGGCGTCTTCGGCCGCGTCGACCTGATGGCCCATCTCGCGCATCTGAACGGAAAGGTGGTGGCGCAGCAGACCATTATCTTCAACAACCAGTACTCGCATGGCGAACTCCTGTGACTATGCGGGTGAACGTCCTGTCACCCACGCGATAAAAAGGGAACACGCTCTGCGGCGTGTCAGGGGATAACGCGGCCACCTGAACCATGTTGACAAAAAGTGCTGAGGCTATGGTAGGTATAACCCGCCCGGCTCGCAAGAGAGCCGAAGCAATGTATTAAAATAAGCGTTATCAATTTGTTCGCCGACATTATCGACAAGTTCTGATAAACGTCGGATAAACAGCGGCGGGGCGACGTTAAACGCAACTTAAACGCGCCGGGCATTGCCCGCGGAAAGAACGTGTGAGCCGGGGCGCTTGATAAGCTTTAAAGGTACTAATAAGGTATTATTGAGGCATCGGCACATTTTCTCAGGAGCGACGGATGAAGCAGTTAACCCAGGCGGAACGCATAGCGGGCGCACTTTACGGACAGATGCTGGGCGACGCGCTCGGCATGCCTTCCGAGCTGTGGCCGCGCGAGCGGGTTAAGCGCCACTTCGGCTGGATAGACGGCTTTCTCGACGGGCCGGCGGAGAACACCGCCGCCTGTTATTTCAAGGCCGGGCAATATACCGACGATACCGCGATGGCATTGGCGTTGGCCGATGCGCTGGTGGAGGCGCAAGGCGAGGTGGTGCCGGAGCTGATCGCCCGCAACGTGATCCGCTGGGTGGACTGTTTTGACGCTTTCAACAAGAACATTCTCGGCCCCAGTTCCAAACTGGCGCTGAGCGAGCAAAAAGCGGGCACGCCGATCGCCGAGTTGGAAAACAACGGCATCACCAACGGTGCGGCGATGCGCATTTCGCCTTTGGGCTGCGTGTTGCCTTCCGCGCCGCTGGAGGACTTCTGCCGACAGGTGTGGCTGGCCTGCAGCCCGACGCACAAATCCGACATCGCCGTCGCCGGTGCGGTGGCGATCGCCTGGGCCGTGGCGCGGGCGGTGGAAGGGGCTGACTGGGCCTCCATTCGCCTGGCGTTGCCGGGGGTGGCGGAGTATGCCCAGCGCCGGCAGGAGACGACGTTCAGCCCTTCGCTGGCGGCGCGCATCGAACTGGCGTTTCAGGTGGTGGATGAAGCCACCGGCACCGAGCAGGCCTCCGAGCGGGTGTATCAGCTGATCGGCGCCGGGGTGAGCACCATCGAGTCGGTGCCCGCAGCGCTGGCGATGGTGCAGCTGGCGCAAACCGATCCTACCCGGTGCGCCGTGCTGTGCGCCAACCTGGGCGGCGATACCGACACCATCGGCGCGATGGCCACCGCGATTTGCGGCGCGCTGCACGGCGCCGAGGCGATTGAGCCGGGGCTGCTGGCGGAGTTAAAACGGGTGAATCCGCTGGATATCGGGGCTTATGTTCAGGCGTTCGCGCGTTTTCGCCGCCGCCGGCAGGGCGAGTCGTAAGCCGCCGCGTGACGCAACGGGTCAGCTTTCGCTGGTAAATTCGTACATGTCGCTGCGGCAGAAGCTTTCACTGTATTCGATCGGCTTTTTTTGGTGGTCGAACAGCGTCTGGCGCACGATCAGCAGCGGCATCGGCTCCGAGAGCCGCAGCGCCTGACGGATATCGTCGTCGGCCATCGCGGCGCTGACCTGGCTGCGCAGCGATCCCATCTCCACCTTATTGCGCCGGAAGTAATCGTACAGCGAGATGCCGATCTCGTCGACGTTGGCAATTGCCGTCACCACTACGTAGGACACCGCCACCGACATTGGCCGCCGATCGATCAGGTGAATGCGTTTGAGTTGGTAGATCGGCGTTCCGGCCGCCAGCTGGAGCTTTTCAGCCAGCTCAGCGCCGGCGGGTATCCGTTCGCGGCTGATCCACTGCGTATCCGGCCGGCGCCCCTGCTGTATCACCTCGCGCGAGAATCCTTTGACGTCCGCCAATGAATAGAACAGCTTCGGCTCGGGCCGCTGCGATTGGATAAAGGTGCCGTAGCCGCGCGAACGGCCGATGATGCCGTCCTGCTCGAGGCAGGCCAGCGCCTTGCGCACCGTGATGCGCGAGATGCCGAGCCGTTCGGTGAACAGGCGCTCGCTGGGCAAAAAATCCCCCGCATTCAGCAACCCCTGCTCGATGGCCTGGCGCACCGAGGCGTTGAAACGCAAATACAGCGGCATCGCGCCCGCGCTGGCCAGATCCTGCTGCAGTTTGTCCAGCAGACGCTGGTTGGTCTCCTTGCTCATAGCCGACGGAAGTCCTGTAGCCGCAATGCGATGGCTTATTTAAGGGGATTTCGCCGGGCAGCGCAACTGCCGCCGCCGTCGGGGTGAAATGAGGTAGAGTAGTGCGTCGGCCCCCTGAGCCAGGAGAAACAAATACCCCATGAGCGATACCCCACGACACGCGGACGACGCGGCGATCCTGGTCGCCTTCGCGCAGCAGCGGCGGCAAGGCCTGACCCGGCGTTCGGCGCTGCATCAGGCCCTGCTACAACTAATCGCCGCCGGAGAACTGCCCTGGCGGACGCAGCTGCCGCCGAGCCGTGCGTTGGCGGCCCGGCTGACGGTGGCGCGCGACACGGTGGAACAGACCTACGCGCGGCTGGAAGCGGAGGGGTTCATCAGCCGAACGGTGGGGCGCGGCAGCTTTGTGCGTTATCGCTGCGACACGCTGCTCGGCCGTGAACTGCTGGCGACGGCGGCAGGGCAAGAGGCGCGGTTGGCGGAGCGCGAGCTGAGCGATCGCGGCCGGGCGCTGCTGGCGGTCAGCCATACGCCGCACACCAGCCGCCAGGCTTCGCTGACGCCTTCGCTGGCGGACCTGCGGGCGTTTCCCATCGAGCAATGGCTGCAGCAGGAAAAGCAGGCGCTACGGCGGCACGGCGAGCGGCTGTTGGGGTATGCCGATCCGCAAGGGTTGCCGGAGCTGCGCGCGGAGATCGCGCGCTATCTGCAGCGGGAGCGGGGCGTGAAGGCGACGGCGGAACAGGTGATCGTGGTGACCAGCTCTCAGCAGGCGTTGGCGCTGTGTACGCAGGTGCTGTTCGATCCCGGCGATGCGGTGTTCGTCGAAGAGCCGGGTTACCAGGGGGCGAAAAAGCTGGTGCAGTCGGCGGGGCTGCAGGCGCGGCCGATCGGCATCGACGAGCAGGGATTGGACGTCGGGCAGTTGATGCAGGCCTCGGGCGGCGGACGGGGCGTTTACATCACGCCGTCCCATCACTACCCGCTGGGGTATTCGCTGAGCCTCGAGCGGCGGCTGGCGCTGCTGCAGTGGGCGCAGCGGCAGCGGGCCTGGATCATCGAAGACGACTACGACGCCGAGTTCAACTATGACCGGCAAACCAAGGCGGCATTGCAGGGGCTGGACAGCGGCGGGCGCACGCTGTACATCGGCACCTTCAGCAAGACGCTGTTTCCGGGGCTGCGCATCGGTTTCATGATTGCGCCGCCGCAGCTGGTGCGGCCATTGGTCGCCGCCAGGCAGTTTCAGGACGGCTACACGTCGGCGCTGGCGCAGATGACGCTGTTCCACTTCCTGCACGAGGGCGGCTACGCCGAGCATCTGCGCAATATGCGCACGTTGTACAAGGCGCGGTTGAACGTGCTGTACGACGCGGTGCATCGTCACCTGGCGGCCTGGACGCGCCCGGCGTTGCCGCAGGGCGGGCTGCAGTTGGTGTGCCCGTTGGCGGATGCGGCGATGGAACGGCGGCTGGTGGCGGCGGCCGCCGAACGGGGGATTCGGCTGTACGGCCTGGCGGACTTCTACACCGGCACGCCGCAGCGCGGGGCGCTGGTGCTCGGCTTCTCGGCCTATACGCCGGATGAGATCGTGCGCTTTATCGCGACGCTGGCGCAGGTGTTCAACGCGCTGCCGGTGGCAAGCGACGGCTAAAATTGGTCTGCTCTGCGTTTTGAATTGGTCCGTATTGTACCGTCGCCGCGCGGTGTATTCTGCCGCTATCCGGTTATTTCCCTAATGGAAATAACATCTTACTCCGTGAGGCGCTATGAACCTATCCAACCCTGAAGTGACTATTCGCAGAATCAATGGCGACGACAAAGCGCAATGGCTGGCGCTGTGGCAGGGCTATCTCGATTTTTACCGCGCCGACGTGGCGCCGCAGGTGACCGATCGCACCTTCGAACGCCTGGGGCAGGATGAACAGGTGTACGGGCTGGTGGCACAGGATGCCGATGGCCAACTGCTCGGGCTGATGAACCTGGTGTTCCATCCGTCCACCTGGAGCGCGGTCGGCTATTGTTATATCGAAGATCTCTATGTGTCGCCGCAGGCGCGTGGCCACAAGGTGTCGGAAAAGCTGTTCGAACAGGCGTACCGCTTGGCAGAGACGCGCGGCAGCGATCGGGTCTACTGGATGACCCAGGAGTACAACGCGCCGGCGCGTTCGCTGTACGACAAAATCGGCAGAAGAAGCTCGTTTATCGTTTATTCCCGTTAATCGCAGGAGGGCGTTTATGGCAATGAATCGTTATGGTCAGCCGGTTGGCGAACCGATGCCGGATTGGCAGCCGGCTCGCCGCCCCGGCGGCGCGACGCTCGGCGGGCGTTTCTGTTCGCTGGCGCCGCTCGAGCCGCAGCGGGATTACGCCGCGCTGTTCGAGGCGTTTCAACTGGCGCCGGACGGCCGCGACTGGACCTATCTGTCCATCGAACGGCCCGATACGCCGGCGGCGATGTTGCAGCATCTGGAGACGCTGCAGGCCAACCCGGCGCTGGTTAATCTGACGGTGTTCGACGCTGCCAGCGATGCGCCGGTGGGCACGGTGGCGCTGATGCGCATCGACGAAGCCAACGGGGTGCTGGAGATCGGCCACGTCAGCTGGTCGCCGTTGATGAAACAGCGCTCCAGCGCCACCGAAGCCATCGCGCTGCTGCTGCGCTATGCCTTCGACACGCTGGGCTACCGCCGCTGCGAGTGGAAGTGCGACAGTCATAACGCGCCGTCCCGCCAGGCCGCGCTGCGCTTTGGCTTTCGCTACGAGGGCAACTTCCGCTTCGCGGTGATCGTCAAGGGGCGCAGCCGGGATACCGACTGGTTCGCCATCACCGCCGACCGCTGGCCGACGGTGCGGCAGGCGCTGGCGCGCTGGCTGAGTGCGGACAACTTCGATGCGCAGGGGCGGCAGATAGCCCGGCTGCAGGTGCTGCGCGGCGAATAGCAAAGAAAAAGGCGGCCCGCAGGCCGCCTTGTCGTTGTCAGGCTAAAGCGCTTATTTCAGCTCGTCGACCATGGTGGTGGCGCGGCCGATGTAGTTGGCCGGGGTCATCGCCTTCAGACGGGTTTTCTCTTCTTCCGGCAGCGCCAGGCCATCGATGAACGCCTGCATGCCGGCGGCATCCACGCGCTTGCCGCGGGTCAGCTCTTTCAGCTTCTCGTAAGGTTTCTCGATGCCGTAGCGGCGCATCACGGTCTGGATCGGCTCGGCCAGCACTTCCCAGTTGTGATCCAGTTCGTCCAGCAGGTGCGCCTGGTTCACTTCCAGCTTGCTGATGCCTTTCAGGGTGGCCTGATAGGCGATCAGCGCGTAGCCCAGGCCTACGCCCAGATTACGCAGCACGGTGGAGTCGGTCAGGTCGCGCTGCCAGCGGGACACCGGCAGTTTGCCCGCCAGGTGGCCCAGCACGGCGTTGGCCAGGCCCAGGTTGCCTTCGGAGTTTTCGAAGTCGATCGGGTTGACCTTGTGCGGCATGGTGGAAGAACCGATTTCGCCGGCGATGGTCTTCTGCTTGAAGTGGTTCAGGGCGATGTAGCCCCAGATGTCGCGGTCGAAGTCGATCAGGATGGTGTTGAAACGCGCTACGCAGTCGAACAGCTCGGCGATGTAGTCATGCGGCTCGATCTGGGTGGTGTACGGGTTCCAGGTGATGCCGAGCGAGGTCACGAACGCTTCGCTGAACTGATGCCAGTCCACTTCCGGGTAAGCGACGATGTGAGCGTTGTAGTTGCCGACCGCGCCGTTGATTTTACCCATGATCTCCACGCGCTCCAGCTGGCGGTACTGGCGCTCCATGCGGTAAGCCACGTTGGCGAACTCTTTGCCGACGGTCGACGGGGTCGCCGGCTGGCCGTGGGTGCGCGACAGCAGCGGAATATCGCGGTATTCCAGCGCCAGCCCTTTCAGCGCGTCGATGATCTTGCGCCAGTAAGGCAGCACCACGTCCTGACGGGCGCTTTGCAGCATCAGCGCATGCGATAAGTTGTTGATGTCTTCGGAGGTGCAGGCGAAGTGGATGAACTCGGACACCGCGTGCAGCGCAGGCACCGCCGCCACTTTTTCCTTCAGGAAATACTCGACCGCTTTCACGTCGTGGTTGGTGGTGCGCTCGATGGTTTTGATGCGCTGAGCGTCTTCTTCATTGAATTCCGCGACGATTTTGTCGAGGAAAGCGTTTGCGTCGGCGTCAAAAGCGGGAACTTCCTTGATTTCTGCGCAGGCCGCCAGTTTTTGCAGCCAACGTACTTCAACCTGTACGCGGAATTTCAGCAGACCGTATTCGCTGAAAATGGGGCGCAGTGCGCTGACTTTATCACCGTAGCGTCCATCAACGGGGGAAACGGCGGTCAGTGAGGATAATTCCATCGGTAGCAACTCCTGGGATCGATTAACAATGAGCAACGATATTTTGCGCCTGCTTGAACAGACGATTACGGGAAAACATTAACTGCAGGCGGCTGCCGCCGACCTGTTGCCACAGCACGGCGGCGCGAATGCCGGCCAGCAGCGTGGCGCGAACCTTGGCCTGCACCTGCGGGTTCTGCAAGATAGCCGGCGAGCCGGTCACCTGGATGCGCGGCCCGAGCGGGCTGACCACGTCAACGTAAATGCCGGCCAGCGCGCTGGTGATGGTGTCCGACTCAAGATCGAAGTGCGCCAGCTGGCGTTCGAGCTGGCTGAGGCGTTCACCGAGCGTGTTCATCGCCTGTTTGTTGGCGTTGAGCTTGCGCTCCAGCACCATCAGGCTGATGGTGTAGCGGGTCAGTTCCGCGCCCGGCCCTTTGTTGTTGGCGTTAAGCACGCCCATCAGGGTTTCGAGGCCGACCATCAAATTGCGTTCTTCACCGCCGAACACCGCCAGCGTGGAGGGCGGGTCCATCTGCAGCAGGCTTTTCAGCGAGGTCTGAAAGGCTTCGCGGTTGCATTGCCCTTCATGGGCCAGCTGCTGAACCAAACGCGCCGACTGGCTGATACCCGCCATGGCCAGCGTGATGTCATAATAATTCTTCGCCACGATTACTCCTGTAAACGCTGTGAACGGTACATGGCTTACTGCATAAGGTTGTGTGTATCGCAGGGGTAACGGCGGCGGCCGCGAACGGTAACGAACGGGCGTGGCTGTAACAACGATGACAACGAATGCCGCGGATCATGCCACAAAATCGAGGCTAAACCCAGCGTCTAATACGCCCGAGACGAGGCGGAGGCGCCGTACGGCGCAGAACTGCGCAGACAGGCGGCGAAAATCGCCGGCGCGGCGGCGCGAACTTATTGTTGCGGCGGCAAATAAAGTGCGGCGGCTGCATCTATACTGCCAACGTGAGCCCTCAAATAAAGACCTTCATATGCACGTAAAAAACAAGCAGCCGCTGCCGGCGGTAACGCTGGCGGCCATCGGCGTGGTGTACGGCGATATCGGCACCAGCCCGCTGTATACCCTGCGCGAATGCCTGACGGCGGAGGAGGGCATCACCATGACGCCGGCCTCAATCTACGGCTTTTTGTCGCTGATTTTCTGGCTGCTGACGCTGGTGGTGTCCATTAAATACATTTGTTTCGTGATGCGCGCCGACAACGACGGCGAGGGCGGGATCCTGACGCTGATGTCGCTGGCGATCCGCAGGCTGGATGCGCGCTGGGTGCCGGCGGCGGTGCTGATCGGGCTGGTGGGCGGCAGCTTCTTTTACGGCGACGGGGTGATCACCCCGGCCATTTCGGTGCTTTCGGCCATCGAGGGGCTGCAGATTATCGCCCCCGAACTGGACAGCTTTATCGTGCCGCTGTCGCTGCTGGTGCTGACCGCGTTGTTCGCGATACAAAAGCGCGGCACCGGCAGCGTCGGCAAACTGTTCGCCCCGGCGATGGTTATCTGGTTCCTGACGCTCGCGCTGCTGGGCATCGGCGGCATTCTGCAGCACCCTGGCGTGCTGCGGGCGCTGAACCCTTACTGGGCGGTGAATTTCTTCCTCGAATACAAGACGGTGTCGTTCTTTGCGCTGGGCATGGTGGTGCTGTCGGTCACCGGCGCCGAAGCGCTGTACGCTGATATGGGCCACTTCGGTAAAAAGCCGATCCGTCTGGCGTGGTTTACGCTGGTGGCGCCGGCGCTGGTGCTGAACTACTTCGGCCAGGGGGCGCTGCTGCTGACCAATCCGGCGGCGATCAACAACCCGTTCTTCCTGCTGGCGCCGACCTGGGCGCTGATCCCGCTGCTGGTGATCGCCACGCTGGCGACGGTGATCGCCTCGCAGGCGGTAATCTCCGGCGTGTTCTCGCTGACGCGCCAGGCGGTGCGGCTGGGCTACCTGCCGCCGATGCGCATCATCTATACCTCCGATCAGGAGTCCGGGCAGATCTACATTCCGGTGGTGAACTGGCTGCTGTTCGCGGCGGTGCTGATCGTGATTATCAGTTTCAAACACTCCAGCAACCTGGCCTCGGCTTACGGCATCGTGGTGACCGGCACCATGCTGCTGTCGTCGATTTTGCTGAGCATCGTGGCGGTGAAAAACTGGGGCTGGCCGCGCGCGCTGGGCGGGCTGATGCTGCTGATCATGCTGTGCATCGACGTACCGCTGTTCGGCGCCAACCTGATCAAGCTGGCGACCGGCGGCTGGCTGCCGGTGGTGCTTGGGCTGATGATTCTGCTGATCATGCTGACCTGGAAGACCGAGCGTTCGCGTCTGATCCGCCGGCTGCGCGACAACCAGGAGGGGCTGAGCGCGCTGATCGAGTCGCTGGAGGAGGCGCCGCCGAAGCGGGTGCCGGGCACTGCGGTGTTTATGGAGCGCACGCCGCACGCGGTGCCGCTGGTGCTGTTGCATAATCTGAAGCACAACAAGGTGCTGCATGAGCGCGTGGTGCTGCTGACCATCGTCACCACCGACATGCCGTACGTGCATAACGTGCAGCGGGTGGCGATCGAACAGCTGTCGGCGAGTTTCTGGCGGGTGGTGGCGAGCTACGGCTGGCGCGAGACGCCCAACGTCACGGACATCCTTTACCGCTGCGGGTTGGAGGGGATGAGCTTCACCATGAACGAGACCTCGTTCTTTATGTCGCGCGATACGCTGGTGCTGGGCAAGCGGCCCTGGTATTTGCGCGTGCGCGGCAAGGTGTTCCAGCTGTTGCAGCGCAATGCGCTGCGCGCGCCGGATCTGTTCGAAATCCCGCCGAATCGGGTGATCGAACTGGGGGCGCAGGTGGAATTTTGAATAAAAAAAACGCTGCGGTAAACGCAGCGTTTTTCTTTTGCCGGGCAGTTACGCCAGGCGCTGTTCGATGATGCCGCCGCCGAGGCAGATTTCGCCCTGGTAGAACACCGCCGACTGGCCGGGGGTGACGGCGGAGACCGGCTCGTCGAAACGCACTTCGATGCGTTCGCTGTCGAGCGGGGTCACGGTGCAAGGGATATCCTGCTGGCGATAGCGGGTCTTCACCGTGCAGCGGAACGGGCCGCTCAGCGGCAGGCGATCCACCCAGTGCAGCTGCTGCGCGATAAGACCGGTAGACATCAGGCGCGGGTGATCGTGCCCCTGGGCGACCACCAGCACGTTGTTGGCCACGTCTTTATCCACCACGTACCACGGATCTTCGCTGCTGTCTTTCAGGCCGCCGATGCCCAGCCCTTTGCGCTGGCCCAGGGTGTGATACATCAGGCCCTGGTGTTCGCCGACGGTCTGGCCGTCAACGCTGACGATCGGGCCCGGCTGCGCCGGCAGGTAACGGCCGAGGAAGTCGCGGAACTTGCGCTCGCCGATAAAGCAGATGCCGGTAGAATCTTTCTTCTTGGCGGTGACCAGCTCCAGCTGCTCGGCGATGCGGCGCACCTCCGGCTTCTCCAGCTCGCCGACCGGGAACAGGCTTTGCGCCACCTGCTCGTGGCTCAGGGTGTAGAGGAAGTAGCTCTGATCCTTGTTGCCGTCGACGCCGCGCAGCAGGCGGCTCTTGCCGTCTACGTCCTGGCGGCGCACGTAGTGGCCGGTGGCGATGAAATCGGCCCCCAGATCTTCGGCGGCGAACTCCAGGAAGGCTTTGAATTTGATCTCTTTATTGCACAGGATGTCCGGGTTCGGCGTGCGGCCGGCCTTGTACTCTTCCAGGAACAGCTCAAACACGTTGTCCCAGTATTCCGCCGCAAAGTTCACCGTGTGCAGTTCGATGCCCAGCTTGTCGCAGACCGCTTGCGCGTCGGCCAGATCGGTCGCGGCGGAGCAGTACTCTTCGTCGTCGTCTTCTTCCCAGTTCTTCATGAACAGCCCAGCGACCTGATAGCCCTGTTGCTGTAACAGATAGGCGGTAACGGAAGAGTCGACGCCGCCGGACATACCGACGATTACTTTTTTCTGGCTGTTGTCTGACATGGGGATCTCACGAACTTGAACACGAACCGTGCTGATAAAAACAAGCGCAGGATTTTACCACGTTGGCCGCGCCGGCGCACTGTTCATCTTGTGCTGCACGGCGCCCTTAAAACGGCCAGGCGAAGCTGCCGACCAGCGACAGCGGGTAGCGCTCCGGCTGCTGGTAGCTGCGAATGCTCTCCGCCACCAGCGCGGAACGCAGGTTGGGCGCCTGCAAGATCTCGTCGGCGCTCAGCCACAGGCAGCGATCGATGTCGCTGTCGTGCGGCTCGGTCGGCAGCGGCTGTTCCAGCTCGATAACGAAGCAAAAACGCAGGAACGGCGTGCGATCCGGCGCGATCCACTGGTGCATGCGCAGGAACGCCTGCGGCGCGGCGCGGATGCCGGTCTCTTCCCACAGCTCGCGCTCGGCGGCCTGCACCAGCGTCTCGTCGGCCTCCAGGTGGCCGGCCGGCTGGTTCCACAGCGCTTTGCCGTTGATGGTCTCTTCGACCACTAAAAATTTGCCGGCGGCGTGCACCACGCAGGCCACGGTGACGTGCGGTTTGAACATGCGCTCTCCTTACAGCGGTTTGTCGATGCGCCGGTAGATGTCGTCCAGCTCGGCGATGCGGGTGCGATAGCTTTTGAGCAGGCAGGCGGTATCGCCGCCGCACCGCTGGCGTTTTGCCAGCCAGTCCTGCTGGCTGTCCTGCATCGCGCCGCGCGCGCCCATGGCGAACAGGCCGCGCAGGAATTGGTACTTGGTAGTCATTTGCACGTCCAGATCGTTCAGCGTGCGGTTGGCGCAGATGGCTTGCTCATCGCGGTTTGCCGCCTTGGCGCAGTCGAAGCTGGCGGCTTGGGTGGCGAACGGGGCCGCTAGAGCGGCGAGCAGCAGCGCGGTCAGTGTGTTCCTCATGGCGCCTCCATCAGTTATCGGTCTACAGGGAATCGATGCTTTTCCATTCACCAGGTTGCAGTGAACCCAGCGAAAGATTACCCATACTGTAGCGAATCAGGCGCAGGGTAGGGAACCCGATATGCGCCGTCATGCGACGCACCTGGCGGTTTCGCCCTTCATACAGGGTGATTTTCAGCCAGCAAGTGGGGATGGATTTACGTTCGCGGATCGGCGGGTTGCGTGGCCACAGCCACTGCGGCTCGGCCACCAACTCCACCCCGGCGGGCAGCGTGGGGCCGTCTTTCAGCGTGACGCCGCTGCGCAATGGCGCCAGATCGCTCTCCTGCGGCGCGCCCTCGACCTGCACATAATAGATTTTGCCGGTGCGCTTCCCCGGCTGGGTGAGCTGCGCCTGCAGCTGGCCGTCGTTGGTCAGCACCAGCAGCCCTTCGCTGTCGCGATCCAGACGCCCGGCGGCGTAAACGTCGGGGAAGGGGATGTACTCTTTCAGCGTGGCGCGGCCGGCTTCGTCGGTGAACTGCGGCAGCACGTCGAAGGGCTTGTTGAATAACACAATTCGGCGCGGCCCCTTCGGCGCGGCGGGTTTGGCGGCATTCGGCTTGCTGAATCGTTTAACTTTGTGATTTCTAACAGAGAATTTTTTCATAACGGTTGAGATTACGGATGATAAGCGCATTATAACCGAATCCGTTTCGGATTGGCGCGGACCGAATATTCAAGTAGTATCTACACGCATCTTACAAAGCATTAACAAAATTGCGCTTGAAGGAGAGGTTGATGGAAAGCAAAGTAGTTGTTCCGGCAGAAGGTAAAAAAATCACGGTTGACGCCCAGGGTAAACTGGTTGTTCCTCATAACCCGATCATCCCGTTCATCGAAGGCGACGGCATCGGCGTTGACGTGACTCCTGCCATGATCCACGTGGTTGATGCGGCCGTTAAAAAGGCTTACCACGGCGAACGTAAAATCTCCTGGATGGAAATCTACACCGGCGAAAAATCTACCCACGTTTACGGTAAAGACGTGTGGCTGCCGGACGAAACTCTGGACCTGATCCGCGACTACCGCGTCGCCATCAAAGGCCCCCTGACCACCCCGGTCGGCGGCGGCATCCGTTCTCTGAACGTGGCCCTGCGCCAGCAGCTGGACCTGTACGTGTGCCTGCGCCCGGTGCGTTACTACCAGGGCACCCCAAGCCCGGTGAAACAGCCTGAGCTGACCGACATGGTGATCTTCCGTGAAAACGCCGAAGACATCTACGCCGGCATCGAGTGGAAAGCCGGCTCCGCCGAAGCGGACAAAGTGATCAAATTCCTGCGCGACGAAATGGGCGTGAAGAAAATCCGCTTCCCGGAGCAGTGCGGTATCGGCGTGAAGCCATGCTCCGAAGAAGGGACCAAGCGTCTGGTGCGTGCGGCGATCGAATACGCCATCACCAACGACCGCGACTCCGTGACCCTGGTTCACAAAGGCAACATCATGAAGTTCACCGAAGGTGCCTTCAAGGATTGGGGCTATGAGCTGGCGCGCGAAGAGTTCGGCGGTGAGCTGATCGACGGCGGCCCATGGCTGAAGATCAAGAACCCGAACACCGGCAAAGAGATCGTGGTTAAAGACGTGATCGCCGACGCCTTCCTGCAGCAGATCCTGCTGCGCCCGGCGGAATACGACGTGATCGCCTGTATGAACCTGAACGGTGACTACATCTCCGACGCCCTGGCTGCCCAGGTCGGCGGCATCGGCATCGCACCGGGCGCCAACATCGGCTCCGACTGCGCGCTGTTCGAAGCGACTCACGGCACCGCGCCGAAGTACGCCGGCCAGGACAAAGTGAACCCAGGCTCCATCATCCTGTCCGCAGAGATGATGCTGCGCCACATGGGCTGGTTCGAAGCGGCTGACCTGATCGTTAAAGGCATGGAAGGCGCCATCGCCGCCAAGACCGTGACCTATGACTTCGAACGCCTGATGGAAGGCGCTAAACTGCTGAAATGCTCAGAGTTTGGCGACGCTATCGTAGAGCACATGTAAGTGTGTTTGGCGTTTGAATGAGAGCGGGAGCCTTAGGGCTCCCGTTTTTTTATTGTTCAAATGGGCATGGGATATCAAGGATTGGCCGATTCACGCACCACCAGCACCGGGCAATTGGCGTGGCGCACGACGGCGGTGGCATTGGAGCCGAGGAGGTAAGTGATCGCAGAAGGGCGGTTGGAACCCATCACAATAATCTCCGCGTTAAGCGCATCAGCGAGTTCCAGGATCTGATCTTTGGGATCGCCGACGGCCACATGCGTGGTCACTCTATCTTCAGGCACGCTGAATTCTTTGGCCGCTTTCGCCAACCCTTCGGTCGCTACCGCAATGATTTCGTCTTTGGTTTCTATCGCCGCGGTGGCGGCAAAGCCGAAAGCGGCGTAGGTGGCGCGTGACGGGATCACCGCCAGAAAATGGACGTGGGAGTCTTCGAGCCTGGCGAGCGCGTTGACATGTGGGATGACCTGCTGCGTTAATTCCGGCTCGGTAATATCGACTGGAACCAAGATAGTTTTATACATACTCCCTCCTTATCATTATCAAATAACTCCACTTCTTGGATTATAGCTGTTCGACGCAGGGAAAGGAGAGATCCGTATGGCAAACCCGGGAACGTTGGCGCTGAAATGTCAGGTGTTCGACGTTATCGTTAAATGCAGGCAAGTACGCCGGGTTTTAGAGTAGAAAGGGAGCCATTGGCTCCCTTGGTGTTAGCTGGCTAAGGTTATCGGAACCTTAATGAGGGATCTCTGAAACCTCTTTGACTTCCGTCTTGTTGATTTGCTGTTTAACGCCATTGGCGTCGGTATAACCGAGCAACCCGGCAGCGGTTTCTTTCGGCTTGCCGTCACTGATGAGCGTTCGACCGTCGTGGGTATGGATGGCGTAGCTGGTGCGTGTGCAGCCTGACAGTGCGGCGATGGCAACTAGGGCGATCGCGGGAAGAACAAGCGTTTTTTTCATTTGAAGCTCCTTTTAGTTATCCAACTCACTCATGTTTGCAATCTGGTCTCGATTGATCTGTTCCGTTTTGCCCGTTTCAGCGTTTCGATAGGAGACTAACCCGGTATCTGTATCGACCTGAGGTTTGCCGTCGGTGACAATGGTCTTGCCATCCGTTGTTTTGATCGCCTGATTGGAAGCGCAGCCCGCAATGAACATCACCGTAGTTGCAGCAAGAAGCGCGGCAAAGAGTCGTTTGCTTTTCATACCTACCATCCTGGTTACTTAAACGAATTTAATATCAGGAAAATAAGTATAGGCAGATTTTCCAGATTGCCAGGGTTGAAAGTGCTTATGGTGGGATAAAAAAGTAAGAATAACTTAATTTATTGATGGGGTGATTACCAATTCGGGAGATGTCGATAGGTTAGGTGGCTCAGGCGTACGGCCCGGTGAGGGGGTTAGGGTTTCATATCATCATCTACTCACGATTTTCCGCGTTCCAGTGCGTGATGTCATTGGTGGTTTGGCGTTAATTCTGTATAAGTATTCACCGGGGATCTTTTCGAATACAACGTTGATTCGGCTGATAATCATCCATAAGGAAAGGGATATGAAAATAACGCATTCAGGCTATAAAACCGGCGCCGCCACCTTATTGGCGGCGATGCTCGCACTGGCATTAACGGGGTGTGCCAAGAGCACTGTCCCCAGCCAAACCGTTCCGGCGAAGAAAGAGGCCGATGATCTTTTCGCCAACCTTGGTGACCCAAAGACGCCTGCGCCGGGAAAAGAGAAAGTACATTACATGGCCCAGGTGCAAGCTGAGATTCAACGCCATTTTAAAGACGCCGAAGCCTACTCAGGCAAGCGTTGCACATTGCGCATTACGTCGGCACCGGACGGCCTGCCAATCAATGTTCGAACAGAAGGCGGCGATCCGGCTCTTTGCCGTGCCGCCATGCAGGCAATTGGCGATTCTCGCTTTCCTAAGCCACCAACGGAAGAGGTCCATAAGGCGTTCCAAATTATCACGTTGGAATTTAGCCCGTAGTGACAGTAGAAGGTAAAGGGCGGCAACTGGGTTAAACAGAAGTCGCAGGCCGTACTTTCATGCGGCCTGTGAGTATTGGGTTGTGCAATATTTCGTATAGCGTTTCCTAATGCTGAAGCCAGTCTTTTCGGCATTATTTCACGGCATATGTTGCCAAGACTTACCGATACATCATTGCGCTCACGCGCTCGCTTCGATCTTTAAAACCGTTGCTGCGCATCGTGACCACGTAATAGCGGTAGTGGTGTTTCTGCGCGTACTCGCGCACCAGCTCTTCAGCAAACAGGCCGCTGAAGGTGACGGTGGTGACAAAGGTCAGCCCTTTCACTTCGTAGGTGCTGATCTCTTGCGGAGTGCCGATATACGGCGGCGGGAACACGGTTTTGTGGAACTGGCAGCCCGCCAGCAGCAGGGTAAACAGCAGGGCGGCGGAGATTTGCGGTATTTTCATCGGGAAATGTTTTCCTTCCTTGGCGTGTTTTTAGTAACTCTATAATAGGATTACAAAATTTGGCGGGGATGTAAAAATTATCCCGCTTCGGTTGCCGTTTCGTTGAAGCGGCACCGCCGTCATCCATATGAATGAGGGGTTAAATATGCTTGTGCGCCTTGCTGCTGAAACCGATACCGCAGCGCTGATCGCCCTGGACAGCGTTGCTCAGAATGCGCCGCAGCGTGCGGCGCAAATCCGTGCCTGGTGCGCGCAGGGCATCTGTTTTCTTGCCGAGGAACAGGGCATGGTGATGGGCTATGGGGTGCTGCACTATCACTTCTTCGGCTGCGGCTTTATCGAGATGTTGATGGTCGGCGAGCGCTATCGCCGCCGGGGCGTCGGGCAGGCGCTGATTGCGGTGTTGAAGTCCCATTGCCGGCACCCGAAGCTGTTCACCTCCACCAATCGCTCCAACCTGCCGATGCAGCGGCTGCTGCTGAACGCCGGATTTGTCGCCAGCGGCCAGATTGACAATCTCGATGACGGCGATCCGGAGCAGGTCTTTTTTATCCCGGCGCGCTGATACAAAACCACTGACAAAAAAGGGGCCCATTGGGCCCCTGCGTGATTCGCTGCGGGAGGTTTACTCCACCGCGTCGGGATGATTTTTGCCTTCCTCGATAAACGCTTCGTCGATCTCTTCGATGTTCTCCTCGCTGTCGCGGCCGGACAGAATGTTCCAGCAGGCGATGAACAGCGCGGCGATCAAGGGGCCGATGACGAAGCCGTTGATGCCGTAGATCTCCATGCCGCCCAGGGTGGAGATCAGGATCAGGTAGTCCGGCATTTTGGTGTCTTTGCCCACCAGCAGCGGGCGCAGAATGTTGTCCACCAGGCCGATCACCACCACGAAGAACACTACCAGGAAAATGGCTTTCCACAGCATGCCGGTGGCGAAGAAGTAGATCACCGCCGGCACCCAGATGATGGCGGAGCCTACGGCCGGGATAATCGACAGGAACGCCATCAGCGCGCCCCACAGCAGGCTGCCGTCGATGCCGGTAAAGTAAAACGCCAGCCCGCCGAGCGCGCCTTGCACCACGGCGACCACCACCGTGCCCTTGACGGTGGCGCGGGAGACGGCGGCGAACTTCACGAACAGGTGGTGTTTTACGTGCTGGGAGAGCGGCAGCGCTTCGAGCGCCAGGTTCACCAGATAGGGGCCGTCTTTCAGCAGGAAGAACAGCAGGTAGAGCATCACGCCGAAGCCGACGACGAAGTTGAAGGTGCCCTTGCCGATCAGGAAGACGCTGCCCGCCAGATATTGCCCGCCCTTGAGCGCCACCTCGGAAAGCTGCTTTTGTATCTCGGCGGCGCTGTTGAGGTTATGTTCCGCCAGGAACCGCTGCGCCCAACCGGGCAGGTGGCGCATAAAGTCCGCCAGCATGGTCGGCAACTGGCTGTTGTTGGTCTGCAGCTTGGTGTAGATCACGTTGAATTCCATCGCCAGCGACGAGGCGATGATCGCCAACGGCGTGAACACGATCAGGCAGATCAGCGCCACCGTCAGCAGCGACACCACGCCGTTGCGTTCGCCGACGTACTGCTTCAGTTTCTTTTTTACCGGATGGAAAATCACCGCCAGAATGACCGCCCACAGCACCGAGGAGTAGTAAGGCCCCAGCACGTCGAGAAAGGCGGCGGTAACGATGAACAGGATCAGAATAAAGAATCCCTTGGAAATGCCTTTAGACATCATAGTCGTCCCTCAAAAGATGAATTTTCAGCATAGATGAACTGAATGAAAACAACACTATCATCACCTTTACTTAACCGGTAGGGGATTTTTAGTGGCGTATTCCATAGGGTTATTAAGGGCAAGGCGGGCGCCGCAGGGTGAACTGGCGGCGGCGTGAGAAAAGAAAGAGGGCTAAATAATTAACAAAATTTATCGATTGTGTTTCATTTTGTGAGCCGCGCTTGCCGCTTGGGCCAGGCTTTCCTAGTGTTGATGAGGGCGGCCGTTCGCCCGATACCACGAAGGAGTATGCAAATGACTGAACACAAACGACTCGGCGTCATCGAGAAGACGCTACTGATCGCCTTTGCCGGCCTGCTGGTGTATTTCGCGGCCACCGGCGCCTTGTCATTGTCGGGTCTCGATCATCATTGGCCTTATCCTTCGCGATAGGCAGGCACCTGCACCAGGGAAAATTCAGCACCGCTTATAACAAACAAAACCACCTTTCTGCTTATCACCCCGCCTTATGCCGCCGGCTGAGAAAAGCCAGCGCCAACAGCGCCCCTGACACGGCCGCCGCCAGCACCAGCCAGGCCGGGGCCGCCCAACCGGCTGCGGCCACGATGGCGCTCAGCGCAACCGGGCCGATCACCTGGCCGAGATAGTTCCCCTGCATCACCAGCCCCAGGCTCAGCGGCAGCAGCGTCGGTTCCGGCGTCGCCGCCGGCGTGGCGGCCAGAATGGTGGCGGGCAGCATGCCGGCGATGGCGCAGAACAGGAAACACAGCGGGATCAGCAGGGCGTTGGGCGTTATCGGCAAGAAAATGCCGATGCCGAAGACGCCGATGATCAGGCTGGTGGCCGCGAGCAGGCTACCGGCGCGCAGACCGCGCGACAGCAAGAGCCCGGCGGCGAGGTTGCCGATGATGTTCGCCGCCACCGCCGCCGCGCTGATACCGCCGGCGGCCGCCAGCGTCAGGCCTATGCGCTGCATCAGGAAGATCGGCAGGAAGGTCATCACCGAGAAAAATTGCAGGTTGTAGGCGGCGAACATCAGCGCCAGCAACAGCGGTCGGCGCGCCCGCAGCAGGGCGCCCAGCGCTTGCCGCAGCGGCAAGGACGGCGCGTGCGCCTCGGCGGTGCGGCGGGACGTGGTCAGCG
Source organism: Serratia sp. CY33525 (assembly GCF_052169115.1). Taxonomy (NCBI): domain Bacteria; kingdom Pseudomonadati; phylum Pseudomonadota; class Gammaproteobacteria; order Enterobacterales; family Yersiniaceae; genus Serratia; species Serratia sp. CY33525. The sequence goes on along the minus strand of NZ_JBJNLK010000004.1, from coordinate 293,794 downwards.
GCAGCAGCAGGGCGGCCAGCAGCGTCAGCGCCGCACCGGCCTGCCAACTCTGCTGCCAGCCGGCGAGGTGGGGGCCGAAAAACAGCGAAATGGCGATGCCCGCCGGCATGAAGGTGCTCCAGATGCCGAACACCAGGCTGCGCTGCGCCGGGGCGACGATGCGGTTCAGCACCGCCGGCGAGGCGACCACCACGATCACGAAGCCGAGGCCTTCGACAAAGCGGCTGACGATCAACCCGCTGAAGTCGTGCAGCGCGGCGCCGGTAAAGCTGGCGGCGCTGATGATCAGCAGCCCGAGCGCCAGCAGCCGCCGGTCGCCCCAGCGGCGCACCAGCAGCCCGGCGGCGATGCCGCCGAACACCCCGACGAAGGGAAAGGCCGAAATAACCCAGCTCAGCGCTTCGAGCGAACGGCCGAACTCGGCCTCCAGCGCCGGCAGCGCGATGGTGGCCTTGCCCACGTGCAGCGCCGCGGCGATGCCGGCGAACAGCACGTTGATGACGGCTAGCCAGGGCGTGGCGGCGGGGAGAACGCGGTCGATGGCGTCCGGTTTAATCGCGGTCATAACACTCTCCAGTGGCGGTAACGCCATCACTATGTGCTCTTGCAACGGCTGAGGTCGTTCAAATGCTGCGCTATCACGTGGGGAAATTATTCATTTCGAGCTTTATTGAGCGCCTTCGTTGTTTGGTTCGCCAGCGTGCCGCCCGGCGTGGACGCTGATCCCCCTGCAGCGGTTTACTGTTCCGGCACGCAGCAGGCGTGTTGAATTCATTTTATAAGGAGCAGTGTATGTCAGAGATGATGAACGAGAGTGGGGCGCCGGCCATTGAATGGAGCTATGGCGGCCGGGGTGATGATATCAGCAGCAGCCTGAGCCTCGACACGGTTGAGGAGCAGCCGCAGGGTTTCTTGATGACGGTCGATCGGCCGGTGCAGATCTTTAAAGACGCGCTGTCGCCGATGATGGCCTTTGTCACGCTACTGCGCCCGCTGTACGCCAAAACGAGCGAGGGTTTCCAGTACGTGCCGGTTTCCAACCCCTGGACCGACGTGCAGCGCCTGCCGGCCAGCGCGGGCTATCTGGGCGTGCAGGTCAACGCCGGGCTGTTCTTCCACGGCGCCAAGCCGACGCACTATAAAGATCGCGACGGCCAGATGAAACCGATCGACGGCGGCACGCTTTTGCAGCACATCACCGTGCTGCATCAGGTGGCGCAGCCGCTCGGCCCGGGTGAAGGCGCCGCCTGAGCCGGCAGCGTTATTACGGGGGCCGGACGCGGCCCCTTATCGCGCCTTGAAACCGTGCGCAGGTTGGATAAAACTGACTGCCTATTCAAGGAGAAGAGTATGTACAGCGACAACGAGAAAAAGTTTTATATCATCCTCAACCGCAATCACGAACCGGCCACGCTGTTTAACGCCTCCTGCCATCTGACGGCGGGCATCACCGATCTCATCGAACAGCGCGAGTTTCACCACTACCCGAGCAGCCTCGACGGCGTCAGCGCCAATATGAGCCACTATCCGATAGTGATCCTGCAGGCTAAAAACAGCAGCCAGCTCAGCAACCTGATCCTCAAATGCAAGGAGGAGGGCGTGCTGTCCAACTTCTTCACCACCACCATGCTGTCGCACTCCGCCGAACAGCAGATCGCCGACACCGCCAACACCCCTTACGAACAGCTGGATTTCGTGGCGGTGGCGCTCTACGGCGACGCCGAACAGCTTAAGCCGTTGACCAAGAAGTTCTCCGTCTACCGCTGAAAACGCGGCATCTCAGACGCTGGCGCCGTCGTAGCTGTGGATCTGCAACGCATCCAGCGCGACGTCAGGCACGCAGCGCAGGTTGACGGCGCACATCGCGGCGCCGTCCGGCGCGGTGCCGTAGGCGAAGGGCTGAGCGCCGCAGACTCGGCAGAACTGATGGCGGATCTTGTGCTGATTGAAGGTGTAGGCGCTGAGTTGGTCCTGGCCGCTGTTGAGTGTGAAAGCGCTGATGGGGAAGAACGACAGCAGCAGCCCTTTGCGGCGGCAGATCGAACAGTTGCAGCTGAGGGCCTCGGTGGGCAGTTCGGCGTCCACGGAGAAGGTGACGGCGCCGCAGTGGCAGCTTCCCTGGAATGGCATGGCGATGGTCCTGTAGCAGGGGGCGTGTTTGCCCAGTATAGTGCAATTTATCGTCACTCGGCCGCGCAGGGCCTGGTTTCCTTAGTAAATGCGCGGTTTTCTGGTAGGTTAGAGGTTAACGTCATCAAAAGGAGATCGCGATGTTAGAACATTACTATCCGGCCAATATGGGCGCCAAACCGGTCACGGACGAACAGCATAAACGGCTGGTGGCGGTGCAGGCGGCGCTGGAGCTGATCAAGGCCACGCTGTCGGATACCAACGACGGCAACGGCGTGGACTTCCAGCTGAAGGCGGCGGAGAAGCACATCGGCCCGATGGCCGACGCCATTCAGGAAGCCCTGAAGTAACGGTTCGCCGTCGCCTCAACCGCCCGCCCGGGCGGTTTTTTTTGCGCCGATTACTGCGATTTTTTTAGTAGCGCATTGCCTTTTTCCCGGCTGGTGCCGTGAGCGGCGCGATCCTACTCTAGCGATCCGAGTCCTCATCAGGATCATGCTTATGTTCCGCTTCAGCCTCTTTTCTTTCTTGTTGCCGCGGCGCCGGCGCCTCACCCAGCTTGCCGGCGCCGCGCTGTTTCTCAGCGGCGTCATGCAGGCGCAGGCCGCGCAGCGCATCGACTTCTCGCCGGATGCCGCCGGCGCCTACCCTGAAGGCATCGCCTGGAATGCGCGCGCCGGCGCGTTCCTGGTGTCGTCCCTGCGTGGCGGGCAGCTCGGCCTGGTCTACCCGGATGGCCGCTATCGGCGCTTTTCCACCGGCAGTGGGCTTATCACCACCTCCGGCATGCTGGTGGACGCCGAGCGCAACCGGGTGCTGGTGTGCAACGAAGACGTGGGCGTATCCCTCAACTCAGCCTCCGGCACGCGCAATCGCGTGGCGCAGGTGCTGGAGTTCAATCTCGATACCGGCGCGCTGCAGCAGACGTACGATCTTTCATCGTTAAGCCGTGGGCCGACGCTGGCCAACGATCTGGCGCTCGACGTGCAGGGCAATATCTACGTGACCGACAGCTTCCAGCCGCAGATTTACAAGATTGACCGGGCAACACGCCAGGTGTCGATTCTGGTGCGCTCGGCGCGTTTGATGCCCGCCGACGCACCTGCCGCTGCGCAGGGCACGCAGCCTTATCTCAACGGCATCGTGTATCACCCGGATGGCTATCTGATTGCGGCGGACTACACCCGCGGGCTGTTGTGGAAGGTGACGCTGGATAACGCGCCTGCAATAAGTGAAATCAGGCTGCCGCAGCGGCTGAAAGGGCCGGACGGGCTGCGGCTCAAAAACGCCCATGAATTGGTGATCGTACAGTCTTTTCCGGGGAGAAAAGGGGGCATGTCCGGCAACGTAACGCTGCTCGCCTCGAACGACGGTTGGGCCAGCGCGCATATCACGGCGGTCGCCACGCCGCCGGAATTGGATGGGCCGACCGGCGCCGCGCTGCGCGATGGCGAAGTGTGGGTGGTCAACTCCCGTTACCCCCGTTTGTTTGCCGACGTCGCTCAGGCGGAGAGCGTCAGGACATTCAGCATCGTCAAGGTGGCGTTAGAGCGGAGGCCCGCCGATCGGTGATGGTTGCCAACTCAGCTGGAATAGGATTAAATGCCGCACCGACTGTATAAATAAACAGGTGCGCTGCGATGAGTCTGATGTTGAAGGGTGAAAAGATTGACCGTAACCGCTTTACCGGCGAGAAGATTGAAAACGGCAGCTTTATGCTGTGTGATTTTTCGGGCACCGATCTCACCGGCACCGAGTTTATCGGCTGCCAGTTTTACGATCGTGACAGCCGACAGGGCGGCAATTTCAGCCGTGCGGTACTCAAAGACGCCAGCTTCAGAAGCTGCGATTTGTCGATGGCCGACTTCCGCTACGCCAGCGCCCTGGGGCTGGAGATCCGCGAATGCCGCGCGCAGGGCGCCGATTTTCGCGGCGCCAGTTTTATGAACATGATCACCAGCCGCACCTGGTTTTGCAGCGCCTATATCACTAAAAGCAACCTGAGCTACGCCAACTTCGCCAAGGTGGTGCTGGAGAAATGCGAGCTGTGGGAAAACCGCTGGCACGGCGCACAGGTGCTCGGCGCCAGCTTCAGCGGCTCCGATCTGTCCGGCGGCGAGTTCTCCGGATTCGACTGGCGCGCCGCCGATGTCACCCAGTGCGATTTGAGCAACGCGGAACTGGGCGAGTTGGATTTGCGCACCACCGATCTGCAGGGCGTCAAAATGGACAGCCACCAGGCCGCGCAGCTGCTGGAGCGGCTGGGGATCGCGATCGTCGGCTGAGAAGGGTTAAGGCGATGATTGGGCAAATAAGCGATTGAAGGCTTTATCCGCGTCTACGGGAATGCGGCGTTGCATTACCGGGATAGTGAAGCGCGGATCCTGTGAGAGGTGGCGAGCTTGCTCGTTGAGCGGCACGACGGCGATGGCCAGATTGTCGTTGGCCTGCATAACGCCTTCCTGTTCGAACAGGGCGAACACCGGTGCGGTGTGCGCAGTACCCAACGAGCAAGCCGAAATCCAATAGTGCCCGTCTTGGGCAAATTTGCACTGTGCCGTTTGCAGGCTAATTGCGCTGATCTGTTTGGCGATCAAGGCATTCGCGTTTTCCACATAGCTTGGCGGTGCCGGCTGGCAGCCTGCCAAACTGAGTGTCAGCGCAGCTAGCGTCAGTGTTCTTTTGCCAATCATAGCCATCCTTGAGGTCATTTCCTGCGAATATAAATAATTATCGTAGCAACGATAATGTACCAGTGTCGAGAACAGATTGATTTATTAAGTTTTTATGGCTTTTTCATGACGATTAAGCGCTTATCCCCGCTTTTATAACAGAAAGCGGTTTCGCGTGAAGGGAAGAACAGAAGGCAGAAACGGCGGCTTTTGCGCGTTTTCATGGCGAGCCCCGGCAGGGTGCCGGGGCTTTGTGCCTGGGCGCCTTTAGCGCTGGGAGTCCAGCAGTTCGTTGTTTTTCACTACGTCCTGCGCTTTGAGGTAGCTCTCGATCAGCAGTTGATAGGCCGGGAAGATTTTGGTGTAAACCTCGGCCCACTGCTGAGCGTCGGCGCGGTTCCAGCTGCCCTGCAGCTCCGAGGCCACGCCGGCGGTGTCGATCGGCACCACGCCGGCCTGCACCACGCGCGCCAGGGTGATTTCCTGCGCCATTTTCGAGTAGGTGCCGGAGGCGTCGATCACCGCGAACACTTTATAGCCTTCGGCCACCGCGCTGATGGACGGGAAGGCCATGCAGACGCTGGTGATGGTGCCGGCGATGATCAGCGTCTTGCGGCCGGTGGCTTTGACCGCCGCCACGAAGTCCGGGTTGTCCCAGGCATTGATTTCCCCTTTGCGGGCGACGTATTGCGCGTGCGGCGCATTCTGATGGATTTCCGGGATCAGCGGGCCGTTCGGGCCCTGCGGCACTGAAGCGGTGGTGATCACCGGCAGTTTGCTGAGGGTGGCGATGCTGGCCAGTGCGGCGGCGCGGGCGCGCAGTTCGGTCATCGGCATGTCGGCGACGGTCTGGAACAGGCCGCTCTGGTGGTCGATCAGGAGCATGACGGCGTCATTGGCATCAATAACAGGACGCTGGCCGTTGAAGTTGGCTGGAGTGCTCATGGTTTTTTCCTTCTCTTGTCGTGAGGTCAATGGATATCTGCTTTGATTGATAAGGCTGAAACTCAGCGCTTGCCTACAGTGTAGGGAGGGGAGAAAAATCCGGTAGACCGCAAAGGCGGGATGCATCGTTCCACAGATGGAACGATTGCGAGACAGGCGAGCGAACCGGCGCTAGGCTAAACTTAAGGTGCATGAGAAACATGCGGCAAGGAGCGCCATCCTGTTTACGGAGTTGACGAGGAGGGCCGCCATCATGGCTTATCGGCATATCGTTGTCGCCACGGATCTCAGCGAAGACGCCGAGTTCCTGCTGGGCAAGGGCGCCAGGCTGGCCGCCGCGCTCAATGCCCAACTTTCCCTGATCTATATCGACATTCATCGCGCCGGTTATTACGTCGATCTGGGCGTGGGCGATTATAACTACACCGATCGCACCTTTTCAGAGCGGGTGAAGAATATGCTCAATGCGATCAAAGGGCAGTCGTCGTATCCGGTTGAAGAGGTGATCGTCAGCCGCGGTGCGTTGACGGAGGAACTGAACCGGGTGGCGAAGGAGAAAGGGTTCGATCTGGTGATCTTCGGCCACCATCACGATGTCTGGAGCCGACTGGTCTCTTCGGCGCGTCAGGCGATCAACGAGCTGAACGTCGATCTGCTGGTGATCCCCATCGAGAAAAAATAGTCGCGGCCGCCTGCGGGCGGCTGCCGTTTTTCATTCACATCGCTTATCTCTGAGCGGCCATAACCGCCTATCCGCAATAGTCCCGCTGGCTGACAATCCGCCAGGAAAATAGTGACGGGCCGGGATTTTATTCTATCCATCAATATGTTGGCCAAAATCCGATAAAGGTTAACCCAGCGCATTGAAATCACTGACATACCTCCTTTTGGTTAATAAACCGCACGTTTTGACTGGCGCTCAGGGGAGGGGCGTCTTATCCTCGGGGCAATGAGATTTGTATGACTTATATAAATACGTTCACATGGAGGAGGTCTCATGCGTTTTGACAATAAAGTCGTGGTTATCACCGGTGCGGGCAATGGCATGGGGGAAGCGGCGGCGCGGCGGTTCTCCGCCGAGGGCGCCATCGTGGTGCTGGCCGACTGGGCTAAAGAGGCGGTAGACAAGGTTGCCGCTTCGCTGCCGAAGGGCCGGGCGATGGCGGTGCATATCGACGTGTCCGATCACGTCGCGGTTGAAAAAATGATGAACGAGGTGGCGGAAAAACTGGGCCGCATCGACGTTCTGCTGAACAACGCCGGCGTACACGTGGCGGGCAGCGTGCTGGAAACCAGCGTCGATGACTGGCGGCGCATCGCCGGGGTCGATATCGACGGCGTGGTGTTCTGCTCCAAATTCGCCTTGCCGCATCTGCTGAAGACCAAGGGCTGCATCGTCAATACCGCGTCGGTGTCCGGCCTGGGCGGCGACTGGGGCGCGGCCTATTACTGCGCGGCGAAAGGCGCGGTGGTCAACCTGACGCGCGCCATGGCGCTGGATCACGGCGGTGACGGCGTGCGTATCAACTCGGTCTGCCCGAGCCTGGTGAAAACCAACATGACCAACGGTTGGCCGCAGGAAATCCGCGACAAGTTCAATGAGCGCATCGCGCTGGGGCGCGCTGCGGAGCCAGAAGAAGTGGCGGCGGTGATGGCGTTTCTGGCCAGCGACGACGCCAGCTTTATCAATGGCGCCAACATTCCGGTCGATGGCGGGGCGACCGCCTCGGACGGCCAACCGAAGATCGTCTAAGCGTTAACGCACAGGCCCGGCCAGGATGACCGGGCCTGCTGTTTTAGACGCCGATGCGGTCGCGCAGCGTGTAGTAGGCCGCGCCGATGGCGGTGAACGGGATCTGCAGATTGCGCCCGCCGAAGAACGGCAGGTGCGGCAGCTTGGCGAAGGCGTCGAAGCGTTCGGCGTCGCCGCGCATCAACTCGGCGATCAGCTTGCCCGCCAGATGGGTACAGGTCACGCCGTGGCCGCTGTAGCCCTGCATGTAGTAGACGTTATTCTCCAGCCGGCCGAACTGCGGCATGCGCGACAGCGTCAGCAGGAAGTTGCCGGTCCAGCGATAGTCGATACGCACCCCTTTCAGCTGCGGGAAGGTCTTCAGCAATTTTGGCCGGATCAGGTTGTCGATGTCGTCCGGATCACGCGCGCCGTACACCACGCCGCCGCCGTACAGCAGGCGATGATCGGCGGTGATGCGGTAGTAATCCAGCAGGTAGTTACAGTCTTCCACGCAGTAGTTCTGCGGGATCAGCGCCTGCGCGATCTCCGGCGCCAGCGGCTCGGTGGCCACCACCTGAGTGCCGCACGGCATGCTGCGCTTGGCCAGCCGCGGCTCCAGCTTGTCGCCCAGATAGGCGTTGCCGGCGACGATGACGAAACGCGCCTTCACCTGGCCGTTGGCGGTGCTGATCAGCGCCGGTTCGCCGTGGCGGATGTTCGTCACCGCCGATTGCTCGAAGATGCGCCCGCCCTGCAGGCGGATCGCCTCGGCCTCGCCCAGCGCCAGATTGAGCGGATGGATGTGGCCGCCGCTGTGATCGAGCAGCGCGCCGACGTAGCGATCGCTGGCAACCTCCTGGCGCACCCGGTCCGCATCGAGCAGCTCGAGCTGGGTATTGCCGTAACGTTCCCAGTTGCGTTTCTGCTCGATCAGCGCATGGAACTGCTTGTTGTTCAGCGCGGCGAAGATGCCGCCGGGGCGATAGTCGCAGTCGATGGCGTAGCGGCTGATGCGGCTGCGGATGATCTCCGCGCCTTCAAACATCATGCTGCCGAGCAGGCGGGCGCTTTCCGCGCCGTAGCGCTCTTCAATCACATCGATGTCGCGGCTGTAGGAGTTGACCAACTGGCCGCCGTTGCGGCCGCTGGCGCCGAAACCGATGCGCGCCGCTTCCAGTACGACCACGTTATAGCCGGCTTCCACCAGAAACAGCGCGGAGGAGAGGCCGGTATAGCCGCCGCCGATCACGCAGACGTCGCACTCGATCGATTCGTTCAGTTGCGGATAGGGCTGATGTGCGTTGGCCGTGGCCGCATAGTAGCTTTTTACGTGTTCAGTCATGAGATAAGCCCTTATTCCAGCGAGATCCAGGTAGTTTTCAATTCGGTGAACTTGTCCAGCGCGTGCAGCGATTTGTCGCGGCCGTTGCCGCTCTGCTTGTAGCCGCCGAACGGCACGGTCATGTCGCCGTCGTTGTAGTTGTTGACGAATACCGTGCCGGCTTTCAGCTGGCGCGCCATGCGGTGCGCACGAGCCAGATCGCGGGTCCAGACCGCGGCGCCGAGGCCGTAGTCGCTGTCGTTGGCCAGCTGCAGCGCCTGTTGCTCGTCGTCGAAGGTAGTCACCGCCAGCACCGGGCCGAAGATTTCATCGCGCGCCACGCTCATGGCGTTGTTCACCTGGGTGAGGATGGTCGGCCCCAGATAACCGGCGTGGTCGCCCTGCGGATGGTCGCGCCCGTCGAGGAACAGCGCGGCGCCCTGGCTCAGCCCTTGATCGATATAGCCGGCCACTTTCTCGCAGTGGCCGCTGTCGATCAGCGTGCCCATCACCGTGTCGGGATCGAGCGGATCGCCGGGAGCGAAGGCCGCCGCGTGTTTGCGCAGCGCCTGCAGGAATTCCTGCTGAATGCTCGCCTCTACCAGCAGGCGAGTGCCGGCGATGCACACCTGCCCCTGATTATAGAAGATGCCGGCGGCGGCGCTGCGGGCGGCCTGATCCAGATCCGGACAGTCGGCGAAGACGATATTGGCGCTCTTGCCGCCGGCCTCAAGCCAGACGCGTTTCATGTTCGATTCGCCGGCGTAGATCATCAGCTGCTTTGCCACCGGCGTGGAGCCGGTAAAGGTGAGGGCGTCGACGTCGCGGTGCAGCGCCAGCGCCTTGCCGGCGTCGTGGCCATAGCCGGGCACCACGTTCAGCACGCCGTCCGGCAGCCCGGCCTGCTGCGCCAGCTTGCCGAGCAGGATGGCGCTGAGCGGCGATTTTTCGGAGGGTTTGAGCACCACGCTGTTGCCGGCGGCCAGCGCCGGGCCGAGTTTCCAGCAGGCCAGCAGCAGCGGGAAGTTCCAGGGCACGATGGCGCCGACCACGCCGATCGGCTCGCGCTCGATCAGCGCCAGCGCCTCGCGGCCGGTGGGGGCGATTTCGCCGTAGACCTTATCGATCGCTTCGGCGTACCAGCGAATGCAGCGAATGGCGCCCGGCACGTCGTCGCGCAGGCTGTGGCGAATCGGTTTGCCGGTGTCCAGCGTTTCCAGCAGCGCCAGCTCTTCGTGATGCTGCTCCATCAGATCGGCGAAGCGCAGCAGCGTGGCTTTGCGCTGCGCCGGGGCGGCCTGCGCCCAGTCGCCGCGTTCAAAGACGGCGCGCGCCGCGCTGACCGCCCGATCGATGTCGGCGGCTTCGCCGCGCGCAACCTGCGCCAGCTCACGGCGCCCGGCGGGATCTTCCACGGCGAAAAATTTCCCCGCGGCGGCCGGCTGGTAGTGGCCGTCGATAAACAACCGGTGCTCAATCTTCAGGGTCTGCGCCCGTTGTTGCCAATACTGCAAATGGTGAAAGTTCATGCCTGGCTCCGTTGATCAGAATGTCGTCGGCGTATGGGCGCTGATAATCCGGCAAATGCGCGCCGACGTGTTGCTGAAACTGTGGGGGATGCCGGTATTGATGGCGTAGCTCTGCCCGGCCAGCAGGTGATAGCTCTGGCCGTTGACCTGCAGCACCACTTCGCCCTCCAGCAGCGTGCCGATCTCTTCCCCCTGATGTTTGATGCGCTCGCCGGTGGTGGTGCCCGGTTCGTAGGTCTCGATCATCATCGCCAGCGTGCGGTTCGGGTCGCCGTTGTGGATCAGCTTCATCGAAACGCCCTGGCTGCCGATTTCGATCAGATCGTCACTGCCGATCACGATCTGCGGCTCCGCCGGTTTTTCCGGCTCGGCGAAAAACGCCGACAGTGACAGACCGTATACCGTCAGCAGCTTTTGCAGCGTGCTGATGGCCGGGCTGACCTTATCTTGTTCGATAGTGCTGATGGCGCTGTGGGTTAACCCAGACAGTTCGGCGACCCGGCGCTGCGACAACCCTAATTGTTGACGGATCTGCGACAGACGTTTTCCCGGTGCCAAGCTGACGTCGCTCATGGGCGTTTTTCCTTTTGATAGTTCCGACAGGCGGTGATGAAACCATCAAACAACAGGCGCGACAGGGCGTACTCGTCGCTGTTCCACTCCGGGTGCCACTGCACGCCGAGCGCGAAGGGCTGATCGCGCACGCTGATCGCCTCCACCAGCCCGTCGGCGGCGTGCGCCTCGATGCGCACGCTCGCGCCCAGGGTTTTGGCGCCCTGGCCGTGCAGCGAGTTCACCCAGAATCTGTTGCAATCCGGTATCAGTTGCGAAAGCAGCCCCCCTTCCTGAACGATGACTTCGTGGGCGGGGGCGTATTGCTGTTCCAGCGGCAGGTCGTGGTCTTCACGATGCTCCAGCAGCTCGGGTAGTTCGTACAGGCGGCGGTGCAGGGTGCCTTGGGTGGCGACCACCATCTCCTGCATGCCGCGGCAAATGGCGAAAAGGGGAATGCGCCTGTCGAACGCCTGGCGGATCAGCGCCAGGCTCAACGCGTCTCGGCCAGGATCGGCGTCAGGCTCATCGCCGTTTTCACCATAAAGGTGCGGCTGCACATTACTGGGGCTGCCCGGCAGCAAAATGCCGTCGAGTCGCGGCAGCAGTTCCGCCAGCATTTCCGGCTCCGCCAGCGCGTGCGGCAGGGCGATCGGCAGGCCGCCGGCGGCGATAACGGCATTCAGGTACTTTTCTTGCAAGGTCTGTGTGAGGTGCCCGTTTAACCTATACCTGCACATGACGACGCCGATGACTGGTCTGTTAAATATATTGTCCATGCTATCCCCTTGGTACGTTCGAAATTATGAACGATAAGCATCTCCACCGCCGATTTCGTTCAATATTCTATAAATCTAGCAGTCGATTGGGCAATATTCAAACCAAAAGTAACACTTGCAAAACAAATTTGTTTCATCTACGTTTCATTTGTGGGCATTATATTGAACAAGACGGTCAATAAACATCGACGACAGCAAAACACAAACGGCGGGTGAACCATGCAGACCAACATCGTAGAAGTGGAAAACTTTGTTCAGCACAGTGAAGAGAGACGAAGTAGCGCGTTCCAGCGCGAAGTGAAAAAGTATCTGGAACGTTATCCGTTAACCCAACATGTCGACGTACTGTTGACCGATCTGAACGGCAGCTTCCGCGGCAAACGCATCCCGGTCGGCGGCCTGAACAAACTTGAGAAGGGCTGTTACTTCCCGGCGTCGGTATTTGCGATGGATATTCTCGGCAACGTCGTAGAAGAGGCCGGGTTGGGGCAGGAGCTGGGCGAGCCGGATCACGTGTGCGTGCCGGTGCCGGGCACGCTGACGCCGTCGGCGGCGGACCCGCAATATATCGCGCAGGTGCTGCTCACCATGCTGGATGAAGATGGCACTCCCTTTGACGTTGAACCGCGCAATGTGCTGAACCGAGTGTGGCAGCGTTTGCGTCAGCGCGGGCTTTCCCCCGTGGTAGCGGTAGAGTTGGAGTTCTATCTCATCGATCGTCAACGCGACGCGGAGGGCTATCTGCAGCCGCCGTGCGCGCCGGGCACGCAAGAGCGCAACACCCAAAGCCAGGTGTATTCCGTCGATAACCTCAACCATTTCGCCGACGTGCTGAGCGAGATCGATGAACTGGCGCGTTTGCAGGGCATTCCGGCGGACGGCGCGGTGGCGGAGGCGTCGCCGGGGCAGTTCGAGGTCAACCTGCACCATACCGACGACGTGCTGCAGGCCTGCGATCACGCGCTGGCGCTGAAGCGGCTGGTGCGCATGGTGGCTGAGAACCACAACATGCAGGCGACCTTTATGGCCAAGCCGTATGAGGAACACGCCGGCAGCGGCATGCACGTGCACATCAGCATGCTGAACGCGCAGGGCAACAACGTGTTCGCCGACGACGACGGCGAAGATTCGGCGCTGCTGAAACAGGCGCTGGCGGGCATGATCGCCCTGATGCCGTCCTCGATGGCGCTGTTGGCGCCGAACGTCAACGCTTACCGTCGCTTCCAGCCCGGCATGTATGTGCCGACCCAGGCTTCCTGGGGGCATAACAACCGCACCGTGGCGCTGCGCATTCCCTGCGGCGATCGCGACAACCACCGCGTGGAGTACCGCGTGGCGGGCGCCGACGCCAACCCTTATCTGGTGATGGCGGCCATTCTGGCCGGCATCGTCTACGGGCTGGAAACCGCGCTGCCGCTGCCTGAGCCGGTGACCGGCAACGGGCTGGAGCAGGACGGGCTGGCGTTCCCGATCCGCCAGAGCGACGCGCTGTACGAGTTCGAACATCAGCCGGTGCTCAATGCATTGCTGGGCGAACGTTTCAGCCACGTCTATCTGGCCTGCAAAACCGATGAGCTGGTGCAGTTCGAGCGCCTGATCACCGAAACCGAAATCGAGTGGATGCTGAAAAACGCCTGATCCCGCTCACCCTGCGACTACCGCGCGCGTCCGGCGCATTTCATCGGCTCTCCTGTGGCCGGTGAGGCTGCGCGCTGCGGTACTGAATTTCTTCTATCACGGCGTACAGGACGCCGACGAGGAAATAACCATGACTCAGTCATTCCCATGCGCAGACGTTTGCCTGTGCCGCAGTGCCTACGGGCCGGTCGCCGGCCGCCCGACAGTGACCTCAACCCGTTTTACCCGCCGCCTGAGCAGCAGTTTCCCCGCGGCCTCTCTGAATGACGTTGCGCGGTTGACAGCAGAGGACCAAGAGGGGAAATGCCATGACGATTAAAGCCACCGACGGCGGCCCGGCGGGCAAACCGCAGCTGCGCAAATCCCTCAAGCTGTGGCAGGTGGTGATGATGGGCCTGGCCTATCTGACGCCGATGACGGTGTTCGATACCTTCGGCATCGTCTCCGGCCTCACCGACGGCCATGTGCCGACCTCCTATCTGCTGGCGCTGGCCGGCGTGCTGTTCACCGCCATCAGCTACGGCAAACTGGTGCGCCAGTTTCCTACCGCCGGCTCCGCCTACACCTATGCGCAGAAGGCGATCAACCCGCACGTCGGTTTTCTGGTGGGGTGGTCATCGCTGCTCGATTATCTGTTCCTGCCGATGATCAACACGCTGCTGGCGAAGATTTACCTGACCGCGCTGTTCCCGGAAGTGCCGCCCTGGGTGTGGGTGGTGGGCTTCGTTATCCTGATTACCGCCATCAACCTGAAAAGCGTCAATCTGGTGGCCAACTTCAATACCCTGTTCGTGCTGGCGCAGGTGGCGATCATTCTGGTGTTCATCTACCTGGTGGTGCGCGGCCTGCACAACGGCGAGGGGATGGGCACGGTGTGGAGCCTGCGGCCGTTCCTCAGTGAGAATGCGCACCTGCTGCCGATCATTACCGGCGCCACTATCCTGTGCTTCTCGTTCCTCGGCTTTGACGCGGTCACCACGCTGTGCGAAGAGACGCCCGACGCCGCCAAGGTGATCCCGCGCGCCATCTTCCTGACCGCGCTGTACGGCGGGGTGATCTTTATCAGCGTGTCGTTCTTCATCCAGCTGTTTTTCCCGACCATTCAGCGTTTCCACCAGCCCGATGCCGCGCTGCCGGAGATCGCACTGTACGTCGGCGGCAAGCTGTTCCAGTCGATCTTCCTGTGCGTGACCTTTATCAACACGCTGGCCTCCGGCCTGGCGTCGCACGCCAGCGTGTCGCGCCTGCTGTACGTGATGGGGCGTGACAACGTGTTCCCGGAGAAATTCTTCGGCTACATCCACCCTAAATGGCGCACGCCGGCGCTCAACGTGCTGATGGTCGGGCTGGTGGCGCTGTCGGCGCTGTCGTTCGATCTGGTGACCGCCACGGCGCTGATCAACTTCGGCGCGCTGGTGGCCTTTACCTTCGTCAACCTGTCGGTGATCAGCCACTTCTTCATTCGCGAAGGGCGCAACAAAAGCTGGAAGGATCGCTTCAACTTCCTGTTCCTGCCGCTGGTGGGGGCGCTGACGGTGGGGGTGCTGTGGCTGAACCTGGAGAAGAGCTCGCTGACCATGGGGCTGATCTGGGCGACGCTGGGCTTCGGCTATTTGGCCTGGCTGACCCGGCGTTTTCGCCAGCCGCCGCCGCAGCTCGAGCGGCAGCCGCAGCAATAAAATCACAGGCGGGAATTTCCCGCCTTTCTTTTTGGCGCGTGCGGCAGTAGAGTGAAAAACCTGATAAAAAATAACCCATTGGACTCGCCTTATGCCCGCTTTGCCCTCGCGTACCCGCGCCACGCTGTTCGGTTTGTTGGCTATTGTGTTGTGGAGCAGCGTCGTCGGCCTGATCCGCAGCGTCAGCGAAGGGCTGGGGCCGATCGGCGGCGCGGCGATGATCTACAGCGTCAGCGCGGTGTTTTTGCTGGTGGCGCTCGGCGTGCCGAAATGGCGCAGCTTTCCGCGGCCTTATCTCATCGTCGGCAGCCTGCTGTTCGTCAGCTACGAGATCTGCCTGTCGCTGTCGCTCGGCTACGCCAATACCCGCCTGCAGGCGATAGAAGTGGGCATGATCAACTACCTGTGGCCCTGTTTCACCGTGCTGATGGCGCTGGCGCTCAACGGCCAAAAGGCGAAATGGTGGCTGCTGCCGGGGCTGCTGCTGTCGCTGTTCGGCATCGGCTGGATCATGAGCGGCGAGGGCGGCTGGTCACCGGCGCAGATGCTGGCCAACGTGCGCAGCAATCCGCTCAGCTACGGGCTGGCGTTCAGCGGCGCGGTGATCTGGGCGCTGTACTGCAACCTGACCAAGAAGATCGCCCAGGGCAGCAACGGCGTGGTGCTGTTCATTGTGCTGACCGCGCTGGCGCTGTGGCTTAAATATGCCTTCAGCGCGGAAAGCGGCATGCAGTTCAGCGCCGGCGTGATCGTGACGCTGCTGTGCGCCGGGGTGGCGATGGGGGCGGGGTATGCCGCCTGGAACGTCGGCATTCTGCACGGCAACATGACGCTGCTGGCGACCGTCTCTTATTTTACCCCGGTGTTGTCGGCGGTGTTCGCCGCGCTGGTGTTGCACACCTCGCTGACCGTCAATTTCTGGCAGGGCGTGGCGATGGTCACTCTCGGCTCGCTGATCTGTTGGCGGGCAACCCGTGGAAATTAACGGAAATTATCCGCCGTCGGCGCAATGTTGAACTAGAATTTAACTAGCCATGTTGCCTGAAGGAACGACGACGATGAGAAGCGACATTCAATTTATTCAACAACCCGAAATCGACGTGCATCACTACGAGCGCGGCGATACCGTGCGCCTGACCACGGCGAATTTGCGGCATGAATATCAGCTTGACGTTTATATTTTGCGCCGCGACGACAAGCTGATTTACGGCTCGGTCGTCGCGGCGGCGCCCAAGACCGATATCCCGGTCGCCAGCTGGGAGGTGAAAAACGGCGAAGAGGTGGCGTTCCGCCAGGAAAACATCGCCAAAGCGGTGCCGGCGGTGAACTGATTTCGCTTTGCGTATTTTTTACTGATTTTGATGAAGGCCGACGTTTATACGTCGGCTTTTTCTTTGCCGCGGCTCAATGGCAGGCAGGTGACGCCCTGATGACAGTTGGCTCAAAAACTGCGCTAAAAATCGATGTGCATGACAAAAATCACAGCGAATGTGAATTTGTATGAAACATAATTTGACAAATGTGAACGCAATCGATTACCTATTCGCGAAATGCGTAACTGGATCACAGATTCTTACAGTCAGTGGTTTCTATAATGCGCGCGTCATCCGAGTTTCTGTGTGAAGACAACGCCAGGTGTCGGCAGACTCATTGTCATCTTTTCTAAACGGGCAGGAAATGGCCCTTTAAGCATGTGGTAATAAAATGAAAAAAATAGCTCTCGCAGCAGGTGTACTGCTCGCAGCGTCTTACAGTGCATCATCAATGGCTGATAGCAAAGACAGTCAATATGTCTCCGACTGGTGGCACCAGAGCGTCAACGTGGTGGGCAGCTACCACACCCGCTTCGGGCCGCAGCTGAATAACGACGTGTATCTCGAATACGAAGCCTTCGCTAAGAAAGACTGGTTCGATTTCTACGGTTACGTTGACGTGCCGAAGTTCTTCGGCGTGGGCAATACCCCGGATCGCGGCATCTGGGACAAAGGTTCCCCGCTGTTTATGGAGATTGAACCGCGCTTCTCCATCGACAAGCTGACCGGCACCGATCTGAGCTTCGGTCCGTTCAAAGAGTGGTACTTCGCCAACAACTACATCTATGATCTGGGCCACAACGCCGACGGCCGTCAGAACACCTGGTACATGGGTCTGGGCACCGATATCGACACCGGCCTGCCGATGAGCCTGTCGATGAACATCTATGCCAAATACCAGTGGGAAAACTACCAGGCCGCCAACGAGAACAGCTGGGACGGTTACCGCTTCAAGGTGAAATACTTCGTGCCGCTGACCCAGGTGTGGGGCGGCAACCTGAGCTACATCGGCTTCACCAACTTCGACTTCGGTTCCGATCTGGGCAAGGACAGCCATTGGGTTGACGGCACCGGCAAACAGGTGCGCACCAGCAACTCGATCGCCTCCAGTCATATTTTGGCGCTGAACTACGATCACTGGCACTATTCTTTCGTGGCGCGTTACTTCCATAACGGCGGCCAGTGGCAGGATGGCGCGGATATCGGCACCCCGCAGGGCCCGATCAAGTCTACCGGCTGGGGTTATTACCTCGTGGTCGGCTATAACTTCTGATTTTCCGTGTTATCAGAAACAGAAAACCCCGCCTGGCGGGGTTTTTTTTTGTCATCACTGGGCTTGTTCAACCGGGAGATGCTTCACCGGCATAAACAGCCTGCCTTTGATCACGTGACATTCATTATTTATCCAACTAATGATTTGTTCACGGCTGACGCCTTCCGACTGCGCGTAACGATGAAGATCGCCGTTAAAGTGCCGAGTGATGTATTCCATGAGGGTCATTTGCACGTCTTTTGCTCCTGAACGCCCACCCGTTGCCAGCCTGGCCACCGCGGGAGGTTGAGGTTTCTCAGACAGCGAATGTAAATTATTGGCAACCAAATCTCAACATAAAGCACCAGATTGGGGCGACAGCGGCGGGAAAAAGAATCCCGCACGGAGAGGCGGGAAGTGTTCGCTATTATCATTATGGATGATAAGAATAAGATTTGAGGTGCGACGAAAAAGAGCACGCTAACTCTTTTTTGTTACCCTCCCACGCTAGCGTAAGGCTTATTTTTCTTCAAGAAAAATCTGAGGTAAGTTTCGGAATTCTCGAGGCGTGTTGCGTTGAAACAAGCTATTGGCGCGACTGCCGTCAAACTGCACTTGTTATCTCGGAGTTTTCCTTATACTTCGTCCGGAAAAGACCCGCTATAGTCAACAGAGTCCCCCACGCAGGAATACACAACATGAACAAACGTCGTACGACCCTCACGGTGTTGGCGCTGATCGCGTCGCTGGGGTTGTCATCCGCCCCGGCCCTGGCTGACAAAGGCGGCAATGGTAACGGCAACGGTAATGGCCATGGCAACAGCGGCAATCACGGTAATAGCGGTAACCATGGCAACAACGGCAACAAAGGCAATAAAGATAAAGGCGGCTATAGAAACGACGATAATCTGGTTTCCGTCAGCCTCTCGCGCGACCGCGCCCGTTCGCTGGCGCGCAACTACGGCCTGACCGGCTACAGCTCGCTGCCACCGGGCATCGCCAAGAATCTGGCGCGCGGTAAACCGCTGCCGCCGGGCATCGCCAAAAAAGTGGTGCCTTACTCGATGCTGCGCGATCTGCCGCAGTACCCGGGTTATGAGTGGCGTATCGCCGGCGACGATCTGGTGCTGGTCGCACTCAGCACCGCGATTGTGGCTTCCGTCATCAACGGCGTGTTCGACTAAGGTTTGTCGAGCGTTATCGGGCCTCGCTGCGGCGGGGCCTTTTTATTTGCCAGCGCGGGGCGGACGTGGTGAACTTTGGGCCTTACGTTTTCACTGCATCATAAGGGAGGCGCCATGTTCAGGGCGTTATTGATAGCCTGCTGTTTGACCAGTTTTCCCGCGTTGGCAGAGGGCGCAGCCGCTATCGGCGAGCTGGTGAACCAACGGCTGTCGTTGATGAAGGACGTCGCCGGTTACAAGGCGCAGCGGCATTTGCCGATCGAAGACCTGGCGCAGGAGGCGAAGGTGTTGGCCAGCGCGCAGGCGGAGGCGGGGCGTTTGGGGTTGGAGCCGGCGTCGGTGCGGCCTTTTATCGCCGCGCAGATGGACGCCGCCAAGGCGATTCAGTACCGCTATCGCGCCGACTGGCTGGCGAGCCCGGAACCCGGCTGGCAGCCGCGGCCGTTGGCGCAGGTGCGCCCGCAGATCGCACAGCTGAGCAGCCAGATATTGCAACGGCTGGCGGAGCGGCTGCGCGCCGGCCCGCTCGGCGAGGCGGATCGGGCGGCGTTTATGGCGTCCGTGGATCAGGTGAATCTCAGCGCCGCCGACAAACGGCGGCTGGCGGATGCGCTGCTGGCGGTCAAAACCGGCAGCGCACGCTGAGCGTCAGTCGCGGCCGACGGTGCTGCGGCGGAAGGTCAGCATCCGGCTGCGGTTGGCGATGAGATCCACGTTGTAACCGCGGAAATAGAGGCAAAAGCGTTTTAACCACGGGCCGTCCTGGCACTCCACCAGCATGCGGCCCTGGCCGAGCGGGCTGAGCGTCCCGGTCTGCGCCGCCGGGCCGACGCCGATATGCACCCGATCGCCGCGAATTTCAAAGGCGGTGCGATAGTGCGGGTGATACCAAAGTCCCTGCACATGCTTCAGGCAGTCGCCGTTGGCCGTGACCGGCAGGAAACGGCGCGCCACATGCCCGACTTCGCCCTCGACCGCTTCGCCGGTCCACTTCAATTTGATTGGCATATGGGCGGACAGCGACACCGCGTAGCCGTCTTCGCCCTGATACAGCGGTTCATCGCTGCCCAGATAGGCCAGATTGCCATTTTTGACCTCCAGCCAGTGCGGCTCCGCCGGCGTGGCGTAAAGGCCGTCGGGGATCGCCATGCTGCGCTGCGGCAGCGGTTCGCCAAGCAGCGCCGCCATCACCTGCAAAGCCATACCGAAACTGTCGCAGTCTTCGCGGTTGGCCACCAGCGCGACGCCGGCCTGGCGATCGGGCGCCAGCAGGAAATAGGTTTTGTAACCGGCGTGGGAGCCGCCGTGGCCGAGCAAGCGCCGGCGGCCCAGCGGGGTTTGCGCCAGCCCCAGGCCATAGGCGCTGAGTTGGCCCTGATTGAGGCGGCGCGGTGCGCCGAGTTGCGCCAGCACGCCCTGGCCGGTGCCTTCGTTGGCCAGCAGCGTCTGCAGCCAGCGGGTGAGGGCGTTGAGGCTGCCGGTCAGGCTGCCGGAGGCGGAAAGGTGCAGGCCGGCGCTGGCGTGTTGCCAGCCCTGCGGCGCTCGCCAGTAACCCGGCACCAACCCTGGCACCACGTCGAACCAGCTTTCCGGCGCCCGCATCTGCAACTGCAGCGGCCGGGCGATGTGCTGTTGCACCAGTTGGTCGAAATCATACCCTTTGCTGCGCAGCGCGGCCTCCAGCAGCCGATAGCCGGTATTGCTGTAGGCGATCTCGCTGCCGGCTTCGTAGTTCAATCTTTCCAACCCCTCGACAAACTGCATCACCGGCTGCGCCTCGCTGACGGCGTGCAGCGAGATGCCGAGCAGGCCGAGCGTTTCGCGCACGTCGGGCAGGCCGCCGGTCATGTCCAGCGCCTGGCCGACGGTGACGTCCGCCAGCGCGGGCTGCAGGGCGGGCAACAGGTCACCCAGGCGTTGCTCCAGCCGAATGGCGCGATCGGTGGCGTTCAGCGCCAGCGCGGCGAAGATGTGCTTGGTCACTGAGGCGTAGCGCACCACGCTGTCGGCGGTGAAGGGGGTATTCTGCGCCAGATCGGCCAGGCCGGCGCAGGCGGTGGCGCGGAGTTGTTCGGCGTCAAACAGGGTGATGGCGCCGCCGGGTTCGCCACGCCGTTGCCAGCCGGCCAGCAATTGTTCGGCGAGGGCGCCGGCAGCGCGCCAGTTTAACGGTGTTACAGACATAGGGCCTCCAGAGTGATGGTTCGAAACGGGCCAGCTCGGCCACACGCCGCCCGGCGCTGACGAGGAGCGCGGGCTTTTCGGCTGATTGTGGCGCAGTGCGTTTTTCGTCGGCCGCTGTTTTGTGCGCTGTTTAGACCAGTCGGTGGGGAATCACGCGAAACTTTGATATGGCGCGCAGAACGCGGCTGACGATGCGGTTAAAGGCAGGGGGAGAGACAGGCGCCCGGCGGCGCCTGCAAAGGGGATCAGTTGAGTCTGGCGGCGCCGTCCAACAGGCCTTCAATCATCTGCTTGAGCAGGCGCTGCAGCGAGGCGGCGCGCTGCGGTTCGAACGCGTAAGGATACTGTTCGGACATGTAGTTCACCTGCGCCAGCTCAAGCTGGATCGCATGCTGTTGCTGCTGCGGCTGGCCGTAGGCGCGGGTGATGTAACCGCCCTTGAAGCGGCCGTTCAGCACGTGGGTGTACTGCTGTTGCTGCTCGCAGCAGGCGACCAGCCGATCGCTCAGCGCCTGGGCGCAGCTTTCGCCGCCGTTGGTGCCGAGATTGAGATCCGGCAACTTGCCCTCGAACAGCCGCGGGATCACCGAGGCGATGGAGTGCGCGTCGAACAGCAGCGCATAGCCGTGCCGCGCTTTGAGGCGCGCCAGTTCGTCTTGCAGCTGCTGATGATAAGGTTGCCAAATTTGCTGCAGATAGCCGGCGCGCTCTGCGTCCGTCGGCGCTTTGCCCGGCAGGAAGCTTGGGCGGCCGTCGAACAGCACGTCGGGATACAGACCGGTGGTGGCGGTGGTGTACAGCGGCTTGTCGTCCGCCGGGCGGTTCAGATCGATGACGAAGCGCGAATAGTTGCCGACCAGCACGCTGGCGCCCATCGCCCGGGCGAACTCGTACAGCTGTGGTATGTGCCAGTCGGTATCGGGCAGCGGGCGGGCGTCGTCGGTCAGCCCGGCTTCGACCGCCGGCGTCAGTTGCGTGCCGGCGTGCGGGATGCTGATCAGCAGCGGCAGGCTGCCGGTCTGGAAGCTAAAAGGATCGCGAATGGTCATTGACGTACTTCTCCTCGGAAAATCACCGTACAGGGCAGCTGACCGCCCAACCAATAAGCCAGTTCCGCCGGCCGCGACAGCGGCCAGTGAACGAAGTCCGCCACCTTGCCGGTTTCCAGCGTGCCGTGGCTGTGTTGCAGCCCCAGCGCTTTGGCGGCGTGGGTGGTGACGCCCGCCAACGCTTCTTCCGGCGTCAGGCGGAACAGCGTGCAGGCCATGTTGATCATCAGGCGCAGCGACAGCGCCGGCGAGGTGCCGGGGTTGGCGTCGCTGGCGATCGCCATCGCCACCTGGTGCTTGCGGAACAGCTCCACCGGCGGGCACTGGGTTTCGCGCAGCAGGTAATAGGCGCCGGGCAGCAGCACCGCCACGGTGCCGGCGTCGCCCATGGCGCGGGCATCTTGTTCGGTGGCGTATTCGAGATGGTCGGCGGAAAGCGCGTGATGGCGCGCCGCCAGCGTGCTGCCGCCGAGGGCGGAGAGCTGCTCGGCGTGCAGCTTGACCGGCAAACCGGCGGCTTCGGCGGCGGCGAAGACCCGCTCCACCTGCGCCGGCGAGAACGCCAGATGTTCGCAGAAGGCGTCAACCGCATCCGCCAGGCCGGCTGCCGCCGCCTGCGGGATGATGGTGTCGCAGACCAGGTTGATGTAGTCGTCGGCGCGGTTGGCGTATTCCGGCGGCAGCGCATGGGCCGCCAGACAGGTGGTTTTCACCTCGACCGGCAACAGCTCGCCCAACTTGCGCGCCACCCGCAGCATCTTCAGTTCGCTTTCCGGGCTGAGGCCGTAACCGGATTTGATCTCCACGCAGGTGACGCCTTCCGCCAGCAGCGGCCGCAGGCGGAACAGCGCCTGCTCCAGCAGCAGCGCTTCGTCGGCCGCGCGGGTGGCTTTCACCGTGGAAATGATGCCGCCGCCCTGCGCGGCGATCTCGGCGTAGCTCACGCCGTTCAGCCGCTGTTCGAACTCGCCGCTGCGATTGCCGCCGAACACCAGGTGCGTGTGGCAGTCAACAAAACCGGGGGTGATGATGCCGCCGTCGAATTTCACCGTTTCGTCCGCGATCAGGCCGGACGGCAGCGCCGCATGTTCGCCAATCCAGACGATCTTGCCGTCGCGCACGGCGATCGCGCCGTCGGTCAGGGTGTGATACTTGCCGTCGCGCATGGTGACGATATCGGCGCCGTGCCACAGGCTGTCACAGTGAATCTCAGACGTCATTGCTTTCCTCCGCCGGAGCCGCAGCTCCCACATGGTTGTATATACAATTAAAAACAACCTAACGCATTCATCGGGATGTCACAAGAGGCGGGCGAAATTTTGTTATCAGGATGTGATCGATAGCGGAGATGCGGGCGCAGGGCGCGCCCGCCGGGGATCAGACTTCGCTGGTGAAGCGGCCGAACAGTTGATAACGGCTGCCGGGGTACAGCAGCCGGGCCGAGGTCACCACGGTTTTGCCGGACCAGGTGCGGCGATGGATCAGCAGGCCGGGTTCGTGGTCCTCCAGCTGCAGCAGCTCGCGCTCGCGCCGGGTGGGGATCACCGCTTCGACGATGTGTTCGCCGGCGGTCAGCGGCGCAGCCTGTGTCAGGTAGGTGTAAGGCGTGACGCGGTCGAAATCCTGCTTCAGGTAATCCGGCGCCACCTGCGGGTTGACGCAGCGGTCTTCCACCTGCACCGGCACGTCGTTTTCGTAATGCACGATCTGCGAGTAGAACAGCCGTTGGCCGGGCTGAATGCCCAGCGCCGTCGCTTCTTCCTCGCTGGCCGCACGGGCCTTCAGCTCGAGGATCTTGCTGCTGTGGCGATGACCGCGCGCGGCGATTTCATCGGCGATGTTGTGCACTTCCAGCAGCGCGGTATGCGCCTTGGCTTCGGCGACGAAGGTGCCGACGCCCTGCATGCGGATCAAAAAGCCTTCGCTGGTCAGCTCGCGCAGCGCGCGGTTGATGGTCATGCGGCTGACGCCCAGTTCCGCCACCAGTTCACTTTCGGAGGGCACGCGCTGGTGCGGTTGCCAATGCCCCGCACGGATTTGATTCACGATCGCCTGTTTGACCCGTTGGTAGATCGGGGCGGGGGCATCGCTCATTGCAGCCGCCAGTTGTAACACGGTCTGTTGTTCAGCCACGACGTTAACCTCGTCAAATAAAAAAATAATAACACCAGTTTACTGTTGATGTCGGCGTATGTATATGTATATACAACTAGTGGCCGTCGCGCCAGAAACTTGCCGGCGGCCGCCAAAAATTCCCGAAGGCGCGCCATCGCCGCGCCTCATTCGCCGTTACACCAACAGTGGAATACTGCCATGCCTGCTTATTTTGCCCCACGCGCTTTGCTCCCTGAGGGCTGGGCGCATAACGTCCGGCTGGACGTCGATGCGCAAGGTTATCTGACTCAAGTTACCGCCGACGCTGAGCCGCAAGGCTGCACCCGGCTGCACGGCGACGCGGTGCCGGGCATGCCGAACCTGCACTCCCACGCTTTCCAGCGCGCGATGGCCGGGCTGGCGGAAGTGGCGGGCAACCCGCAGGACAGCTTCTGGACCTGGCGCGATCTGATGTACCGCCTGGTGCAGCGCCTGACGCCGGAGCAGGTGGAGGTAGTCGCCCGTCAACTGTATATCGAAATGCTCAAGGGCGGATACACCCAGGTGGCCGAATTCCATTATCTGCATCACGACGCCGACGGCAAGCCTTACGCCGATCGCGGTGAGATGACCGGCCGCCTCAGCGAGGCCGCGCATCAGGCCGGCATCGGCATGACGATGCTGCCGGTGCTGTACAGCTACGCCGGTTTCGGCGCGCAGCCGGCTCAGCCGGGGCAGAAACGTTTTATCCAGGATACCGAAAGCTATCTGTACCAGCAGCAGGTGATTGCCCGCCAGCTGGCGGATCGTCCGTTGCAGAATCAGGGGCTGTGCTTCCATTCGCTGCGCGCGGTGGAGCTGGGCCAGATGCAGCAGATTTTGGCCGCGTCGGATCGCACTTTGCCGGTGCATATTCACATCGCCGAGCAGCAAAAAGAGGTGAACGACTGCCTGACGTGGAGCGGGCAGCGCCCGGTGGCCTGGCTGTATGACCATCTGCCGGTCGATCAGCGTTGGTGCCTGGTGCATGCCACCCATCTGGATCGCGACGAGCTGGAAGCGCTGGCGCGCAGCCGCGCGGTGGCCGGGCTGTGCCTGACCACCGAAGCCAACCTCGGCGACGGCATCTTCCCCGGCGACGCTTACCTGCAGCAGCAGGGGCGCTGGGGCATCGGTTCCGACAGCCACGTTTCGCTCAACGTGGTGGAAGAGCTGCGCTGGTTTGAATACGGCCAGCGGCTGCGCGATCAGCGCCGCAACCGTCTGACGACGCCGGAACAGTCGGCGGTGGGCGATGTGCTGTACCTGCAGGCGCTGCAGGGCGGCGCGCAGGCGTGCGGCGCGCCGATCGGCCGGTTGCAGAGCGGCTATCGCGCCGACTGGCTGGTGCTGGACGGCGACGATCCGTATCTGGCGGCGGCGCCGGACGCCTCGATCCTCAACCGCTGGCTGTTCGCCGGCGGTAAAGAGCAAATTCGCGACGTGTTCGTCGGCGGCCGGCAGGTGATCGAGCAGGGGCGGCACGCGCTGCAGCAGCAGAGCGGCGCCGAGTTCCTGCAGGTGCTGAAAACCTTTCAGCAGGAGGCGTAATGAGCCTGACCCGTTTTAGCTTCGCCGCGCTGCCGGTCAGCCCGTGGCGCAACGGCGGTGGGGAAACCCGTGAAATCGTCAGCTGGCCGCCGGGCGCGCAGGATTTTGACTGGCGCGCCAGCATCGCCACCATCGCACAGGACGGGCCGTTTTCCGCCTTTGCAGGCATCGATCGTTCGATCACGCTGCTGGAAGGCGACGGCGTGCGGCTGTTCAGCGCCGGGCATATCGACCATCAATTGGCGCGCGTCGGGGAGCCGTTCGCGTTCTCCGGCGACGTGGCGCTGGAAGCGACGCTGCTGGGCGGCGCCAGTCAGGATTTCAACATCATGACGCGCCGCGGCCGGCAGGCGGCCGAGGTGCGGCGCAGCACGGCGCCCGTCACCTTGCCACCCAACCGGGCGGGCGTGCTGTATGTGCTGAACGGGGTCTGGTCGCTGCCGGGGGGCGGCGAACTGCGGGCGCGCGAGGGCGTCTGGTGGGCGGCGCAGGCGGCGGGCGGCGAAGTGGCGCCGCTGACGGCTGACGGCGCTCTCCTGTGGGCTAACATCACAGCCTGCTAACGCAGAGTAGAGTCCTGCGCCCGGTTATGGGATTATTCACTTTTCCCCATTAATCATAAAGAAGGGCGCATGGCTTCGCTGAAAGACGTCGCAAAACTTGCCGGAGTCTCGTTGATGACGGTGTCCCGCGCCATCAATGAACCCGGCAAGCTGCGGCCGGAAACCTACCGCCGCGTCAAACAGGCTATCGACCAGTTGGACTACGTGCCGGATCTGTCGGCGCGGCGTATTCGCGGTGACGGAAATCGCGTGCAGACGCTCGGGGTGCTGGCGCTGGACACCGCCACGACGCCGTTCTCGGTGGAAATGATCCTGTCGATTGAGAAAACCGCGCGCGAGCGAGGCTGGAACAGCTTCGTCGTCAACCTGTTTGCCGACGACAACGCCGAACAGACCGTCGATCTGCTGCTGGCGCATCGTCCGGATGGGGTGATCTTCACCACGATGGGGCTGCGCGAGGTGACATTGCCGGCCAAACTGCTGGACAAAAAGCTGGTGCTGGCCAACTGCGTCAGCCCGGCGCATTCGATCGCCAGCTACATTCCTGATGACGAGCAAGGGCAGTATGACGCCACGCGCACGCTGATCGCCAAAGGCTATCGCGCGCCACTGTGCATTCATTTACCGGCGGATACGCTGGCGGCGGGCCTGCGCCGCCGCGGTCTGGAACGCGCCTGGCGCGAAGCGGGGCGCGATGTTGAACAGCTGCGGCAGTATCATCTCGATCTGAGCGGCGGCGATCAAAGCTATCGCGACTGCGTCGCGCTGCTGGAGCGGCATTTCTCTCCCGGGCGGCGCGATTGCGACGTCGTGGTGTGCGGAAACGATCGGATAGCCTTTCTGGTGTATCAGGTATTGCTGGCGCAAGGGTGGCGGATACCGCAACAGGTGGCGGTGCTGGGCTACGACAATATGGTCGGCACCGGCGAGCTGTTCCTGCCGGCATTAACGACGGTGCAACTGCCGCATTACGAGCTGGGCCGCCTTGCGGCGCTGCATGTGATTGAGCAGCGGGAGCAGCGTGAGACGGTGAAAGTGCCTTGCCCGCTGTTGGCGCGTGGTTCGCTGTAAGCGCACCGGGTGCGTCGCTGCGCGCCCGGTGCTCATACCCATTATCCCCAGATGCTTCCCAACCGCCATCCCGTGATGGGCTCGAACTGTGCCCGGCCGCCTTCGGCGAACAGGCTGAGGTGGCGCTCGCCCGCCGTCGGGTAGATGCGGCTGGTCAGGCAGGCCTGGCCCTGATTGACGAAGATCTCCAGCGATGAGCGGTCAATGAAGATCCGTAGTGACAGGGTGTCACCTTCCGGCAGCGGCACGCTGCGGCAGGTGCACAGGGCGGGGTTGTCATGAAAACGTTCCAGCACCAGCCGGTGCGCCTGATTGTCGACGAACAGGCGCGCCGCATTCCCGATGGCCAGCCCGTAACGCTCGGCGTCGTTGTCGGCCGGTCTCAACGTCAGGGTGAGTTCCTGCACGTCGTCCGCCAGCGGCAGATGCTGATTGGTCAGCGTCTGTGCCAAAAAGGTGTGCGATTCTCGGCGCAGCGCCGCCAGTTCACGCGCCGGGTTCATGCGGACGCTGCCGTCGGCAGCCAGCGTCAGCTCGCGCGGCAGGGTGAGGGCGCCGGCCCAACGGTGCACTTTGCTGGGCATCGGGGATTCCCACATATCCATCCAGGCAAACAGCAGCCGACGGCCGTCGGCGGCGGTGAAGGTCTGCGGCGCATAGAAATCGTGGCCGGCATCCAGCTCGCAGAAGGGTTGGGTCACCCTGAAGTCGCTGTCCGGCCGCCAGTGGCCGAGCAGATAGCCGCTCTGGAAGCGATTGCGGTAGCGGTAGCCCTGTGCCGCCAGCCCCTGCGGCGAGAACAGCAACAGGTGCTGTTCCCCCAGCGGGAAGAAATCCGGGCATTCCCACATATACCCTTGATGCGCCGCCAGCGCGCCGGCCAGCACCCGATCGAAGCGCCAGGCGCGCAGGTCTGCAGAACGGTACAGGCGCACCTGGCCGAGACCGTTTTCTTTGGCGCCGACCACCAGCCACCATTCGCCGTTCTCGCGCCAGACTTTCGGATCGCGGAAATGCTGAATGCCGTCCGGCGGGGCCAGCACCGGCCCATGTTTAACGAAGCGTATGCCATCTTCGCTGGTGGCCAGACATTGCACTTCCCGCACCTGGCTGTCGTCGCCGGGCTCGCCCAGCCACACGTGGCCGGTGTAAATCAGCGTCAGCACGCCGTTGTCATCCACGGCGCAGCCGGAAAAACAACCGTCTTTGTCATAGGGCGCATCGGGCGCCAGGGCGATGGGCTGGTGCTGCCAGCGGATCAGATCGCGGCTGGTCGCGTGCCCCCAGTGCATGGGCCCCCAGTGTTCGCTGTAGGGGTGATGCTGGAAGAAGGCATGATAGACGCCGTCAATACAGATCAGGCCGTTGGGATCGTTGATCCAGCCGGCGGGCGGCGCGAGATGGAACTGCGGGTAGTATTCGTCTCGGCGCTCTGCGCGCAGGGCCTCGACCGCATGGTCGGCTTGAGCTAAGGCAGTGTTCATTGGACAGACTCGCTTGATTTAATGGCGGATTGAAAGGGGGTTGCGCCGGCGGAACGTTCGCCGCGCAGCAGGAAACAGGAGACAAGCGTCGTGGCGGCGACCGCGCACCCCATCAGCAGATAGGTGTCGGCAAAGCCGATGCGGTCATAACCGTAGCCCGCCAGCGGCGACAGGAAGCTGGCCATCACCTGGGTGATGAACTGAAAGCCCACCAGGTAAAGCGTTGAGGAGAGGCGACTGTCGAAGCGGCTGGCGATGTATTTGAAGATAGCGATCAGCAGGATCGGCAACTCTACGGCGTGCAGCAGTTTCATGGCGGAGATCATCAATGCGCCGCTGACCAAGCCGGAGCCGAACATGCGCAGCGCCATCACGCCACCGGCCAGCAACAACCCCTGTTTGGCGCCGATGCGGTTCACCAGCAGCGGCGCCAGGAACATACCGCCGGCTTCGAGGAAGACCTGCAGCGAGTTGAGGAAGCCGTACATCTCGTTGCCCTGTTCGCGTGAAGCGAACTGCGAAGCGAAGTAGACCGAAAATTGCTGATCGAAAACGTTGTACACGCTGATACCGAGCACAAACACCACCAGCGCCCAGAAGCCCGGCATACGCAGCAGCGCCAGCGCATCCTGCAGCCGCAGATTTTCCGGTTTGCCGAACGCCAGGCCTGCCATGGCGTTCGGCTTCAGCTCGCGCACCTGGCTGAGCAGCAACAGGAATACCACGGCGGCGGCGGAGGCCAGCCAGAAATTGATGTTCGGATCGATATTGAAGATAAAACCGGCCAAAAAGGTGGCGCTGGCCCAGCCGAGCGATCCCCACATGCGGGCGCGGCCGAATTCGAAACCGCTGATGCGGCTGACTCGCTCGGTATAAGATTCCAGCGCGCCGATGCCGGCGAAGAAGGTGGCGCCGATAAATACCCCGCCGACCAGCGCGCCGAGCGGCAGGCTGCTGGCCAGCAGCGGGGCGTAAACGTAGATAAAGAACGGGCCGGTCAGCAGCAGCATCACGCCGAGAAACTGCAGCAGGTGCTTGCGCAGCCCAAGTTTGTCCTGAATAAACCCGTACAGCGGCTGGGCGCACAGCGCCACCAACGAGATAGCGGAGAAGATCAGGCCTGTCTCGGCGCCTTTCAGGCCGATCTTCTGATTCAGCCACAACGAGATCAGCGAAAAGCTGGCAGACCAGGTGAAGAAAAAGAAGAACAGCAGGCCGCTGAGCAGCACGTAATATTTTTTAGTTTCGCGGTTCATGGGTAGGGCCCCGGTGAGTGAAGTTAGCTCTATTGTTAACGTTAACTCGTAAAGGGATGAAGCCAGCAGATGTCACGCATGCGATGTTAATCACAAAAGTTAACGTTAACATTTGTGCCTTGTGATCGAGGTCACGGGTTGATAAGGGGGCGATGCGCCCCCCGGAAGATTAACGTTCGTTCAGCGAGCGCAGATGGTCGTCGCGGCGCAGCGTCATCAGCGCAAACAGGCTGACCACCGAGGTGGCGACCACGTAGTAGGCGGGAATGTCGATATTGCCGGTCTGTTTGATCAGGCCGGTGATAATCAGCCCGGCCGAGCCGGAAAACACCGCATTGGACAGCGAGTAAGCCAGCCCCAAGCCGGTATAGCGCACCCGGGTCGGGAACATCTCCGCCAGCATCGCCGGGCCGGGGCCGGCCAGCAGGCCGACCACGGCGCCGGCGATCATGACCGCCAGCCCTTTGGCCCACAGTGAACTCTGCGCATCCTGCAACAGGTGCAGCAGCGGGAAGGTGAACAGGATCACCGCTGCCACCGCCGTCAGCATCACCGTTTTACGCCCCAGTTTGTCGCTGACAATGCCCGCCGGCAGAATGGTCAGGGCGAAGCCGACGTTGGCGAGCACCGTCGCCACCAGCGCCTGCTGGAAGGTGGCGTGCAATGAGGTTTGCAAATAGGAAGGCATCACCACCAGGAAGGTATAGCCGGCGGCCGACCAGCCCATCATGCGGCCGATGCCGATCAGAATGGTTTTCACCACGCCACCCAGCTTCGCTTCCGGCGGCGCGGCGGCGTGTTCCGCATGTTGCTGCGCCTGGGTGAACGTGGGCGTTTCCTCGAGCTTTAGCCGCAGCCACAGCGCCACGGCGCCTAGCGGCAGCGCCAGCAGGAACGGAATGCGCCAGCCCCAGTCATGTAGCTGCTGCACGCTGAGCAGCGCGGCCAACAGCGCCACCAGCCCGGCCCCGGCCAGCAGGCCGAGCGCGACGGTCAGCGATTGCCAGGCGCCGAACAGCCCGCGCTTGCCCTTCGGGGCGAACTCGGTCATCAGCGACACGGCGCCGCCGAATTCACCGCCGGCGAACAGCCCCTGAAACATGCGCAGCAGCGTCAGTAGCAGCGGGGCGGCGACGCCGATCGAGGCATAGGTCGGCATGACGCCGATCAGCGCGGTGGCCAGCGTCATCAACAGCAGAACCGCGATCAGCGTTGGGCGACGGCCGATGCGATCGCCGATGCGGCCGAATATCACCGCGCCGATCGGCCGACAGAAAAACGCCAGCGCGAAGGCGGCGTAGGTGAGGATCAGGCTGGTGATTTCGTTTTCACCCTGCAGCGTGAAAAAATTGGCGGCGATAACGGTGGCCAGGAACCCGTACACCCCGAACTCATACCATTCGATAAAGTTGCCGACCGAGCCGGCCAGCAACGCCTGACGCGAGCGGCGCGCGTCGAGAGTCTGTTGATTCATCCCCGTTCCCATACTTTTGAATTATTGTTCGTCAGTTCTAAATTTATACGACAAAACAATCAATTGATTTCAGCGGGAACTGTGAGGCGCTCAGCGCATGCCGTCGATACGCCACCATTCGGGGCAAACATCGGCGAACGCAGGGGATGGCGGAAGAGTGAAAACAAAAAAGGGCCGAAAATTCGGCCCTGAGACGGCTTGGCATAAACCCTGCGTTACCGTTTAGGCCCGGCGTTCACCAGTTTTTCGCCCGCCGGGGTAACGGTATATTTGGCGAAGTTATCGATAAAGCGCTGCGCCAGATCCTGCGCCTTCTCCTGCCACAGCGATTCGTCGGCGTAGGTTTTTCGCGGATCGAGGATCGACGGATCGACGCCCGGCAGCGCGGTCGGCACGTCCAGCCCGAAGATCGGCAGCGTGAAGGTCTCGGCCTGCTCAATGTCGCCATTCAGAATGGCGTCGATAATGCCGCGCGTATCCTTGATCGAAATACGTTTGCCGCTGCCGTTCCAGCCGGTGTTGACCAGGTAAGCCTGGGCGCCGGCGGCCTCCATGCGTTTCACCAGCACTTCGGCATACTGCGTCGGGTGCAGCGTCAGAAACGCAGCGCCGAAGCAGGCGGAGAAGGTTGGCGTCGGCGCGGTGATGCCGCGCTCGGTGCCGGCCAGCTTGGCGGTGAAGCCGGACAGGAAATGGTACTGGGTCTGCTCCGGCGTCAGGCGCGATACCGGCGGCAGTACGCCGAAGGCGTCGGCGGTCAGGAAGATGATCTTGCGCGCATGGCCGGCTTTGGACACCGGTTTGACGATGTTCTCGATGTGATAAATCGGATAGGAAACGCGGGTGTTCTCGGTCTTGCTGGCGTCGTCGAAGTCGATGCTGCCGTCGGCCAGCACGGTGACGTTTTCCAGCAGCGCATCGCGGCGGATCGCCTGATAGATTTCCGGCTCCGCCTGCGGCGACAGCTTGATGGTCTTGGCGTAGCAGCCGCCTTCGAAGTTGAACACGCCGTCGTCGTCCCAGCCGTGCTCGTCATCGCCGATCAGCTGGCGCTTCGGATCGGTGGAGAGGGTGGTTTTGCCGGTGCCGGACAGGCCGAAGAACACCGCCACGTCGCCTTGCTCGCCGACGTTGGCCGAGCAGTGCATCGAGGCGATGCCCTTCAGCGGCAGCAGGTAGTTCATGATCGAGAACAGGCCTTTCTTCATCTCGCCACCGTACCAGGTGCCGCCGATCAGCTGCATGCGTTCCGTCAGGTTGAAGGCGACGAAGTTCTCCGAATGCAGCCCTTGCTGCTGCCAGTCCGGGTTGGTGCATTTGGCGCCGTTCAGCACCACGAAGTCCGGCTCGAAGTCCGCCAGTTCGGCGTCGCTCGGGCGAATAAACATGTTTTTCACGAAGTGCGCCTGCCAGG
The DNA here is from genome assembly GCF_052169115.1 of Serratia sp. CY33525. Classification (NCBI taxonomy): domain Bacteria; kingdom Pseudomonadati; phylum Pseudomonadota; class Gammaproteobacteria; order Enterobacterales; family Yersiniaceae; genus Serratia; species Serratia sp. CY33525. Next base: position 260,886 of record NZ_JBJNLK010000004.1, on the reverse strand, counting down.
CCACCTCGGTGATGAAGCGCACTTTCAGGCGCGTGTCGGCGTTGGCGCCGCAGAACGCGTCGACCACGAACAAACGCTTGCCGGAGAGCTGGTTGCCCACCAGCGTCTTCAGATGCTGCCAGACTTCCGGGGAGAGCGGCTGGTTGTCATTTTTGCCGGTGCCGTTGTCCGACCACCAGACGGTATCGCGCGTGGTGTCGTCGCGCACGATGTATTTGTCCTTCGGCGAACGGCCGGTGAACTCACCGGTCGCGACGTTGACCGCGCCGAGTTGGGTGAGGGTGCCGCGTTCCAGCGGCGGCAGGTCGGCGCGGGTCTCTTCGGCGAACAGCAATTCATAGCTGGGGTTATAGACGATGTCGGCGGCCTGATGGATGCCGTAGCGAGCGAGGGTTTGTGGGGTAACAGCGCGTGAAGACATATTCTACTTCCTTATGAGTCATATTATGCCTCTTTCCCGTGCGGTGCCGCGCGCAGGATTAAGGTTCGGATCAAGCTGACCGGATTCAGCTAATGCGTTTCCGGTTCTTTATTAATAAAACAGGGGGCTTTTTCGCCCTCCTATAGCATAGCAGCGAATTTAAGCCTGCTTACTTTAATTACAAAATGCTGACGATAATTAATTAAAACCAACCTTGGCGGAGGGTCACAATATTGAATTTCGCCGGCGTAATTTAGTTTTGCATTTTTATTTTTTATCATATCGTCAGGGCTGTCCACTGTTTTATTTCTTATTAGAAAAAGCGAAATCCACAATAGGATTTTTCGTAATCATTTGTTTTTGCTTGGCTATGGCAAGACTGTTGCGCCAGGTGAATCTAACCGTACTGTACGCTTGTCAGCAGGGTGAATAATGAAACAGATAAATGCAGAACTGGCCTGTGATAAAAATGCGGCATCGTCCGAATCCTCAGGATTAATTAATCAACTTCGTCAAATAGATATCGGTGCGGTGCCGATCGCGTTGTTTATCACGATTTGCGCGATCGTGGCGATTTCCGCCTACGCCAACTTCCTGCCGAAGAATATGATCGGCGGCCTGGCGGTGATAATGACGCTGGGCTTTGCGCTGGCGCAGTTGGGAAAAAGCATTCCCGTGCTGCGCGATATCGGCGGGCCGGCCATTCTGTGTTTGATGGTGCCGTCGGTGTTGGTCTATTTCAATGTCTTCCAGCCTAACGTCATGGGCACCGTTCATCTGCTGATGAAAGACGCCAACCTGCTCTATTTCGTCATCGCCAGTCTGGTGGTCGGCAGCATTCTCGGCATGAACCGGGTGATCCTGATTCAGGGGATGATTCGCATGTTTGTGCCCTTGGTGGTCGGTACGGTGACGGCGGTGATCACCGGGCTGCTGGTGGGCAAGCTGTTCGGCTTTACCTTTTATCACACCTTTTTCTTCATCATCGTGCCGATCATCGGCGGCGGCATCGGCGAGGGGATTTTACCGCTGTCGCTGGCCTATTCGGCGATCCTGGGCTCGACGCCGGACGTCTACGTCGCGCAGCTGGCGCCGGCGGCGGTGCTGGGCAACATCTTCGCCATCGTGACCGCCGGGGTGCTGGCGCGCATCGGCATGCAGCGCAAGGCGCTGAGCGGCGACGGCATGCTGATCCGCTCGGCGCAGGAGAACGCGATGTTCGCCATCAAGGAGCAAAGCGGCAACGTCGATTTCCAACTGATGGGCGGCGGGTTGCTGGTGATCTGCGCTTTCTTTATCGTCGGCGGCCTGTTTGAACACATCGTGCATATTCCCGGCCCGGTGCTGATGATCCTGTTCGCGGTGCTGTGCAAATACTGCCGGATGATCCCGGCCTCGATGGAGATCGGCGCGCACAGTTTCTACAAGTTCGTCTCCACCGCGCTGGTGTGGCCGCTGATGATCGGTCTGGGCATGCTGTACGTGCCGCTGGAAAGCGTGGTGGCGGTGTTCTCGGTCGGTTATGTGGTGGTCTGCGGTTCGGTGGTGCTGTCGATGGGGCTGGTCAGTTTCCTGATTGCGCCTTACCTGAAGATGTTCCCGGTGGAAGCGGCGATCGTCACCTGTTGTCACAGCGGCCTGGGCGGCACCGGTGACGTGGCGATCCTGTCGGCATCGAACCGCATGGGGCTAATGCCGTTCGCCCAAATCGCCACGCGCATCGGCGGCGCTTCCACGGTCATTGGCGCGACGCTGCTGCTCGGTTGGTTAGTCTGAGTCCAGAATTTCTTATGGATAGCCGGGGTTGGATTGCCCCGGTTTTTTATTTCGAGGACAGCCGCACCCACAGCGTGATGAGCTATTTCAGCGAAAGCAACATCGGGCAGGACTTTAAAGGCGCGTACTCATCCGGGCCATTGCTCAACGACATCACGGCGATCCCGCATTTCTACGGCGCCAACATGCACACCCGCATCGGCGATACGATCTACGGTTTCAATTCCAATACCGATCGCGACTTCCTCACCGCCACCGGCGGATTGGATCCGCGACTTCGTGCGCGGTGAAGACAAGATCGATCTGACGCTGTTCAACACCGGCAGCGATTTCCTGGTGAAAGTGGTGGGGCAGCCGCTGGATGCGGATGATTTCGTGCTGGCGTAATGCAGGCAACAAAAATAGGGCGTTTTGGGCAAAAACCCGACAATTCCTATTAATTCCGTCATATTAGCGTGACATAGTAGCGCGCAGAAGGCCGGGCTTGCATACCTCGGGCTTCTGTCGGATCGCCAACCTTTTCGGTTGGCGATTCATTTTCCGCCTTTCAGCATGTTGATGGCGGCGCCGAGTAGGATGCGCCGTTCGATATCGTTGCTGTCCGCCAGCTGCCGCGCCAGATGTTTTTCCAGCGTTTCCACCGACAGCGCTTCGCCGCGATGGCGCAGCTGCATCACGCCGTCGCCGATCAGGCGTGCGACCTCATCCCATACGGGTTTAATCTCCTGTTCCGAGAACGTCATGGCCTACCTCGGTTGGTTGATTTTTGCCCAATGTAGCAGCTGAACTGCGGCTTCGCTACCGGCTGCCTAAAACAGGAAGCATAAAAAACAAGCCATCAGTATTTCTTCTGGTTTTTACGCTCAATACTTGCGGTGTCGAAAAGCAGGAGAAAACATCATGAACTGGGTCGAAACCTTTACGGAATACTACCGCCTGAGCCGCACGGGTGAAACGCAGCATTGGCTGTGTCGCCGCTGGTTGCCGCAGGGAGAGGCGCGCTTGGCCTATTTGCGGGAGTTGCTGGAGCCGACCGCGCCGCGGCGTCGGTGAGCAGGGCGCCGGCGTTTCGCGGGGTTAACCGAAAGCGATCGCCGCCCAACGCAACAGCAGCAACGCCAGGCAGATCAGCACCAGCACCACCACCATTTTACTGAGCTTGGCGCCCATGCGTTTTGTTGCCACGTTGTTTCCCCTTTAGCTGAAATACCATCCACCGGCGAGGATGATGAGGAAAAGCGTCACTAACGCGACGCCGTTGAGTAAATCGCTGAAGGTATCGTCAGCATCGATGTCATTTTGCCGCATGTTGCCGCCTGGCGGTCGCCATTGGGTGAATAATGTTCACAGTATGCGCCCGACAGCGCGACAGGCACAGCGAAGAACGGTAAAAACGCGTAAAGGCGGCGGTGGCGGAACGCGCAGTCGCGCTTGCGACGGATGCAGACGGCCGGCAATACGTTGTACTATCCTGTCTGCATTGATGCATTTTTCCTAAAGGTATAATCATGGCGACGGCAATTCCACAGAAATACGAGCACCTTGAGCGCTGGGCGTTCGGCGATACCGAGCAGCAGGCCGATGAAGTGGTGCAATTGATCCTCAATGGCACCAAAACGGCCACCTGTTCCAACCTCGACGGCGAGGGGATCCCGCAGGCCGGCGATCGGTTCCTGGTGGTGGACGGCAAGGGTGAGCCGGTCTGCGCGGTCGAGCTGACCGCGGTGGAAATGAAAACTTACGATCAGGTCGATGAAGCGCACGCCTTTGCCGAAGGCGAGGGCGATCGCTCGCTGGCGCACTGGCGCAAAGAGCTGCAGCGCTTCTTTGAAGAGTACGATCTGTTCTCGCCGGACATGACGCTGGTGCTGATGAATTTCAAAGTCGTCGACAAATTCTAATCTTATGCGCGCCGTTCCCTACGAGTGCCAGTGGGCCAGCCCGGAACTGGCCGCCGATCTGATCGCCGGCCGCGCGACGCTGGCGCAAGACGAAAATTGGGCGCGCAGCGGCGCCCGCGATCGGGCGGAGTACGTCGAGTGGGCCAATCACGTGTGCGGCATGGCCTGTCTGAAAATGGTGCTGGGCCACCGCGACGGCGAAGCGCCGCCGCTGCTGGAGCTGGCGCGGCGCAGCCTGCCTTACGGCGCCTATGTGCGCGAAGGGGTGCGGATAAAGGGGCTGATTTACGCGCCGTTCGTCGAGTTTGTACGCGAGCAGTTCGCGCTGCAAGCGGAGGTGAAGGTGGGGCTGGAGGCCGCTGACGTGCCGGCGCTGCTTCAAGAATGCCGTTACTTTATCGCCTCGGTGCATCCCTCCATTCGCCGGCCGGAGAGCATACCGCCGCAGCGGGGCGGGCATCTGGTGCTGATCACCGCCGCCGATGCGCAAAGCGTGACCTTCCACAATCCTTCGGGCGACAGCCCGGCGACGCGCGAGCGGGTGCACCTGCCGCTCAGCCGCTTCACCCCTTTCTTTGCCGGCCGCGGCATCGCCATCGCATAAAAAAACGCGCTGTTTCCGATGAAAACAGCGCGTCGTCAGCAGTTCTGATGCATTTTCATGCCAGCCGCATCACCCAGGCGTCCGCCTGCCGATCGTAGTGCTGCTTGTACAGCAGTGACTGTTTGCCGTCGAGGATCGCCGGAATGCTGGTGTGTTCATCCCAGCCGTCCAGCTGCATGCACAGATCCGGATCGGACTTGCAGGGAATGCTCAGGGTGCCGGCGCGGTCGGCGCCGGCGTTAAGATGCGCGTCATCGACCTCGAAGCTGCCAATTTTTACGACGGTTTTGCTCATGGGAACTCCTTGCTCAATGGTGTGGTAGGAGGTTAGACCAGTGCGGCCATCGGTAACAGCATAGCCAAGTGAGCAAAAAATGCCACATAAAAATTACATTTTGGAAACAATTTCCACGACGGCAAAGCACCGCGCCTAGTACTCCACCACAAAACTGAGATTGTCTTGATAGCTGCCGACCGCCACTTCCGTCTGCGCCGCATTGACCGCCGCCTTATACGGGATGCTTTGCGCCAGCCCGGTGCCGGCGCCGCTCTGTTTGTTGGTGCTATCCCAAACGGTCGTCGTATTGGGCAAGTAAATCTGATACTGCATGAAATTGCTGGTGCCGCTTTTCATACGCCGCCAACCGGAGACCGGGTTATTGCCGTTGGTGAAATAGGTGTTGTATCCCTCGGTTTTGGTGCAGGTCAGGGTGATGCTCTGATTGACAGGATTGAACTGCCCGACCAACGCCATGCTGCCGAAGTTGACGTTGGGCGCGGTGCCGATCAGGCAGTCTTTGGTGATGGCGACGCTGACGCTGACCGTGCTGGCCTTGTTGACGCCGTCCCACCAGATGCACAGGCCGAGCACGCCGAGGCCGCAGATATGGTAGTTCCAGATCAGGTTGATGGTGTCGGTATAGGTGCCCGAACGCACGTTGGCGCCGGCGGTGGTTTTGATATACAGCGGAAAGTTGACGTTGGAAGAGATCAGGATCAGCGACAGCAGGTTCAGCGAGCTGTAGTCAATGGTCTGCCCGATGCTGTAGGGATATTGATAGTTGGCGTCGGGATAGATCAGGTAGGCGATTTTATCGCCGGAACCGTCGGTGTTGGCGACCGCCATGCCGTTGGTGGTCGACGCAACCTTGACCGTGACGGTGTTCTGCGACAGCAGCGATAGCCCGAGGCCGGTGCAGTTGAGGCCGGCGGTACCCTGGGCGTTGATCTGCCCGTTGTAGACCACGAAAGAGCTGCTTCCCGGTAAGGTGACGGTGCCGTTGGTGGTGGCGCAGTCGGCGAATGCGCGCTGACAGAACAGCAGCGAGAGGGTTAACAATAAGAAGGCTTTCAATCCCCGAAACATAGTGACTCTCCGTCGTTGAATTAGCGGCAGACAACCGGGCCGACGCGCTGGATGCCCTGAGGCTTCGCCAGGCTGAATTCCGCCTGACACGGCGGGCCGCCGTCGGCCGGGATCACGCTCAGCCGATTGTGTTGTTGCACCGGGTCGATATAGGTCATGCCATCCCAACCGACATAGCTTTGCTGATTGCCGCCAACCACCGCCACCTGGCTGCCGTTGGCCAACGGTTTGCCTTGTTCGTCAACCAGTTCGACGTCGGCGGCGGAGATGGGTTGGATGGGGAACTCAACCAGAAAACCGCTGTGATCGCGAATGGCGACGGTTTTCTCCACCGTCGGCAGCGCGACGTCGGCGGGCAGGTTGAGCGGATCAATCTGGAATTTCGCATGGTAGTAAGAGGTGACGGTCGGCACCAGTAAATAGCCCTGGGCGTCGGTCTTGCCGATCGGCTGGTTCTCATAGCTCACCGGAATGTCGGCGTATCCTTGCGTGGACACCAGCGCAAAGGCATCGTTGATGGTGTTGGTGGCGTACACGCCGCCGTTCATCGCCACCAGCGAACCGCTGATTTCTCCCCAGTGGTTGGTTTCATCGCGGGTGCCGTATACGCCCGCTCGGGCTTCGAGTCTGCGGGTGCGCCAGGTCAGATCGGCCTGGCGGTAATCGCCGCCGCTCGGGTTATTGGCGTAGGCCAGATTCCAGCCGAAACCGCCATCGGTCGGCGCGGCGCGGCTGTAGCTGACGCGTTCGCTCCAGCGGTTGTTGTTGTCGCGCGCGGCGCTGAAGCTGGCCGTGCCCCAGCTGTCGAACGGAATGGAGAGCTGCAGCTGGGCGCTGTAACCGCTGCTGCCGATTTCCCGGTTCAGCGAGGCGTACAGGCTGCTGTTGCGCCAAAGCGATACGCTGTAGGACAGGTTCACCAGGCGGGTTCGCTGAGCGATGGCGTCGCGGACGTCAAAATAACCGGCGCCGAGGCTGCCGAGCCGGCCCAGGCTGACGCTGCCGGTCAACTGATCGGTGCGGCGGCTCAGGCGGTAGTCGCTTTTATACACGGAAATGTCGCCAAAATCGGCGCTGCGCAGGATGCGTTGGGCGTTGAGGCTGAAACGTTGGTTGCTGTAGGTGTAACCAAAGCTGCTCTGATCGCCGTGGTTGCCGGTGTAGCGATAGACGGGCTGGGGATCCGGCTGTTGCAACGGCCTGCCGGTCAGCGGATCGTAATAGGTGGGGGATTGTATCGCCCGTCCGCCGTTAAACGCTTCATCGCCGGCCTGGCTGACGCTGTAGGACGCGTTGAGAACCCCCCATTGCCCGACGCGAAGGTCGGCGCCGGCGCCGCCAACCGCCAACTCGGCTGCGCCTTCGGCGCGTCCTTCCAGGGTTAACCAATCAGTGACGCCGTAACGTAAGCTGGCGCTGCCGACCCATTGCCCGTAATCGGCAGAATTCAACCCGTAGTTGCGCCGCAGCAAACCGGTGGAAATGCTGAAATCGCTCATGCCGGTCTGCAGCAGGTTGCTGGCCACGTAGAACGGCACCGTGGTGCTGACCTGGCGGCCGAGGGCGTCGGTGGTGACGACGGTGGCCTGACCCGCGCCATTAATGTAGGGCACGCTGTTGAGGGTGAACGGTCCGGGATTGATGTTGGTGGTGCTGTTTTTATAGCTGTTGATGTATAAATCGACGCTGCTGGGCAATGCCGCCTGGCCGGAAAACTGCGGCAGCGGGTAGGTGATAAGATCCGGGCGCACCGCGAAATTGCGCGCCAATTGCAAGCCGCCGATGCGCACGGCGCTGCTCCAGGGGAGCGAGCCGGTGGTAAGGTCACCGGCGATCACACTCAGCATCCGCTGGTCGTCGTTGAAACGCCAGTAGCTGTCGTATCGAATATAGCGCCCGCCATCGTCGTTCGGCCCGCCGTTAAACCCGCTGCGGTAGATGCCGGTGTTGGCGATGACGCCGAACCCGTCGAACAGTCGCTGTTCGCTCCACGCCGACAGGTAGCCCGGCCGGCCATTGCCGTTGCTTTGGCTGGCATAGATATCGTAGTTGAACAGCAAACCCAGACTGCTTTGCGCCGGCAAGCGCTGCAACGGTGAATGGGCGCCGATGGTTTGCTGCGGCAACCAGTCGTTAGGCACGTTGATCAGCAACTGCTGGCTCTCGCCGCTGTAGCTGACATCCACCTTCTCCAGCCGATCGACGGCGATCTCTTTCGCCTGCTTATCCGCTACCGGCAGCCCGGCGTCGAGCAGTTGCTGGGGCGTCATGTAGTAATGGCCGCCGCGGTAGTTGACCGGCACGACGTTGCCGGTTTGGCGCCCGTTGACGACCGGCTCCAGATACAGCGTGGTGTCCGGCATGCTGACGGCGCTGGGCGGCGGCGGCAGATCGTCGCCGAGCGCAAACGGCAGCCAGCCGCCGGCCGCCATGCTCAGCATGGCAAACGCCAGCGGCTTAAGGCTGAAACGCCGCGTCGATAGCCTCCCTGTCGGCTGCACCTGGGCCTCAATAAGACGGAATGGCTACGGGCTGTTTGTTGTCATTGACCGTGGCCATCAGTTTGCCGCTGCTGAAACCGCCGGCGGGCGGCAAGGCGAAGCGCATTTGCGAACCGGGCAGCACGTATCCCATCAGGCCGGGATTCAGGCTGCGGCCTTGCAGCGTCACTTTCGAAATGCGGGCATGCACTGCGCCTTGATTTCGCACCTCCAGCCAGCGTTCGCTGCTTTGCTGCTGTAGACGATAGCTGAGCTGAGGTTGGCTGGCGGTCGCGTAATCGCGCGGTTTTTCGCTGTCCTGTTTGGTCCAAATGCCCTTGCCGCTGACGAACAGCGGCACCGAGTAGCGCATCTGGAATTTCAGCCCCATCTCCGCACCGCCGGGAGCGGCGCCCGACGACTGTTCTTTCACCGGCACTTCATCGACCAAAATGCGGTAGGCGCGCTCCTGTCCCGCCGCCGGGGCCGACTGTTTGATCAGGCGTATCAGCTGGCGTTTGCCTGGCGCGATCGACGCCACCGGCGGGCTGGCGATCACGTCGCTTTGGTTGCTGTAATCGTCTTTGCCGGCGGTTTGCCGCCAACCCAACACGCGAATTTGCATATAGACCGGTTTGCTGTCGCGATTTTCCAGCCACAGCGCGGTGGCCTGTTGTTGATCTTCAATCACCGGATCGATTGGCCAAATGAGAATGGAGGCCGCGGCCAGGGCGTGCTGCTGGCTTGCCAGGAGCAGGGCTGCCGTTAACGGCAGGCGGAAGGGTATGCGCATAACTCATCCTTATTGCAAAAAAACTTAATAAGTGACCGTCAACAAGACCGTATCGCTGTAAACGCCACTGGTGGGCAGGGTACTGGTCGAAAACAGACGGGCGTAAACCTTGATTTCTTGCGTGCTGCCGGTGGCGGCGACGGTCTGCGCCGCGCCGCCGTTGGCGCCATCCCCCCAAAGGGTGGCGTAGTTGCTGTCTTGATAAAGTTGATACAGCAGCGTTTCCGACGTGGCGGCGTTTTGTAATTTTCTGCCGCCAGCGATGGATCCGGTCACATGATTGCCGACGCCGAGGGCCAGCGTAACGCTCAGCCCCGGGTTGCAGCGAAACAGCACCGAACCGGCGCCGCTGCTGGAGACGACGCTGACCGCGTTGCTCAGTGAGGACAGCTGGCCGAAGTTCAGGGTGCCGAAGGTGGTCACGTCACTGACGCCGCTGCCCAATACGCAGCCTTTTACCACGGTTGCATTTACGGTGAACGGCTGGCTTTTGGTCAAGTCGTTGACGCCGGTATCGCTTTGGGCCGGGGAAAGCGGCAGGCAGAACAGCAAACCGCAAATGGAAGCGCGCATCGTCATTACCAATTGATCGTGACCTGTACCGTATCGGTGTAGCTGCCTGTCGGGGGCGTGGACTGCGCCGGAATCATGCCATAGACCGGCAGCCAGTTGTCCGAACCGTTGGCGGTTTGTGACACGCCCGTCAGATTGTCCCAAATGGTGCTGTGGGCGGCGTTGGTGTACAGGTTGTAATTCACCCGTTGGCCGGCCGCGCTTTGCAGGTAGCGGGCCGCGGTATTGCCGCTTTGCCCGCCGCCAAGCAGAACGCTGTAGCTGGTGCCGTTGGTGCATTTCACCCGAATGGCGCCGGCGTTTTGCTGCCCGGCGACGCTGGTGGCGGTGCTGAGAAAATACAGCGTGCCGAAATTCAGCGTGCCGAAGCTGACGTTGCCGCCTGAGCTGCTGCCGGCTTCACAGGCGCTGAGCAAGGTCGCGCTGACGCCGAGGGTCGCCGTTTTACTGTCGGCCAGCGCCAACAGGCTGCACGCCCATAATCCGCCGCAGCAAAGCGCGAGCCGCACCGTTACCAGGTGACCGTCATCGTGACGGTGTCGTTATAGGTGTCCGCCGCCGGGGTAGAACCGGCCGCCGGCACGCGGCCATACACGATCAGCGGAACGGCGGCGCCGGTGCCGGTGCCGGTCAGCGCGTTGGCGCCGCTGCCCCAGGCGGTGGTGCGCGCGGCATCCTGGTAAAGGTTATAGCTGATGAATGCGCCTGCGGTGCTGGCCATGCGGCGTTGGGTGCCTGACGTGACGTGGAGCCCGTTGTCCAGCGCCACCGTGTAGTCTGTGCCGGTGGTGCAGGTCAATGACAGCGTACCGGCCCCCCCTGCGCCGGTGGCGCTGGCGTCGATGATGTTGGCCAGTGAAGAGTAAGTGCCGAAGCTGATGGAGCCGAAGTCGTTGACGGAACCGCTGCTGTTGCCGCCACCCACGACGCAACCGGCGCCGATGGTCAGCGTCACGCCTAGCGTGCCTTGAATGGTGCCTGCTGCGTTAGCCGCGCCGTTGGCGCACAGCAGGGTTGCTACCGAGGTCAATGCCATCAGAGTTTTTTTCATCTTATATTCCTTGCCGTATGAGAGAAAGCCCGCAAAGACGCCACCCAGAGGTGGGTTGAACGTATTCATTTAGCTGCACTTTAATTAATAGAATAAGAATCGGGAATTGTCTTGATGAAAGCGAGAAACTTTTTATTACCATCCCCCGGCTGACGGGGCTTGCAGGTTAGGTATACCGATAAATTGAAATGATTAGAATAATAACGAACGGTGATGGGAATATTATTAGCGTTATTTTATCGCCGGGGCGTTTTATTCCCCGGCGCGGTATTGTTTACAGGTGGAAATCCAGCGCGCCGTCGCGCACCAGCTCGCGCGGCAGGTTGTTCTTGATACGGCTACCGATGCGCTTGGCGATGCCCAGCGGCTGCCCTTGGTAGGTGACGATGCATTCATCGCCCGCCGGCGGCAGTTCCGGGTAGAGATCGCGGCCGTGATACCACTCCTGCGCCAGCGCGGCGTCCAGCTCGAAATGCGCTTTGCCGCCGGTGCCGGCCAGCGCGATCGCCGCCTCGTGCTGCCAGCGGAAACCTTTAGGGAAACGCTCCGCCAGTTTGAGGCCGATGCGCGAGAAGCGCACCTTGCCGAACAGCGGTTCCAGCTCGGCCGGGAACAGCCAGATCTCTTTGTCGCGCTCCCACAGCCGGCCGTCATCGCCCCAGGTTAAGCCGGATGCGGCGGCGGCTTGGGCGACCTGCGCCGCTTCTTTGCCGGACAGCGGGCTGAACGGGAATTTACCGACTTTGTAGGTCGGCTTCGGCAACGGCGCCACGGCGCGCCGTTTGCGCAGGCGGGCGACGAAAAAGCCTTCGCTGTCGTAAATCTGCGGGAAGACGTGCAGGAAACCTTCGGCGGTCAGCGCCTTGTTGGCGCCGGGGAACAGCTCGCCCAGCGGCTCGATGCTGACCGCGTCGCCGTAGGTGTCCAGCAGCCAGCGCACCACCTGCTGATTTTCCTGCGCATTGAGCGTGCAGGTGGAGTAAACCATCACGCCGCCCGGCGCCAGCGCATGAAACGCGCTGTCGATCAGTTCGCGTTGGGTGGCGGCGATCTCGGCCACGCTCTGTGGCGACCAGTTGCTCATGGCGTCCGGATCCTTGCGCACCACGCCTTCGCCGGAGCAGGGGGCGTCGAGCAGAATGGCGTCGAAGCTCTCCGGCAGCGCGGCGCCGAACACCCGGCCGTCGAAGTGGGTCAGCGCGGTGTTCTTCACGCCGCAGCGGCTGATATTGGCGTGCAGCACTTTCACCCGGCTGGCGGAGTATTCGTTGGCGACGATCCCGCCCTGATTGCCCATCAGCGCGGCGATCTGGGTGGTTTTGGATCCCGGCGCCGCCGCCACGTCCAGCACCCGAGTCGGCGCCGCGCCGCCCGCGAACAGCGCGCTGACCGGCAGCATCGAACTGGCTTCCTGAATGTAGAACAGGCCGCTCAGGTGTTCGGCGGCGCTGCCCAGGCGCAGCTCTTCATCGTCGCGCTCGATCCAGAACCCTTCCGCGCACCAGGGAATGGGCTCCAGTCGCCAGTCGTAATCCTGCACCAGCGCCAGGAAGTCGGCGACGCTGATTTTCAGCGTATTAACGCGCAGGCTACGGCGCAGCGGGCGCTGGCAGGCGGCGATAAAATCGTCCATCGCCAGCTCGGCGGGCATGATGGCGCGGGTGGCGTCAAGGAAAGCGGGGGGCAGAAAAACGGCGGTGGATTTGGCCACGGGCGAACTCTCAGGGTGCAATAAAGATAAGGGCGAGAGTTTATCACAAAGCGGAAAAAAACAGGGCCTGGCGATGCCAGGCCCTGAGGAAAATGCGAAATTTAATCGCGCGGAATGGCGGTGCCCCAGGTTTTCCAGTCCTTAGGCTCTTCCGGATTCAGCAGGAAGTGTTTGTTCGGCGTGGCTTTCGGCGCCAGCGGAATGGTCGGCGGCGTGGCGAAGGCGATACCGCCGCGGATGAACTGCTGGAAGGTGCCGCTCTTGATCACGCCGCCGGTCAGGCCGAACTGCAGGTTGTAACCCGAAGCCAGCCAGAACACGCTGTTGTTGCGCACCAGATGCTGATATTTCTTGCTGATGCGCAGCGCGACGTGCACCCGATCGGACATGGCGCCAAGGTAGAAGCCGGTGATGGTGCCGACCTCTACGCCGCGGAACAGCACCGGCGTGCCGATCTGCAGCGAGCCGGTTTCGGCGGCGTCGAGCACTACGCTCAGGCCGTCGAGATAGCGCGAGTCGGTGATGCTGGCCTGCTGCAGCTCGAAGGTGCGCAGCTCGCGGCCGCGCCCCGGCTCCACGTTGATATAAGGCTGGAGCAGGGTATCGAGATTGCTGACGCCGGCGGCGGAGATCTCCGGCGAAACGATCGAGAAGCGGCTGCCCAGGCGCGCGAAAGTGTGCACATATTCCGGATACAGCACCGCTTTGGCCAACACTTCGTTGCGCTCCGGCGCCAGCTGCAGCGACTCCACCTGGCCGACGTCGATACCGAGGTAGCGCAGCGGCATGCCCGCCGACAGCTTGCTGGCGTCATAGGTTCGCAGCATGATTTGGCTGCCCACCGCGCGGGCGGCGGTTTCGCTGGCGTACAGCACGCGGTTGGCGCCCTTGTTGAGCGTCACGCCCTGCAGGTTGTCGAAGCTGATGGCGCCTTTCAGCGCGCGGTTAAGCGGCGAAGCCTGCACCGTCAGCCCGCTGCCGTTGAGCTGCACCTTGGCGCCGCCTTCGGCCCAAAAGATGCTTTCGCGGGTCAGCAGCTTGCGGTATTCCGGGCTGATGTACACGTCAACCTCAAACTCGTTGGCCTTCGGCCGAACGTTGACGATCTCGCCCACCTGGAATTTGCGGTACAGCACCACCGAACCGGCCTGCACATCCGGCAGGCTGGTGGCGCTGAGGGTCAGGGTGGTGGAAGGGGCGTTGCCGACGATGCCTTCCTCGGCTTTTTCGCTGTTGGCGTACAGCGGGTATTGGCCGCCCGGTTCCCCCTTGCTGCCGGGAATAATGCGCACGCCGCCGTCCACCCATTCCTGAGCGCTGGCGCCGAGCACTTCCATACCGTCGATGCCCAGCTTGACGTCGAGCCGGCTGTTGACCACGAATTTGCTGTCTTTGTGCAGCAGGCCGCGATACTGCGCGTCGATGGCGGCGGTGAACACCACGCCGCCGGCGGTCAGGGTGCGGCTCAGGATCTGGCCGACTTTCACGCCGTGCACCACCAGCGGTTGCCCGACGTCGATGCCGTAGCTTTGCGGCGCATTTAGCGTGACGGTCAGCACGCCCGGCTGCTGCAACAGCGTTTCGCTGCTGTCCAGCACGTTGAAGCGCTGCTGCGGCTCACCTTCGCCCGGCACCAACTCCAGCGTGGTGCCGGTCAGCAGCTGGCTGAGCTTGGCGTCGTTGAGGCTGATGCGCGGGCTGCGCATCACGATGCGGGTGCCGCTGCGCATCAGATCGACCACCGAAGGATCGATGGTCAGTTCACCGACCACTTTGCTGTCCTGTTGCAACGTCAGCTTGGTCAGGGTGCCGACCTGCAGCCCCTGGTACATCAGCGGCGTGCGGTTTTCACTCAGGCTGTTGCCGCTCGGCAGATCCAGCAGGATATTGACGCCGCGCTGGCTGTGGGCCAGATCCGGATACAGGGTATAGCTCTGATCGCCCTTGGCCTGCTGGCCATCGGCCGGCGAATCGAAGGCGATGGCGCCGTTGACCAGCGCCGCCAGGCTCTCCATTTGCACCGTCGCGCCGGACAGGCTGAAATCGCCCTTGAAACCGGAGACATTCCAGAAGCGGCTGTTGCTCTTCACCAGGTTGGCGAAACGGCGGTCGATCAGTACGTCGATGGTCACGCCCTTGTTACCTTCGCTGATGGTGTAGTCATACACCTTGCCGACCGGGATTTTACGGTAGTAGACCAGCGAGCCGCTGTTGAGCGAGCCGAGATCGTCGGCGTGCAGGTGGATCATCAGCTCGCCGGTGTTCAGGCGGTATTTCGGCTGGGTATCGAGCGCGGTGAAGTGAGTTTGCTCCTTGCCGCTGCCGGGCATCATGCCGATATAGTTGCCGCCGACCAGCGCATCGAGCCCGGAGACCCCGGCCAGCGAGGCTTTGGGCGTCACCAGCCAGAACTGAGTGCCTTCGCGCAGCGAGTCTTCCAGATCGCTTTTGATGCTGGCCTCCACCACGATGCTGCGCAAATCTTTGCTCAGGCTGATTTTCTGCACCGTGCCGACCTCTACGCCCTGATAGCGTACCGGCGTGCGGCCGGCGACGATGCCCGCCGCCGATTGGAAATCGATGGTGACGGTGGTGCCGCGCTCCTGGAAATTGTTATAGACCAGCCACCCGGCGATCAGCAGGGCGATGAACGGCAGTAACCAGAACGGTGAAATGCGGCGCTTGTTCTTGACCCGCGCTTCAGTCGGTGTAGTCGGCGTTTCCTGTTGCATGTGCATCCCAAATCAATCGGCTATCCAGCCACTCAACGGCAAGAATAGTCAAAATGACCGCCGAGCCAAAGTAAAACGCGGCCGGTCCCATAGTAAAAGATAACAGCTGGTCGCGGTTTACCAGCGACATCATCAAGGCGATAACGAACAGATCGAGCATCGACCAGCGGCCGATCCAGGCGACCAGACGCAGCAGACGAATGCGCGTCTTCAGGCTGTGCGAGGTTTTGAAGTGAATGCTGAACAACAGCGTGATCAGCACGATCACTTTGGTAAAGGGCACCAGCACGCTGGCGATGAACACAATGGCGGCGATCGGCACGTTGCCGGAGGTGGCCAGCGAGACCACGCCGGAGAATATGGTGTCTTCGAGGCGCACGCCGTTGGCGTAAATGATGGAAATCGGCAGCAGGTTGGCCGGTATCAACAGGATCATCGCCGCGATCAGCGCCGCCCAGGTTTTCTGCAGGCTGTAAGGCTGGCGATGGCACATCGGCACGTGGCAGCGCGGGCAGCGGCCGCGCGCGTCGGGGTAGCCGGTATAGTGGCAGGACAGGCAAATGTGCAGCGCCGCCGGCGGGCCTTTCGGCTGTTCCTGCGGATAGTAACGCTCCCACAGCTGCTCCAGGTTGGCGTGGATCAGCGTCAGGATGCTGAGCAGGGTGAGCGACAGGTAGGCGATCAGCGCGCTGCCCGCCTGGATGTCGGCGTAATCCTGCACCTTGATCGCCGCCACCGCCATGCCGATCAGATAGATGTCCAGCATCACCCACTCTTTGAGCCGCTCCAGCATCAGCAGCACCGGCCGCAGGTTCATGCCGAGCGCGTGGCCGAAGCGCAGGTACAGCAACGACAGCGCCAGCGTCAGCGGGGCGCCGATGGTGCAGAACGCCACCATGCTGGCGGTAAGCGGGTCGCCCTGACGGCTCATCTGCCAGATGCCTTCCAGCAAACTGGCGTCGATGCGCGTGCCGAGCAGGCGGATGCTGATCAGCGGTTCGGTGAAGGCGAACGGCATCAGCAGCAGCATGGCGATCGCCATGGCGGTCAGGCGCGTCATCGACCAGTCGCGGCCGTTCACTACCTTGGCGTTGCAGCGCGGGCAATAGGCGGCCTGGTTGCCGCTGAGCGGCGGCAGCACGAACAGCAGATCGCACTCGCAGCAGCGCTGGTGGCGCGCTTTGGAAAGGGGGGCGGTGATCGCGTGTATTTTCATCTTTGACAAGTCGCTGCCCTTGAGCCCGCCGGAACTGTCAGCGTAGCTGAAAAATAAACCGGCCGCGTCACTGGCGATCGGGCGCCGGACGGTAAAACGAGGTAAACCGGGATTCTGAGCGGCAAACATACCCCGAGCGACAGGGTTTTGTGAAGCAACAGATGATTAACCTTGTGGCTATACGCATTTAATGCTTATTTTATAGGGCCTAAGCTTTGGGCTTCTGGCCATCTTCACTGTTTCAATGGTTATCACATGACAAAAGAACAATTCTACGCGGAATTAAAACGTGACCTGAGCGCGTTGCTCGGCGGGGAAACCAACTTTATCGCGGCGTTGTCCAACGCCAGCGCGTTGCTCAACGAGCGTCTGGATGACGTGAACTGGGTCGGTTTCTATCTGATGGATGGCGGCCAGCTGGTGCTGGGGCCGTTCCAGGGCAAGATCGCCTGCGTGCGTATTCCGGTGGGCAAGGGCGTGTGCGGCACGGCGGTGGCGGAAAATCGCGTGCAGCGCGTCGGCGACGTGCATGCGTTCCCGGGCCATATCGCCTGCGATGCGGCCAGCAACGCGGAAATCGTGCTGCCGCTGGCGGTTGGCGGCCGAGCGATCGGCGTTTTGGATATCGACAGCACGGTTTATCAACGCTTCGACGAACAGGACGAAGCGGGCTTGAAAGCCGTGGTGGCGGGGCTTTGTGAGCAACTGGAACAGTGCGACAGTGCGAAATATGTGACTGTGGCGGCAAGTTGATCGACGGTTAACGTGGCAATTACCGATGGCGTCATTATAATGACGCCTGTTCATGCCTGTGGCTTGTTGGCAATACCGTTGTAATCAGGAAATTTCATGGAAAATCAACCTAAGTTGAACTCTAGTAAAGAAGTCATTGCTTTTCTTGCCGAGCGTTTTCCGCTCTGCTTTAGCGCCGAAGGCGAAGCTCGTCCGCTGAAAATCGGTATTTTTCAGGATTTGGTAGAGCGCGTGCAGGGGGAAGAGAATCTCAGCAAAACGCAATTGCGTTCTGCCCTGCGCCTGTACACCTCAAGCTGGCGTTACCTGTACGGCGTCAAAGTCGGCGCGCAGCGCGTCGATCTGGACGGCAATCCGTGCGGTGAACTGGAGCAGCAGCATGTCGATCATGCTCGCCAGCAGCTTGAAGAAGCCAAAGCGCGCGTTCAGGCACAGCGTGCCGAACAAAACGCCAAAAAACGTGAAGCCGCCGGTGAATCCGCCGATGCCGCGCCACGCCGTCCGCGCCCAGCCGGTAAAAAGCCCGCTGCACGTCGCGAAGGCGGAGCCGCGCCGGAGAACCGCAAGCCGCGCCCACAAACTCGCCCACAGCCAGCTCGTCAACCTCGTGCAGCAAAAGAGGAAAACCAGCCGCGTTATGCGCCAGTCACGGATATCTCTAAACTGCAAATTGGCCAGGAAATCAAAGTCAGAGCAGGCAAGAGCGCGATGGATGCTACCGTACTCGAAATCGCTAAAGATGGCGTACGTGTGCAGCTCTCTTCCGGTCTGGCGATGATTGTGCGCGCAGAACACTTGCAGTTCTGATACGGAGGCCAACCCAGGCATGAACAAATTCGTCAGATTAACAGCGATTGCAGGGCTGCTGTGGGCGGGTGTTAGTTACGGCGCGGAAACAGCCAACATCCGCATCGGCCAACTGCCTCAACTGCAACAGGAACCTCAGCACGCTACGGTGAGTGAGCGCGTCACCTCGCGCTTCACTCGCTCTCATTACCGCCAGTTTGCCCTCGACGCGGAGTTTTCAGGCAAGATCTTCGATCGCTACCTGAACATGCTGGACTACAGCCATAACGTGTTGCTGGCCTCCGACGTGGCGCAGTTCGCCGGCAAACGCAATCAGGTTGGCGAAGAGCTGAAAACCGGCAAGCTGGACACCTTCTACGCGCTGTTCAATCTGGCGCAGAAACGCCGCTTTGAGCGTTACACCTATGCGTTGTCGTTGCTGGACAAGCCGATGAACTTCACCGGCAACGGCACTATCGATCTCGACCGCAGCAAAGCGCCGTGGCCGAAAGACAAGGCCGAGCTGGATAGCCTGTGGGATGCGAAAGTCACCTATGACGAGCTGAACCTCAAGCTGACCGGCAAGACCGACAAAGAAATCCGCGACACGCTGACCAAGCGCTATCAGTTCGCCATCAAGCGCCTGACGCAAAGCAACAGCGAAGACGTCTTCCAGCTGGCGATGAATGCCTTTGCGCATGAAATCGACCCGCACACCAACTATCTGTCTCCGCGCAACACCGAGCAGTTCAACACCGAAATGAGCCTGTCGCTGGAAGGCATCGGCGCGGTGCTGCAGATGGATGACGACTACACCCTGATCAACTCGATGGTGCCGGGCGGCCCGGCGGCGAAGAGCAAGGCGATCACCGTG
The DNA here is from genome assembly GCF_052169115.1 of Serratia sp. CY33525. Classification (NCBI taxonomy): domain Bacteria; kingdom Pseudomonadati; phylum Pseudomonadota; class Gammaproteobacteria; order Enterobacterales; family Yersiniaceae; genus Serratia; species Serratia sp. CY33525. The sequence continues at coordinate 241,849 of NZ_JBJNLK010000004.1, read as the reverse complement.
GGCGATCGCATCGTCGGCGTCGGCCAGGCCGGCAAACCGATGGTGGACGTGATCGGCTGGCGCCTGGACGACGTGGTATCGTTGATCAAAGGGCCGAAAGGCAGCAAGGTGCGCCTGGAGATCCTGCCGGCCGGCAAGGGCACCAAAACCCGCGTGGTCACCCTGACCCGCGAGCGCATCCGCCTGGAAGACCGCGCGGTGAAAATGACCATCAAGACCGTCGGCAAAGAGAAGGTGGCGGTGTTCGACATCCCCGGCTTCTACGTCGGTCTGACCGATGACGTGAAAGTGCAGCTGCAGAAGATGGCCAAGCAGAACGTCAAGAGCGTGATCATCGATCTGCGCACCAACGGCGGCGGCGCGCTGACCGAAGCGGTGTCGCTGTCCGGCCTGTTCATTCCGAGCGGCCCGGTGGTGCAGGTGCGCGACAACAACGGCAAAGTGCGTGAAGACGCCGACACCGACGGCGTGACCTACTACAAAGGCCCGCTGGTGGTGCTGGTCGATCGCTTCAGCGCCTCCGCCTCCGAGATCTTCGCGGCGGCGATGCAGGATTACGGCCGTGCGCTGATCGTCGGCGAGCCGACCTTCGGTAAAGGCACCGTGCAGCAGTACCGTTCGCTGAACCGCATCTACGATCAGATGCTGCGCCCTGAGTGGCCGGCGCTGGGGTCGGTGCAGTACACCATTCAGAAGTTCTACCGCGTCAACGGCGGCAGCACCCAGCGCAAAGGGGTGACCCCGGACATTCTGATGCCGACCGGCGTCGATCCGGCGGAAACCGGCGAAGCGTTTGAAGACAACGCCATGCCGTGGGACAGCATCAATGCGGCGACCTACAGCAAGACCGGCGATATGGCGCCGTTCGAGCCGGAGCTGCTGAAAGATCACCAGCAGCGCATCGCGCAGAATCCGGAGTTCCAGTACATCGCGCAGGATATCGCGCATTACAAGGCGCTGAAGGATAAACGCAACATCGTGTCCCTCAATCTGGCGGTGCGCGAGAAAGAGAACCACGATGACGATGCGACCCGTCTGAAACGCATCAACGAGCGCCTGGAACGTGCGGGCAAGAAGCCGCTGAAATCGCTCGACGATTTGCCGAAGGATTACCAGGAACCGGATCCGTACCTGGATGAAACCGTGCATATCGCGCTGGAGCTGGCTCATCTGGAAAAAGATCGGCCCGCTCAGCAGCCAACGCCGGCCAAATAAGGCCGCGTCCGGCAGGATGAAAAACGCACCCTCGGGTGCGTTTTTTTATGGTGACGAGAAGGCCTGCTTCCCTGCCGGGGGAATGGGGGCGGGCTTATGCGTCGCCTGACAAATTTATGGCAAAAAACCCCTCCGCCTTGCGCAACAATCGTTTACAATTTGCCAAATCCCGGTCGCGCGCCGTTTTTGTAAAGTTTCGTATTTTTAGTAGGTTAATGACGCGCGACTCTTGAAACTGTGACGAATGCCCATACGATCTAGGGTATCTTAGACAGCGTTTTGTTAACATTTATGAGGAAGTAAACATTTTATGATGCGTATAGCTCTGTTCCTGCTCACCAACCTGGCGGTGATGTTGGTTTTCGGGCTGGTGCTCAGCCTGACAGGAATCCAATCCAGTAGCGTTCAGGGCCTGATGATCATGGCCGGTCTGTTCGGCTTCGGCGGCGCTTTCGTGTCGTTGCTGATGTCCAAATGGATGGCGCTGCGCTCCGTCGGCGGGGAAGTGATTGAACAACCGCGTAACGAAACCGAAAACTGGCTGCTGGAAACGGTGCGCCGTCAGTCGCAGCAGGCGGGCATCGCCATGCCGCAGGTTGCTATCTACCACGCGCCGGACATCAACGCCTTCGCCACCGGCGCACGCCGCGACGCCTCGCTGGTCGCCGTCAGCACCGGCCTGCTGCAGAGCATGAGCCGCGACGAAGCGGAAGCGGTCATCGCGCACGAAATCAGCCACGTCGCCAACGGCGATATGGTGACCATGACCCTGATTCAGGGCATCGTGAACACCTTCGTCATCTTCATTTCGCGCCTGATCGCGCAGGTTGCCGCCGGCTTCCTGGGCAACCGCGACGGTGAAGGGGAAGGCAACGGCAACCCGATGATTTACTTCGCGGTGTCGATGGTGCTGGAACTGGTGTTCGGCATCCTGGCAAGCATCATCACCATGTGGTTCTCGCGTCACCGCGAGTTCTACGCCGACGCCGGCTCCGCCAAGCTGGTGGGCCGCGAGAAGATGATCGCCGCCTTGCAGCGCCTGAAAACCAGCTACGAGCCGCAGGAAGCGGGCAGCATGATGGCGTTCTGCATCAACGGCAAATCCAAGTCGTTCAGCGAGCTGTTCATGTCGCACCCGCCGCTCGACAAGCGCATCGAAGCGCTGCGTTCCGGCCAGTACCTGAAGTAATCGGCTGAATGAAAGGAAAAACCCCGGCTCGCCGGGGTTTTTTTACGGCATGACGAAATCGCTTTTTCAGGAGGAGGATGCTGATTCAAGCGTCAGATTTCGCGATTTGAATACGGCCTTTCCGCCTCTCGCGGTACGCTAGCCGCTGCAGGCTACCATGCCTGACGCCTTCGCTTGCTTGGTTTGAGAAGCTCATGCTATATGCTTTGGCACCATAACGTCTGTCCCTGAGGCCCTATGAAAATCAACGCTCTTCCCTTGCTCGGCTGTGATGAGGCGCTGGCGCGCCTTACCATATTGGCGGGCGGCGTCGCCGATGCGTCTGCGGAGTTGTTAAACCGGAATGGTTACGATTCTGAACAGCCAGCTATACGCTGGCATTCAGGCGACCTGCACCTCCCATCGTTTTTCCCAGACGAGAACGACAGGCACGATTACGATTATCTGGTCGTAGAAGGAGATTTGATCGTAGAGGGGTGCATGGCGGTGTCACCCCAGCGGGAGGATGGCGGCATCATTGTGCTGGGGCGGCTGCAGTCGGATACGCTGATTTGTTTGGGCGAGCTGCTCGTGCGTGACGATGCCCGCATACGCCATGCCTATTGCAGCTCTGGAAACGACGGCGCGTTTGTGGTGGGGGGAAATCTGGCCGTGCTCACCCTGGTAGAAACGGGGGAATTTATCCATGTATATGGCGATCTCGACGCGCGATGTCTCGCCTCATTGCAGAACTTCGTTCAGGTTGACGGAGAGACGCGCTGCGGCTGTCGAATCGACAGCGCGCAGTCCGCTGAACCGATCACGCGCATGTTCGCTTCAGACCTGCTGAAGGCCTTTGAGGGGGAGGATAACGACGGCCAACACATTGTTGGCTGGTATCCGGATGACGATGCCTATTTAGCGTGTTTGCAACAAGGCCGCAGCCCTTTGAGGAGCGGCGACTGACGCCAAGCGTATCACACCTGGCGCGGCGTGATTCAGGCCGGCCGCATTGCTGGAACCGCCGGCTTTAGAATCGATGGGGTTTCGGCTGTTTCTATGGCCGCTATTTCACCTCGCGGCTTGGCTGCGCCGTTTGCGCCGTCGATTGGGTGATGCGCAGGCTGCTGACCGCCGCCGCCAGAGTGGCGAACACGCCGGCCAGGACCAGCGATGCGTGGGTGCCGGAGGTGGGGAACAGGTTGAACATCAGCGCCACCAGCGCGGCCCCCGAGGTTTGCCCCAGCAGGCGAGCGGTGCCCAGCATGCCGCTGGCGCCGCCGCTGCGGTTACGCGGCGCGGCGGAGATGATGGTGTGATTGTTGGGCGACTGGAACAGGCCGAAACCGGCGCCGCACAGCACCATGCGCCAGATGATGTCCCCATTCGACGGGGCCGCGGGCAGCAGCGCCAGCGAGAACAGCCCGAGCGCGAACACCGCCAGCCCAATGCAGCCCAGCAGGCCGGCGTGCACGCGCTCCACCAGCCGGCCGGCGATCGGCGCCATGACGACGATCGCCAGCGGCCACGGCGTCAGCAGCAGCCCGGTCGCCACTTCGTCGCGGCTCAACGCGCTTTGCAGGAAGAACGGCAGCGATACCATCGCCAGCATCTGCGCGGCGAACGAGCAGATTGAGGTGCCCATCGACAGGGCGAAAATCGGGATGCGCAGCAGGTCGACCGGCAGCAGCGGAAATTCCTGGCGCAGCTGGCGGCGCACGAACACCGTGCCAATCGCCAGCAGCGCGGCGATCTCGCTGAAGATCAGCGTCAGGCTCTGGCCCTGGGCGAAGCCGCTGATGGCAGTGATCAGCAGGCCGAAAGTCAGCGCGTTCAGCACGGCGCTGGTGGGATCGAAACGGCGGTTATCGCTTTTTTGGCCGTTGGCCGGCAGGAACTTCATGCCCAGCAGCAGCGCGACGAGGCCGATCGGCAGGTTGATGGCGAACAGCCACTGCCAGGACGCGACCGACAGGATCGCCGCCGCCACCGTTGGCCCGGCCGCCGAGGAGCAGGCGACGATCAGCGAGTTGATGCCCATGCCACGGCCGAGAAAACGCTGCGGATAGATGATGCGGATCAGCGCGGTGTTGACGCTCATGATGGCGGCGGCGCCAAAGCCTTGCAGCACGCGGGCGATGGTCAGCGTAAGCAGCGAGTCGGACAGGGCGCAGAACAGCGAGGTGATGCTGAACACCAGCAGCCCGGCCTGATAGATGCGGCGATAACAGATCAGATCGCCGAGCGACGCCAGCGACAGCAGAGAGACGGTGATCGCCAGCTGATAGGCGTTAACCACCCAAATGGAGCTGGCCGGGCTGGCGTTGAGATCGCGCGCGATGGTGGGCAGCGCCACGTTGGCTATCGCGCCGTCGAGCACGGATACGGTAATGCCGAGGGCGATGGCGAGGATCGCCCCATAGCGTTGCGGGGCGGGGAGGCCGTCGGAACAAGGACGCATGTTGGTCTCAGCGGTATTTATTCAGGGGAGTATTATCATGCTAATCATATTCGCCCGTGATTGCATGCCCCTTGTCCGCTGAATTGTAAACGGCGGTGAGCGGGCCGGCGGTTATCCATTTGGCTTCAATCGCTTAGCGTTCAACTGCGTTGCGCGTCGCGATCTGTTCCGATTATACTGAAACCCTTGTTTAAATTTCCTGAAACAGAACCGTTAAGTAGGGTATTCGCCATGGCTAACGCAGATTCAGACAAGCAACCGGATGCCGTCTCATCCGTGATGAAAGTGTTCGGTATTTTGCAGGCGCTCGGCGATGAGCGCGAGATTGGCATTACTGAACTGTCCCAGCGGGTGATGATGTCCAAAAGCACCGTCTACCGTTTTCTGCAGACCATGAAAGCGCTGGGCTACGTTTCGCAGGAAGGCGAGACGGAAAAATATGCGCTGACGCTCAAGCTGTTCGAGCTGGGCGCCAAATCGTTGCAGAACGTCGATCTGATCCGCAGCGCCGACGTGCAGATGCGCGAACTGTCGAACCGCACCCGCGAAACCATCCACCTTGGCGCCCTGGATGAGGACGGTATCGTCTATATCCACAAGATCGACGCGATGTACAACCTGCGTATGTATTCGCGCATCGGTCGCCGCAACCCGTTGCACAGCACCGCCATCGGTAAAGTGCTGCTGGCCTGGCGCGATCGGGATGAGGTGGCGCAGATCCTGTCGCAGATTGAATTTACCCGCAGCACCGAGCATACCCTGACCAGCGCCGCCGAACTGCTGCCGGTGCTGGCGCGGGTGCGTGAGCAGGGATACGGCGAAGATGCCGAAGAGCAGGAAGTGGGGATCCGTTGTATCGCGGTGCCGGTATTCGATCGGTTTGGGGTGGCGATCGCCGGGTTGAGCATCTCTTTCCCGACGCTGCGCTTTTCCGAAGCGGCGCGGGAGGAGTATGTGGCGCTGTTGCACGTCGCCGCCCGGCGCATCAGTGAACAGCAGGGCTATCACGACTATCCGTTCTGACCCTTCGCTTCCATGAACAAGGCGCTGCCATGGCAGCGCCTTGTGGCTATTTCACGCCCGGCGTCAGCCGCTGCGAAATCCGTTCCAGCACTAACATCAGCAACAGCGTGGCCGCCACCAGGATCATGGTCAGCGTCGCGCCGTTGGCGATGCTGCCGCGATCGGTCAGGCTGAAGATAGTGACCGGCAGCGTTGCCCAGCTCGGCGGGTAGATCATCATGGTCGCGCCCAGCTCTCCCATCGACAGCGACAGGCTGAGGGCGAAGGCGGAGATCATATAGGGGGCGATCATCGGCAGGGTGACGTGGCGCAGGCGGAACAGCGGCGAAGCGCCCAGGCTGGCGGCGACGTTCTCGTAGTCGCCAGGCAGCCGGGCCAGCCCGGCCATCACGTTGCCGAAGGTGAAGGCGGAAATCAGCACGAAGTGCGCGACGGGCACGATCAGGAAGGTGCCGTTCATCTGCAGCGGCCCCTGGCTGAACGCCACCAGCATCCCGAGACCGATCGACACCGAAGGCACCGCGCTGGGAATGAAGAACAGCGTGCTCAGCAGGCGCTGGCCGCGCCCCTGATGGTGGCGCAGCGCCAACGCCGCCCAGGTGCCGCACAGCAGCGCGAACAGGCTGGCGCTGAAACCGATAGCCAGGCTGGCGACCAGCGCGTCCCAGGAGGCGCCGCCAAAGGCCTGGCGGAAGTGGCTGAAGGTGAAACCGCTCGGCAGCACGCCGTTCCACTGTTCGCTCAGGCTGGACATCAGGATCACCGCCAGCGGCAGGCAGAAGAACAGCGCGAACAACGTGACCGCCAGCGTGCAGGTCAGGGTGCGGCCGGTGCGAGACCAAATCAACATCGTCAGTTCCTCAGCCCGGCGCGCGCCGCGGCGTAGCGGTAAAGGGAGAACAGCCCGAGCGACAGCGCGATATTCACGACGGCGATCGCGCAGGCGACGGCATAATCCGACTCCAGAATCGCTTTGGAGTAGACCATCATCGGCAGCGTGGTGACGCCCTTGGCGCCAATAAACAGCACGATGCCGAACTCATTGGTGGTCAACAGCAAGCACAGGCTGCCGCCGGCCAGCAAGGCCGGCAGCGCGGCGGGCAAAATCACCTGGCGCACCACGCGCCCCGGCCGGGCGCCGAGGATGCTGGCGGCTTCGAGCTGGCTGCGATCGATCTGCGACAGCGCCGCCATCAGCGGACGCATTACCAGCGGCGTAAACACGGTGATTTCCGCCAGGATCACGCCCCAGATGGAGTAAAGAAAGTCTACCGGCGGCAGGGTAAAACCGAAGGTCGCCATCAGCGTACCGTTCAGCAGGCCGGCGGAGCCGTAGATAAAGGTGAAGGCCAAGGTGATCAGGAAGGTCGGCATGGCGATAAAGGTATCGATCACCCAGGCGATCAGCCGGCTGCCGGGGAACGGCGTGAACACCAGCAGCAGCGACAGCAGGGTGCCGAGCACCAGGCAGCCCAGCGTCGCCAGCAGCGCAATCTGCAGCGTGTTGAGCAGGGCGCTGACAAAGCGTCGGGATTCGAACACCTGCTGCAGCGCGCCGGCGCTGAACAGCCCCTGATCGTCGGTAAACGCCTGTTTGACGATCAGCGCCAGCGGATAGAAAAACAGCGTCGCCAGCACCAGCAGCGGCAGCAGGATCCATAAACGGCGCGGTGAACGCGGCCGCCGGGCCGGGCGAATAAGCGTAGAGTCGGTCATGTCAGTCCTCGATCAGTACCGCGTCGTCAGGGGCGAAATAGAGCGGCACGCGCTCGCCGATCTGCGGCATCCGGCTCTGATGGGTGGTGACCACGCGCAGCGGGTGGCCTTGCGCGTCGAACTGCAGGTTCGTCAACTCCCCCTGCCAGTGAATATCGCGCAGCGTGCCGACGATGCAGTTGCTGCGCTGGGCATCGGCATCGAGCGCAATATGCTGCGGCCGAATGCACAGCAGTTTGTCGAAGCCGCGTTGTGCGCCGTAGGTGAAACAGCCGATCACTTTTCCGGCGCAGCTGACGGTGGTCATGCCTTGGCCGGCGGTGGTTTCCAGCGCGGTGGCCGGCAGCAGGTTGGCGCGGCCGAGGAACTCGGCGGCGAAGCGGTTTGTGGGATGACGGTACAGCGCGCGGGTCTCGCCGTGGGCGATAAGATGGCCGTCGCGCATGATGCCAATCTTGTCCGCCAGCGTCAGCGCTTCGCCCTGATCGTGGGTGACGTACAGGATGGTCAGCTCCGGTAGCTCGCGGTGCAGGCGGGCGATCTCTTCCACCATGCTGTGACGAATCTGCGCGTCCAGCGCCGACAGCGGTTCATCCAGCAGCAAGACTTTGGGGCGCACCGCGATGGCGCGGGCGATCGCCACGCGCTGCTGTTGGCCGCCGGAGAGCTGGCTGGGATAACGCCTGGCGTAGGCGGACATGCCGACGATGGCCAGCGCCTCCTCGACGCGCTCGGCGGTGAGGCCGAGCGGCTTGCCCTGGGCGCGCAGGCCGAACGCCACATTGTCCTCGACGCGCATATGCGGAAACAGCGCGTAGTTCTGTACCACCATGCCCAGACCGCGCTCATAGGGCGGCACGTCGGTGACATCGACGTCACCGATGGCAATACGCCCGGCGGAAGGCTGCACGAAACCGGCGATCGCCCGCAGCACGGTAGTTTTGCCCGAGCCGGAGGGGCCGATCAGCGCCAGCACTTCGCCGGGGGCGATGGTGAGCGTCAGGGGTTTCAGCACTTCGGTGCCGCGATACGACACGCTGACGCGGTCGAGTTGGATGCCCGACGGCCCGGCGATGTCGAGGCTGTTATCCCGCGCCTCGGCGCGGGAAGAGAGGGTAGAAGGCATTGTCAGCGTCATTCGGTCACCTTGTGCCAGCGTGAGATATCGGCGGACAGGCTGCTTACCACCTGATTCCAGTCCGGCGCCCAGATGTCCACGCCTTCCAGCGCCGCCTGCGACCGCTTGAAGTTATCGTCGGTCGGGATGACGTCCTTACGCACCGGCATGCCGTAGGACATGGCGCTAACGCTGCTCTGCGCTTCTTTGCTCAGCAGGAAGTCGATCAGCTTTTTGCCGTTGGCGCTTTGCGGTGCGCCTTGCACCAGGCCGACATAGTAAGGCAGCGCCAGCGTGCTGCGCTTGCCGTCCGGCCCGGTCGGCCAGAATACCTGCACGTTCGGGTTGCTGCGCATTTGCGCCAGGTTCATCTGCAGATCGCCGTTGGCCACCAACAGCTCGCCTTTATTGACCAGCGCGGTCAGCTTGCCGGTGGAAGCGGAAGGGCCGACGTTGTTGCTTTGCAGCTTGCCGAGGTAGTCGAAACCGGCGTCCTTGCTACCGAAGCTGTGAAACGCCTGCAGCAATACTGCGGTGCCGTCACCGGCCTGGCCCGGCGTGGAGTACTGCAGCTTGTTGCGGAACTGCGCGTCCAGCAGCTGTTGATAGCTGGCGGGCGCCTGCGGCAACAGTTTGGCGTTATAGATGAAGCTCAGGTAGTTGTTTACCAGCGGCACGAACTGCGGCTGAGCCTCGGCGATCTGCGCCGCATCCTGCGGGGTGAAATCCTGCAGCAGTTTTTCCGCGGCGGCGCGCTGGATGAACGGCGGCGGCGTCACCAGCACGTCGGCCTGCGGGTTGCTGCGCTCTTTCGACAGCCGCTCTACGATGGCGCCGGAACCGCCTTCAACGTACTGCACCTTGATGCCGGTTGCCTGAGTGAAGGCGTCGAACTGGGTTTGATACCAGCTGTGATCGCCGGCGTGCAGACCATCGGCGGAGTAGACGGTCACCACCGCGTCGGCGGCCCAGGCCGGCGCGGAGCCGAGTGCGATGGCGGTCATCACGATCAGACGAGAAAGTTTCATAGCTTCAGCCTCACTGTTGCGGATTTAAGCGTAACTGGTATACACCAGATATGCGGTCACGCTAATCGGCGAATATGACAAACAAATGAAAGCGGCAAAATATATTTGCCGGCAACGGGGAATTGGGCGTGGGGGAGAAAGGCGGGGCGGCGGGCGCAGCCCCTGTCATGCGGGGTTAAAGCGTATCGACTTCGATGCGCAGGCTGTCGTGGCGCCAGTACTCGATATCGAAATCGAGAATGCGGCCGTGCTGGTCGTAATTCAACCGGCGCAGCAATAAGGCGGGCAGGCCGACCATGGCGCCGAGCGCGTTGGCGGCGCGGTAAGGCAGGGCCGTCGGGTAGAACGACAGATGCATGTTGCTGTAAATCAACGCGTAATGCTGTTGATAGACTTCGGTCAGGCTACCGTTGAGATCGTGGCTGAGCAGTTCCGGCACCCGCTGCGGCAGGCAGTGGTTTTCGCAATAACAGATGGCGCGGCCGTCGGCGTAGCGCACGCGGCGCAGCAGATACACCTGGTCGAAGGGTTCGAGCGCCAGCGGCTGCATCACGTCGAGCGGCACCGTGGTTTTTTCGCCGGACAGCAGCGCAGTGCGCGGCGCGCGCCCCTGCTCCTGGCACAGGCGGTGGAAGTTGGTGTTCTGCGTCGGATCCAGCCACAGCCGTTCCGGCGTGACGAACCAGCCGCGGCGATCGGCGCGATAGATGGCGCCGGTGGCCTCCAGCTGCGCCAGGCTCTCGCGAATGGTAACGCGGGTGGTGGAGAAGATGGCGCACAGCTCGCGCTCCGAAGGCAGCTTGTCGCCCGCCTGCAGCGCGCCGCGGGTGATGCGCGCCTGAAGCTGATCCTTGATCTGCAGGTAGTGGGGCATTTCGCCCTGATGTTCTTTCATTTCATCTCGCTATGGCATCGGCCCGTCATTCCGGCACGCGCTTATTATACATAGCCAGATGAATTTTTTGTTTCACCGCGCTTTGTCGTTTGACCAGGGAAGGAATTTGCCGCCACAATGCCTGTAATCTGGTATAGACCAAATAGGTGAATAACATGTCCGATCGAAACTACCTGCTGTTGACCCCCGGCCCGTTGACCACGTCGAAAACGGTAAAAGAGGCGATGCTGTTCGACAGCTGCACCTGGGATGAAGATTACAACCTGGGCGTGGTGCAAAGCATCCGGCAGCAGCTGGTGGCGCTGGCGACGCCGTCCGCCGGTTACACCTCGGTGTTGCTGCAGGGCAGCGGCAGCTTTGCGGTGGAGGGCGTGCTGGGCACGGCCATCGGCCCGCAGGACAAGCTGCTGATCGTCAACAACGGCGCCTATGGGGCGCGGATGATCGAAATGGCGCGGCTGATGGATATCGACCATCACGCTTTCGACTGCGGCGAGGTCAATGAGCCGGACGTGACGGCGATGGAGGCGGTGCTGAAAAGCGATGCGCGCATCAGCCATATCGCCATGGTGCACTGCGAAACCACCACCGGCATGCTCAACCCGCTGCAGAAGGTCGCCGGCCTGGCGGCGCGCAACGGCAAGACCTTTATCGTCGACGCCATGAGCAGCTTCGGCGGCATCCCGCTGGATGTAGACGCGCTGGGCATCGATTTTCTGATCAGCTCCGCCAACAAATGCATTCAGGGCGTGCCGGGCTTCGCTTTCGTCATCGCCCGCCGCAGCGAACTGGAGAAATGCGCCGGCCGCTCGCGCTCGCTGTCGCTGGATCTGTATGCCCAGTGGCGCTGTATGGAAGACCAGGCCGGCAAATGGCGCTTTACGTCGCCGACCCACACCGTGCTGGCCTTCGCGCAGGCGCTGAAAGAGCTGGAACAAGAGGGCGGCATTGCCGCGCGCCACCGCCGCTATCAAACCAATCAGCGGCGGCTGGTGGCGGGCATGCGCGAGCTGGGCTTTGAGACTCTGCTCGATGATGCGTTGCATTCGCCGATCATCACCGCATTCTATTCGCCAAAGGCCGACACTTACCGCTTCGCCGAATTTTATCAGCGCCTGAAACAGCAAGGGTTTGTGATCTATCCCGGCAAAGTGTCGCAGAGCGACTGCTTCCGCATCGGCAACATCGGGGAAATTTATCCGCAAGATATCGAACGTTTGCTGGCGGCCGTCGGGCAGGCGATGTACTGGAATCAATAAGGATTGACCATGAAACAGATCAACGCAGTGATCCTCGACTGGGCCGGCACCACGGTGGACTTCGGCTCCTTTGCGCCAACGCAGATTTTCGTCGAGGCGTTCAAACAAACCTTCGATATCGACATCAGCCTGGCGGAGGCGCGCATTCCGATGGGGCTGGGCAAATGGCAGCACATCGAGGCGCTGGGCAAGCTGCCGGCGGTCGACGCGCGCTGGCGGCAGAAGCTGGGCCGCTCGATGAGCCACCAGGACATAGACGCGCTGTATCAGGCGTTTATGCCGCTGCAAATCGCCAAAGTGATCGACTTCGCCGATCCCATCGAGGGTGTGCCACAGGTGATTGCCGGGCTGCGCGAACAGGGCATTAAAATCGGCTCCTGCTCCGGTTATCCGCGTGCGGTGATGGAGGTGCTGGTGCCTGCCGCCGCGCAGCGTGGCTACGCGCCGGATTACTGGGTCGCCACTGACGATCTCGCGGCCGGCGGGCGGCCGGGGCCGTGGATGGCGCTGCAGAACGCCATCGCGCTGGGCATCGATGCGGTGGCGCACTGCGTGAAGGTGGACGACGCGGTGCCGGGCATTCATGAAGGGCTGAACGCCGGGATGTGGAGCGTCGGGCTGGCGCTGTCCGGCAACGAGTTTGGCGCGACCTGGCAGGAGTACCGCCAAATGGCGGCGGCAGAGATCGAGCTGCGCCGTACGGCGGCGGCCGATAAGCTGTATGCGGCGGGCGCACATTATGTGATAGACACGCTGGCGCAATTGCCGGGCGTTATCGCCGACATCAACCGGCGGCTGGCGGACGGCGAGCGGCCGTAACGACCGGGCGCGGGGCATAAAAAAACCGGGGAGAATCCCCGGTTTTTTCGTTTTGAGACGGCGTTAACGGTGAGCCAATTCGACTTCGTCTTCGCTGTCCATCACGGTTTTGTCGGTTTGCTTCATCAGCTGGCTGGTGATGGTGCCCGCCGCCATGGAGCCGTTGACGTTCAGCGCGGTACGGCCCATGTCGATCAGCGGCTCGACCGAGATCAGCAACGCGACCAGCGTCACCGGCAGGCCCATCGCCGGCAGCACGATCAGCGCGGCGAAGGTGGCGCCGCCACCCACGCCCGCCACACCGGCGGAGCTGATGGTGACGATGCCGACCAGGGTGGCGATCCACACCGGATCCAGCGGGTTGATGCCGACGGTCGGCGCAACCATCACCGCCAGCATTGCCGGGTAGAGGCCTGCACAGCCGTTCTGGCCGATGGTGGCGCCGAACGACGCCGAGAAGCTGGCGATGGATTCCGGCACGCCCAGGCGACGGGTCTGCGCTTCCACGTTCAATGGAATGCTGGCGGCGCTGGAGCGGCTGGTGAAGGCGAAGGTGATCACCGGCCACACTTTGCGGAAGAATTTCAGCGGATTAACGCCGGTGAAGGCCAGCAGGGCGGCGTGAACCACGAACATGATGCCCAGGCCGATGTACGAGGCCACCACGAAGCTGCCGAGCTTGACGATGTCGTGAATGTTGGAACCGGCAACCACTTTGGTCATCAGCGCCAGCACGCCGTACGGCGTCAGTTTCATGACCAGACGCACCAGCTTCATCACCCAGGCTTGCAGGGTGTCGATAGCCACCAGCACGCGCTCGCCTTTCGGCTTGTCGTCTTTCAGCAGCTGCAGCGACGCCACGCCGAGGAAGGTGGCGAAAATCACCACGCTGATGATCGACGTCGGGCTGGCGCCGGTCAGATCGGCGAACGGGTTTTTCGGGATGAACGACAGCACCATCTGCGGCACGGTCAGGTCGGCCAGTTTACCCACGTAGTTGGTCTGGATTGCCGTCAGGCGCGCGCTTTCCTGCGCGCCCTGCACCAGGCCTTCGGCGGTCAGGCCGAACAGGTTGGTGACCAGTACGCCCACCAGCGCCGAGATCAGCGTGGTGAACAGCAGCGTGCCGATAGTCAGGACGCTGATTTTGCCCAGAGAAGAGGCGTTATGCAGCTTGGCCACCGCGCTCAGGATCGAGGCGAACACCAGCGGCATGACGATCATTTGCAGCAGCTGCACATAGCCGTTGCCGACGATGTTGAACCAGCTGATGGATTCTTTCAGTACCGGGTTGTCGGAGCCGTACACCAGCTGCAGGCCCAGGCCGAACACCACGCCGACCACCAGGCCGACCAGCACTTTTTTCGCCAGGCTCCATTGCTTGTGGCGGGTTTGCGCCAGCAGCAACAGGAGCGCGACAAACACCAGCACGTTAATCACGAGCGGAAAATTCATCCCCAATGTCTCCAATCATCTTTCTTATAAAAACGACTACGCATCACGTATGTCGCGATGTAAATATCGTAACAGTTTGCCGGGTGGCCTACTTATATCCAAATGGAATTTAATATAGCTTTTTGTGTGTTTTTGTTCGTTTTATATACATTAAGGTGATTGGTTGAGCGGATTTTTGTGATCAGGGTCTAATATTTCTGATTTGCTCGACATAGGATTGCACCGGCAGGGTGAAATCACCTTGCCAGCAGATGGCAAACGCCACCAGGCATAGACACAACACACGCTCCAGCTGGTTGCCCTTTTGCGAGTTGAGCAGCGGCAGGCGAAAACGCCAGCGGCACGGCCACAGCAGCGGCACGCCGGCGGGGGTGAGCATATCGGCCAGCAGATGGCTGAAGTAACCGATGATCATGGCGTGCAGCGCGTCGGCCGGGATCGGCCAGCTGCGCGGCACGTCCAGCTGGAACAGCGCCATGCCGCCGGCGATCGCCAGCAGGCTGTGGGTGAAACCGCGGTGGCCGAATGCGCGGGCGATGGGAATGGCGAGCCAGCGCAGACGCTGGCCCAGCACCGACTTGGGGTGATCGATGTCCGGCAGCAGCGAGGTCAGCAGCGCGGCGGGTATGATGTGCCACCAGTCGCCGGTAGCCAGCTCTGGCGTCACTTCCGCCTTCTTGGCGAAGATCGCGCAAGCGACAGAGAATATAAGGTGTCCTTCCGCGGTCATGCTGTTGCGATTCCGGCTGGTAAACTGTTAATTTATCCAGTATATGGGAAAATTCCCAGTAGTGGAAGCAGTTACCCTGTAACCAATTGTTTATTTTCCCCTGTTTTACAACGGGTTGTTACGGCAATGCGTAACAAATCATCGATTTTGACCGGTGAGAATTAACGGCGGGCGATGGGCGGTGGGGAACGGAAAGAAACGAGGGCTGTTGTTTGGCGTGCGGCGGGAGGAAGCGGCGGCCTTGAACAGCGCTGCGTGGCAGTGACAACGCTCCGCGGGCCGTCGCTTTCCCTGCCGCCCAGCATAATAATAACAACATGCCAATTCAATAATAATGAAACACTGTTTCGTTTGTTTTGCGGCGCGGAACCCCTTTATGCGCAGAGCGGCAAAGCCAGGGCGCCGGTGGCCGGCGCCGCAGGTCAGGCAAAGTGGGCGGGGGTGAGCTGTTCCAGGGTCTCCAGCTGGTGGTCCGCCAGCGCCCAGCGCGGATCGTGGCGGTATTCGGCGGCCGGGATGACGATGGAACGCATGCGCGCGGCCTTGGTGGCGATCATGCCGTTAAAGGAGTCTTCCAGCGTGATGCAGCGCAGCGGATCGCTGCCCAGGCGCTCGGCGGCGATCAGGTAGACCTCCGGATGCGGTTTGCTATACGGCAGGTATTCGGCGGAAACCAGCTGATCGAAGTAGCCCTCAAGATCGAACATCTTCAGCACCTGCCGTTGCATGTGCAGCGGCGAGGCGGAGGCGAGGCCGATGTTCAGCCCCTGCTCGCGGCACAGCTCCAGCGCCTGCCGGACGCCCGGCAGCAGCGGGCGCGTCTCGTGCACCAGCTCGATGGCGCGTTCGATAATCCGCGCCGACACCTCATCGAGCGATACGCCTTGCCACGGCATCGCCTGGTACCACATTTTCACCACCAGATCGATGCGCAGCCCCAGGGTGTCCGGCAGCTTGTGGCGATCGGACAGATTCAGACCCAGCGCGCCGAAGATATCCAGCTCGGCCTGCAGCCACAGCGGTTCCGAGTCGATCAACAAGCCGTCCATATCAAAAATTGCGGTTTCAATGCGTTGCGAATAAGCCATTAACGGTTAACTCCTGCCGGCGCGGGTGAATGTGCCCGATACTCTATCATCGCCGGTGGTGAGACTAAAATCTTTGCCTGCGCGTTTGGCTTTTGCCAAAGCGAAGGATATTCCACACCTCGCGTAATTTTAACCACCAGCGTTGGTGTTGGCGCTCGGTGACCTGTTGCAACATGCGGGCATAGTCCAGCACCAGTCCCGGCGTCCAGGTCATGCTTTCGCCACGGCTGCGCAGCACCGCCAGCATCCACAGATTGGGATCCAGCACCAATAACAGAAAACGGCGCCACAGATGTTTATCGCCCAGCACGCCCTCCAGCGCGCTGTCGAGTGCGCCGATGACCGTGGTGGAGCAGTTGCGCCGAGTCAGGTTGTAAGTCGCGTCCTGCCGATACCGCCGCCAGAATGCGCGCAGCGCCGCCGGGTTATAGCGATAGAACTGAATTTTCTTGTCCGGCGGGCACCAGGCGGCGATCTCGCCCGGCAGGTCGGGCAGGAAACGCCCGTCGACGTTGTTCTGTTCGCCGGCATGCAGCAACTGGCGGAAATCCTGAACGGAATGGCTGATGTCGTTGAGCGGGTAGTGACTGATATACACATCCGGCGCGAGCGCCAGGGCGGCATGACCGGTGGAGATATTGCCGCCGCCGTCGACCGCCGCGATGTATCGGTCGACGATGTAACGCCGGCGTGGATCTTTAGCCGCACCAATCGGTGTCCAGACATACACCGTGAGCGGCGTAGCCTCGTCCGCCGGGGGCGGTGGCTGCCGCGCGGGGTGCTGATTCAGAGAGAAGCTTGCCAGCCTCCGGGCGATACGCAATAAAGCCCAGCCGGAAAGCACCATCATCACGCCGAGGCAAAAGGGCACCGTCATCCGGTGCGGCGCCGGCCAGCCGACAAAAATCATCAACGAAAGCAGGATCTCGCCGCCGCCCGCTAGCGCCACGGTTTTCCATCGACTGTGTTGAATCACCGTGGAGGAGGCGATGCGCACGGCGCCGTCAAGCAGCAGCGCGCTGCCAAACACCACGGTGGCGACGATGTTATCGTCTGCGGGCACGTCCAACATTAAAAAGGCCATAAACACGAAGCCCAGCCCCTTCAGCAGCACCGGTCTGCTGGCGGAAGAGCCAATCACCAGCGCGGCGGATATCGCCACCAGCCCCTCCAGCGCCAGGATGACCGCCAGCGCATCCAGCGCCAGCACGGATCGGCCATCCTGCAGTATGTCGAACAGCACCAGCGCCCCTGCGGCTATCCACAGCCAACCGAACAGCACCAGCAGGCGGCGCTGGCCGTGCAGCGCCTGCGCGCCCAGCAATAAGATAATCAGTCGAATCATGGCGGCCTCTGCCCGAATGGATAACTTTATCTCTTCAATGATAGTGCCCGGACGGCGTTAAGCAGTTGATTTCGGCGAATTCGGCTAAGCTTGTAGCACAGCGGGAATGAAGAAAACGGTGGGCGAGCTTTGCCAACTGCAGGTAGACTTAGCCGATTCGGTTACGTCGCTAACAAGGGGAACACATGACGTATCAACAGGCCGGGCGTATCGCCATTTTGAAACGCATTCTCGGATGGGTGGTTTTTATCCCGGCGTTGCTGTCTACGCTGATTTCCGTGCTGGGCTTTGTCTACCAGCACAGTGAAAAAACCAAGGGCATCAACGCGGTGATGCTGGATTTTGTCCACGTGATGGTGGACATGGTGCGTTTCAATACGCCGTTCCTGAACCTTTTCTGGTACAACTCCCCGGTGCCTGACGTGGATAAAAGCCTGTTCAGCGGCGCCAATCTGATGTTCATCATCATCTACATACTGATCTTCGTCGGGCTGGCGCTGCAGGCTTCCGGCGCGCGCATGTCGCGCCAGGTCAAGTTCATCCGCGAAGGGTTGGAAGACCAGATGATCCTGGAGCAGGCCAAGGGCAGCGAAGGGCACACGCGCCAGCAGCTGGAGGAGCGCATTACGCTGCCGCACCACACCATCTTCCTGCAATACTTCCCGCTGTACATCCTGCCGATCGTGATTGCGGTGATCGCCTGGTTCGTGATCCGACTGTTAGGCCAGTTGGCCGGCGCGGCCTGAGGCATGAACGGGGCGCCGAGCGGCGCCCCGGAACGTTACGACGCCTCGGGCTGTAACAGCGCCTCCACCGCGCGTTGCGCAGCCACCAGATGCTGGCCGCCGAACAGGTTGCTGCGGTTGAGCAGGTAGTACAGCTGATACAGCGGCTGGCGCTCGATAAACCCGGCACCCAGCGGCCACACGCTCTGATAGCCGTCGTAGATCTGCGGCGGCAGCTCCGGATACAGCGGCAGCATCGCCAAATCGCACTCTCGGTCGCCCCAGTAACTGGCCGGGTCGAACAGAATCGGCCCGTTGGCGGTCATCGCGCAGTTGCCCGGCCACAGGTTGCCGTGCAGCAGGGAAGGCTGCGGCTGGTGGTGCTGCAAGCGCAGATACACCCGATCGACGATGTCGTCGATATCGCCGAAGGTCATGCCTTTCTCCGCCGCCAGCTGCAGCTGCCAGCCGATGCGCTGCTCGGCGAAGAATTCCGACCAGCGGCGCTGCCAAGCGTTGGGTTGCGGGGTGGTGGTCAGATCGCTGTCGAAGTCGAGACCGAACTGCGGTTGCTCGCTCCACTGGTGCAGATGCGCCAGCTGCTGGCCCAGGCAGTAGGCACCGTGGGCGTCGAGGGGTTTCAGCTGCTGATACTCCAGCAGCAGGAAGCTGTAGTCGCGATCGCTGCCGACGCCGTACACTTCCGGCACCCGCACGCTTTTGCTGCGTGCCAGCAACGCCAGCTGATCGGCCTCGGCGGTGAATATCGGCAGTTGTTCCCGGGCGTCGCATTTCACGAACACCTCGTTGTCACCGTAACTCACGCGCCACGCCGGGTGAATGTCGCCCCCGGGCAGTTCAATCCTTTCGCGTATCTCTGCGCTGCCAAGATGTTCACTTAACAGACGGCTAACGGCTTGCCACATGGTATCTCCCCCTCTGTGCTGCCTGATAATTCATTAGGTTAGCGTCTTTCCCGTGGTGAAAACACGACGCGGCGCACAGCCGGCGTCAAAGGCGGCGATTTTTTCAGCGTCTCGCCAGCTCAAAGTATATACCCTATTGATTAATTTAAGCGCAATACCGGTTGCAACTTGATGACAACAACGTAATGAGCGGGGGCAGGCGATGCGGCGAGCAGAGGGCATCGCCGCATCGGAGGGGATTAACCGCCGGTGAGGGCGTTTTGGTTACGCTGTAACGGACGCAGCTTGCTGTACAACAAGGCGATAACGAACAGCACGGCCTGTACGATGACGATGCAGGGCCCGGTGGCACCGTCGATGTGGAAGCTGATCAGGGTGCCAAGCACGCAGGAAAACACCGACACCACCGTCGCCACCACCAGCATGCGTTCGAAGCGGCGACACAGCATAAAGGCGATGATGCCCGGGGCGATCAGCATGGCGATCACCAGGATCACCCCCACGGCCTGCAGCGAGGCGACGATGGTCATCGCCAGCAGGCACAGCAGCCCGTAGTGCAGCAGCTTGACCGGCAGGCCAATCACCCGCGCATGATGCGGATCGAAGCAGTACAGCATGAAGTCTTTGCGCTTGAGCAGCACCACCGCCAAGGTGATGCCGGCGATGAGCAGTGTTTGCTTCAGCTCGCCGTCGGTAATGCCCAGCATGTTGCCGAACAAAATGTGGCTCAGGTGCTGGTCGGTATCGATGCGCGAGAACAGCACCAGGCCGAAGGCGAACATGCCGGAGAAGACGATGCCCATCACCGTGTCTTCTTTCACCCGGCTGTTCTCTTTCAGGTAGCCGGTGGCTACCGCGCAAAAGATGCCGGAGAGGAAGGCGCCGATCGCCAGCGGAATGCCGACCACGAACGCCACCACGATGCCGGGCAGCACCGCGTGCGAGATGGCGTCGCCCATCAGCGACCAGCCTTTGAGCACCAGGTAGCAGGAGAGCACGGCGCACACCACGCCGGTGACGATGGCGGCAACGATCGCCCGCTGCATGAACGGGTAGGCGAAGGGTTCGCTGAGCAGTTGATACAGGGTGTCCATCAGCGGCCTCCGGTTTGCGAATGCGCCACGCGGCGCCGAGACGCCAGCAGGCCGTGTTTCGGCGCGAAGAAGAACGCCGCCAGGAACACCAGCGTTTGCAGGGTGACGATCACCCCCCCGGTGGCGCCGTCGAGGAAGAAGCTCAGGTAGGCGCCGATGCCGCTGGTCAATGCGCCGATGATGATGGCGATGATCACCAGCCGGCTGAAGCGATCGGTCAACAGATAGGCGGTAGCGCCCGGCGTGATCACCATGGCGATCACCAAAATGGCGCCGACGGTTTGCAGCGCGGCGACGGTACAGGCGCTGAGCAGGGTGAAGAACAGGATCTTCAGCCGCAGCGGCGACAGGCCGATCGACACCGCGTGGCTTTCGTCGAAGAACACCGCCAGCAGGTCTTTCCACACCAGGCACAGGATCAGCAGCGAAACGCCGATGATGATTTCCACCTGCAGCACGTCTTCATCGGCGATGCCGAGGATGTTGCCGAAGATGATCGACTGCACGTTGACCGAGGTGGGGTTGAGCGACACGATCAGCAGGCCGACGGCGAAGAAGGTGGAGAAGATAAAGCCGATGATGGCGTCTTCGCGCAGCCGGGTGATGTGGCGCACCAGCGTCATCGCCAGCGCCGCCAGCATGCCGGTGAAGAAGGCGCCGGCGGCGTAGGGCAGGCCGAGGGCGTAGGCGCCGGCCACGCCGGGCACCACCGAGTGCGACAGCGCATCGCCCATCAGCGACCACCCTTTTAACATCAGGTAGGCGGACAGGAACGCGCAGGCGGCGCCGACGATGGCGCTGACCCAGATGGCCTTCACCATGTAGTTATAACTGAAAGGTTGCAGCAGAAGGTCCAGCATCAGGATTGTTTCTCCCTGGCCTGGCTGTTGGCCGGCGGATCGCTCTTGGTGTGGCCGTAGAACACCGCCGGGCGCTCATCGTCGGTCAACACCGTAACGGTGCGCGGATCGTTGTCGTCGTGCAGATCCGGGCCGGAGAGGTTGATATGGCGCAGCACGCCGCCGAACGCCTGCTCCAGATTGCTCTGGGTGAAGGTGGTTTCGGTCGGGCCGGCGGCCAGCACCGTGCGGTTGATGAGGATCACCCGATCGCAAAACTCCGGCACGCTGCCGAGGTTGTGGGTGGAGACCAGGATCAGGTGCCCCTCGTCGCGCAATGCGCGCAGCAGATCGATAATGGCATTCTCGGTTTTCACATCCACGCCGGTGAACGGTTCATCCAGCAGCAGCACGGTGCCCTGTTGCGCCAGCGCGCGCGCCAGAAACACGCGCTTCTTCTGGCCGCCCGACAGCTCGCCGATCTGCCGGCCGCGCAGCTCGCTCAGGCCGACGCGCTCCAGCGCCTTGTCGACCCGCAGCCGATCCTCGCGCGACGGAATGCGCAGGAAGTTCATCTTGCCGTAGCGGCCCATCATCACCACGTCTTCCACCAGCACCGGGAAGTTCCAGTCGACGTCTTCGGTCTGCGGCACGTAGGCGATCAGATTCTTTTTCAGCGCCTCCGCCACCGGTTTGTCGCTCAGCGATACCCGGCCGGCGGTGGGCCTGACCAGGCCCATGATGCTTTTGAACAACGTCGACTTGCCGCTGCCGTTGACGCCGACCAGCGCGCAGATCGAACCGCCACTCAGGGTAAAGCTGGCGTTGTGAATGGCGGTGTGTCCGTTGTTGTAGGTCACTGTGACGTCGTCCACGTTCAACTCAGGGCGGACAAACGGTTCATGGGTCATTGATCGAATCCTTTGGCGATGGTTTGCACGGTGGTGTTAAGCAGGTCGATGTAGGTCGGCACCGGGCCGTCGCGGGTGGACAGCGAATCCACGTACAGCACGCCGCCGTATTTGGCGCCGGTTTCTTTCGCCACCTGTTTGGCCGGCTTGTCGGAAATGGTGCTCTCGCTGAACACTACCGGAATATGGTGGGCGCGCACTGCGTCGATCACCCGGCGCACCTGCTGCGGCGAGCCTTGCTCATCGGCGTTGATCGGCCACAGATAGACTTCTTTCAGCTGATAGTCCTGCGCCAGGTAGCTGAAGGCGCCTTCGCTGGTCACCAGCCAGCGCTGTGCGGCCGGAATGCGCGCCAGGCGTTCGCGCAGCGGGGCGTCCAGCGCGCCGATTTTCTCTGCGTAGGCCTTGGCATTGCGGTTATAGGTTGCCGCGTTGGCCGGATCGTGCTCCACCAGCGCTTTGCGGATGTTCTCGATGTATACCAGCGCGTTGCTCGGCGACATCCAGGCGTGCGGATTAGGGTTGCCGTTATACGGCCCTTCGCGGATCGGCAGCGGGGTAATGCCTTCGGTGACTACCGCCGCCGGCACCTGCTTGATGTTTTCGAAGAAACGCTGGAACCAGCGTTCCAGGTTCATGCCGTTCCACAGGATCAGGTCGGCGTGCTGCGCTTTGACGATATCGCGCGGGGTCGGTTGATAGTCGTGGATCTCGGCGCCCGGCTTGGTGATGGACTCTACCACGGCGGCATCACCCGCCACGTTCTGGGCGATGTCCTGAATGATGGTAAAGGTCGTCACCACGCGCAGCTTTTTTTCCGCCAGCGCGTTTTGGCTGACCAAGGCGGCACCGAGCAGCAGGCAGGCGAGCGTGAAAGGGCGTAACAGTGTGGCAGCGCGGAAAGGGCGACTGCGACGAAAAGCGCAACTTATCAATGGCATGATGACGTCTCCTGGTTCAAATGAAAATGATTATCAATATCAATTGAAGCGAAGTCAAGCGTCACTTGCCCACCGCCGGCGGGGTACATCTCCAACTGAAAAAATAATACCCTCCGGGAAGTTATAGCATTTTATGTATCAGTATGTAACCGCTGAAGGTAGTCCTTACAGGCGCATATCGCCACCTCCGGCTGTTTTCCCAATGCCAACTGGCCGAACCCCTGCGCCAGGCGCTGTACATCCTCTTGATCCAGCACGGTTATGAACGCAAAACTGTTGCTGCCGAGCTCATGGTGCACGCCATTTTCGTCTGTCACCGACGTGACAAAACCTTCGCGCGTCAATTGCCCGGTCAGCTTCGCCAGGTCGGTTAATCCTTCTTCCTGATAGCGAAAAGTCACCACAAAGCAGTTTGTTGCAGATTGACTCATAAATCACCTCTTGGTATATGGATAGCTTGAGATTAGCCCAAAAAATTACTGCAGGTGTCCTTACAAGTTGTATATGCTACGCAACTCATTGAAAGGAGTGAGGGATTCTGTGAAAACAAAAATAGGTTGCCTTACGGCAATTTTGCTTTTGTCGGGGTGCGCCAAAGATCCGCAAACGGCAAGCAATATTTCAGGCAGTGGCACAACGCGCGGCGGTTGGTTAAAACCCCCTCCGCAGGCACCGGTAAACCGCACAGGCACGCCGGTTGCCTATAACGATTACATTCGTCAGGCCGCCAGCAACTACGGCGTTGACGAAACGCTGATTAAAGCGATTATTCAGGTGGAGTCCGGGTTTAACCCGAACGTGGTCAGCACCTCGAACGCAGTGGGATTGATGCAGCTTAAGGCTTCTACCGCCGGCCGCGACGCCTATCGCATGAAAGGAAGAAGCGGGCAACCCAGCTCGCGTGAGCTGAAGGATCCGGCGGTCAATATTGATCTGGGAACGGCCTATATCAATATTCTTCAAAGCCAGCAGCTAGCCGGGATCAACAACCCACAGACTTTGCGTTATGCCACCATCGTTTCGTACGTGAACGGGGCGGGCGCCATGTTGCGCACCTTCTCATCGGACAAGCGCGTGGCGGTCAATCGCATCAATCAGATGAGCCCGGATGAGTTTTATCAGCACATCCAGAAAAAGCATCCGGCGCCGCAGGCACCGCGCTATTTGTGGAAGGTGACCACCGCCTATCAGGCGATGTCGCAGTAACCCTCTCTCTTGTCTAATCGGCCGCTGAACGCGGCCGATTTTGTTTCCGGCACCGTTCCAGCGCGCGAGCTGCTTCTCATTTTTCGTTATTTCCTCACCGCTTATCGGAAAAACCGCACGAAAAGTTAAATTTACGTTAGCAGATAAATCTTTACGTTCATTCAATAAGTTACCGGTAACATTTTTGCGCTTGGATGCATTCTGACCTTCAATAAATATACAAATAAGTAACAAATTATTTTAAAAACCCGTATCGATCGCAAGGTTGCGGTTAAATAGTTGTGACTATCTTTGGATGGAATGTGACATGTCGAATCATAAAACCAACAATTCGCGGCGCGATTTCTTGTTGAAATCGATGACCTTAATTCCTGCGGCGGTAATTGGTGGCAGCGGCGTTGGCGCGCTGACGGCACCGACACCGGCGGTCGCGGCCTCGAACACCTCAACGCAGAACGATTACCAACCGACCTTTTTCACCCCGGAAGAGTGGGCCTTCATCAAGGCCGCCGTGGCGCACCTGATCCCGGCCGACGAGCGCGGCCCCGGCGCACTGGAAGCCGGCGTGCCGGAGTTTATCGATCGCCAGATGAATACCCCGTACGCCACCGGCGCCATCTGGTACATGCAGGGGCCGTTCAACCCCGATGTGCCGAAGGAAATGGGCTATCAGCTGCCGCTGGTGCCCAAGCAAATCTACAACCTCGGCATCAGTGACGCCGACGCCTACAGCAAGAAAACCGCCGGCAAGCCCTTCGCCGAACTGGATGGCGCGCAGCAAGACGCCATACTGCAAAAGTTCGAGTCCGGCGAGGCGGAGTTCCCGCAGCTGCCGTCGAAACTGTTCTTCTCCTATCTGCTGCAAAACACCCGCGAAGGTTTCTTCAGCGATCCCATCCATGGCGGCAACAAAGACATGGTGGGCTGGAAGCTGATTAATTTTCCGGGCGCGCGCGCCGATTTTATGGACTGGGTTGAGCGAGGGGAGCGTTATCCCTTCCCGCCGGTCTCGATTCGTGGGGAGAGGGGCTAAGCATGGCAACGGTAATGAAAAAAGTAGACGCGGTGATCGTCGGCTTCGGCTGGGTGGGCGCGATCATGGCCAAAGAGCTGACCGAGGCCGGCCTCAACGTGGTGGCGCTGGAGCGCGGCCCGATGCGCGATACCTATCCGGACGGGTCTTATCCGCAGGTGATCGACGAGCTGACCTATAACATCCGTCGCAAACTGTTCCAGGATCTGTCGAAAAGCACCGTCACCATTCGCCATAACAGCAGCCAGACCGCGGTGCCTTACCGCCAGCTGGCGGCGTTCCTGCCGGGCACCGGCGTCGGCGGCGCCGGTTTGCACTGGTCGGGCGTGCATTTCCGCGTCGATCCGATCGAACTGCGCATGCGCAGCCACTATGAAGAGCGCTACGGCAAAAACTTCATTCCGAAGGACATGACCATCCAGGACTTCGGCGTGACCTACGACGAGCTGGAACCGTTCTTCGACAAGGCGGAGAAAGTGTTCGGCACCTCCGGCACCGCCTGGACCATCAAAGGGCAGAAAGTGGCGCAGAAGGGCGGCAACCGCTTTGCGCCGGATCGCTCCGACGATTTCCCGCTGCCGGCGCAGAAAAATACCTACTCCGCCCAACTGTTCGAGAAAGCGGCGCTGGAGGTGGGTTACCACCCTTACAACCTGCCGTCCGCCAACACCTCGGATTCTTACACCAACCCGTACGGCGCGCAGATGGGCCCGTGCAACTTCTGCGGTTTCTGCAGCGGCTACGCCTGCTACATGTATTCCAAGGCTTCGCCGAACGTCAACATCTTGCCGGCGCTGCGCATGGAGAAACGCTTCGAGCTGCGCACCAACGCCAACGTGCTGAAGGTCAACCTGACCGACGACAAGTCCCGCGCCACCGGCGTGAACTACGTCGATGCGCAGGGGCGCGAGATTGAACAGCCTGCCGATCTGGTGATCCTGGGCGCGTTCCAGTTCCACAACGTGCACCTGATGCTGCTGTCCGGCATCGGCAAGCCTTACGATCCGGTGACCGGCGAGGGTGTGGTCGGGCGTAACTTCGCCTACCAGAACATGACCACCATCAAGGCGTTCTTCGATAAAGACGTGTTCACCAACCCGTTTATCGGCGCCGGCGGCAACGGCGTGGGCGTGGACGACTTCAACGCCGACAACTTCGACCATGCCAAAGAAGGCTTCGTCGGCGGTTCGCCGTTCTGGGTCAACCAGGCGGGCACCAAGCCGATCTCCGGTCTGCCGACGCCTCCGGGCACCCCGGCCTGGGGCAGCAAATGGAAAGCGGCGGTGGCGGATGCTTACACCCACCACGTTTCGATGGACGCCCACGGCGCGCACCAGTCGTACCGCAACAACTATCTGGATCTCGATCCCAACTACAAGAACGTCTTTGGCCAGCCGCTGCTGCGCATGACGTTCGACTGGCAGGAGAACGACATCAAGATGGCGCAGTTCATGTACGACAAGATGGCGCCGATCGCCAAGGCGATGAACCCGAAACTGATCGCCGGCAGCCCGAAAAACGCCAACAGCCACTTCGACACCACCAGCTACCAGACCACCCACATGAACGGCGGCGCGGTGATGGGGGAAGATCCGAAGACCAGCGCGGTCAACCGCTATCTGCAGAGCTGGGACGTGCACAACGTGTTCTCGATCGGCGCATCGGCCTTCCCGCAGGGGCTGGGCTACAACCCGACCGGCACCGTGGCGGCGCTGGCTTACTGGTCTGCCCGCGCCATTCGCGAGCAGTATCTGAAAAACCCAGGCCCATTGGTGCAGGCATAAGGACGGCGAACGATGAAAGCATTTGTACCGGCACTGGTTCTCAGTGCAGTGAGTTTTTCCGTTTGGGCGCAGGACGCCACCGTCAGCAGCGAGCTGATCAAGCGCGGTGAATACCTGGCGCGCGCCGGCGACTGCGTGGCCTGCCACACCGACGGCAAGAGCGGCAAAACCTTCGCCGGCGGCCTGGCGATGGAGACGCCGATCGGCACCATCTACTCCACCAACATCACGCCGGACAAGAAAACCGGCATCGGCGATTACAGCTTCGAGGATTTCGACAACGCGGTGCGTAAGGGCGTAGCCAAAAACGGCAGCACCCTGTATCCGGCGATGCCGTACCCGTCGTTCGCGCTGGTGAAAGAAGACGACATGCGCGCCATGTATGCCTATTTCATGCACGGCGTGCAGCCGGTGGAGCAGGCCAACAAGGATTCCGACATCCCGTGGCCGCTGTCGATGCGCTGGCCGCTGAGCATCTGGCGCGGCATGTTCGCGCCGTCGCCGGCGGACTTCGTCGCCGACGCCAAGGCCGATCCGATCATCGAGCGCGGCCGCTACCTGGTGGAAGGCCTGGGCCACTGCGGCGCCTGCCATACCCCGCGCAGCATCACCATGCAGGAAAAAGCGCTGAGCAACAGCGAAAGCGACGATTACCTGTCAGGCAGCAACGCGCCGATCGACGGCTGGGTGGCTTCCAGCCTGCGCGGTGATAACAAGGACGGCCTGGGCAGCTGGAGCGAAGCCGAGCTGACCGAGTTCCTGAAAACCGGCCGTAACGACAAGGCGATCGTATTCGGCGGCATGAGCGACGTGGTGGAGCACAGCCTGCAATACCTGAGCGATGACGATCTGACCGCTATCGCACGCTACCTGAAATCGCTGCCGCCGAAAGACGGCAAGCAGCAGGCGGCGCCGGTCGAAGACAGCGTGGCCAAGGATCTGTGGCGCGGCGACGACAGCAAGCCCGGCGCGGCGCTGTATGTCGATAACTGCGCGGCCTGCCACCGCACCGACGGGGTGGGTTACAAGCGCGCCTTCCCATCGCTGAAGGGCAATCCGGTGGTGCAGACCGAGGACGCGACCTCGCTGATCCACATCGTGCTGACCGGCAACACCACGCCGGCGGTGCAGGGGGCGGTGTCCAACATCACCATGCCGCCGTTCGGCTGGCGTCTGAACGATCAGCAGGTGGCGGACGTGGTGAACTTCATCCGCACCAGCTGGGGCAACAGCGCCAAACCGGTGAGCGCCTCCGACGTGGCCGACGTGCGTAAAGACCGCTCGATGATCCGCGACGAGAAGGAGATGGGCAGCGCCGAGGTGCCGGACCATCCGGACGCGAAGAAGTAAACCGTTTAAGGGCTCCGCAAGGGGCCCTTAGTTTTTACTGGGTGCGCCGGTTTTTTCAGCACTTTCTGTTCGCAAACCGTTCGTTCGGCCGATAAAACATAGACCCGCAACGGATTTTTCATTATCCTTTGCCGTCCTTTCATCAGGCGCAAGTATGAAATATCGCTTTAATTCACTGATTATTATTAAAAAATTCGCGGAGAAGGATATCCCGTTAGGCGCAATCGTTGGCGCCGCAGATTAAGGTAGACTGTCTCATGAGTACGATTTCTCCCGATTCAGGCACGCTGACGGCCGCTCAGCCCGCCAAATGGAACAAAACCGACACCGTCTGGATGTTCGGTCTCTATGCCACCGCGGTGGGCGCCGGCACGCTGTTCTTGCCGATCAACGCCGGCCTGAACGGCCCGCTGGTGCTGCTGTTGATGGCGCTGTTCGCTTTCCCGCTGACCTATTTGCCGCACCGCGCGCTCAGCCGCTTCGTGCTTTCCGGCTCCAGCCGCGACGGCAATATTCACGATGTGGTGGTCGAACACTTCGGCGTACTGGCCGGCAAAATCATCATGATGCTGTATCTGATGGCGTTCTTCCCGATCGTGCTGGTGTACAGCATTTCGATCACCAATGCGCTGGACAGCTTCCTGATCCACCAGTTCCACGTGGCGCCGCTGCCGCGCATCTGGCTAAGCCTGGCGGTGGTGGTGGTGCTCAATCTGGTGCTGCTGCGCGGCAAAGACAGCATCGTGGCGGCGATGGGCATGCTGGTGTTCCCGCTGTTGGTGTTCCTGATGGGCATTTCGCTGTACCTGATGCCGAGCTGGAATACCGCCAATTTCGTTCACGGCCTGGCCGCCACCCGCTTCGACACGCCGGGGCTGTGGCATTCGCTGTGGCTGGCGGTGCCGGTGATGGTGTTTTCCTTCAGCCATGCGCCGATCATCTCTTCCTTCGCCTCGACCCAGAAGAGCCTGTATGGCGATAAGGCGGAACGCCGCTGCGCGCGCATCATGCGCTACAGCTATGTGCTGATCTGCGTCACCGTGCTGTTCTTCGTGTTCAGCTGCGTGCTGAGTTTGTCCCATGAAGACATGCAGCAGGCGAAAGATCAGAACATCACGGTGCTGACCACCCTGGCCAACAAGTTTTCCAACCCGCTGATCGCCTATCTCGGCCCGGTGATGGCGATGCTGGCAATGGCGAAATCCTATCTCGGCACCTCGCTGGGGGTCACGGAGGGGGCGACCAGCCTGATCGACGGCGTCACGCGCGCGGTCGGCAAACCGCTCAGCTCGCGCATGACGCACCGCATCTCGGCGGTTTCGCTGTTCCTGCTCACCTGGGCGGCGACGGTGTGGAACCCCAGCGCGCTGCACATCATCGAAACCATCAGCGGCCCGCTGATTGCGGCTATCCTGTTTATCCTGCCGATGTACGCGGTGCGCGCGGTGCCGGCGATGCGCAAATACCGCGCGGCGAGCAACGTCTTCGTGCTGGTGATGGGCCTGATCGCGCTGTCGGCGCTGATTTACGGCCTGGTGTGATCCCCTGGGCGCGCCGCCTTCGGCGCGCCTCTCAATCCTGCGTTACACATCCCTTTGCAATTAATCGTCGGGTTGCCGGGCGTTATCTTTGATAATGCAAGCCATTCTCATTAGTATTTCCTGATTGCGTTCATGACTAAGGAGTCTTTCGTGCACCGTCGAATCACTTTGCCGGCGCTGATTTGCGCCGCCTTACTCGCCTCTCCGGCGATGGCCACCACCTATCCGCTGACCCTGACCGACACCTCCGGCCAGACGCTCACCCTCCAGCAAGAACCGAAACGTATCGTGGTGCAGGACGGGCGCGACATTCTCACGCTGGCGCTGCTCGATCGCGCCAACCCGTTCGGCCGGCTGGTGGCCTGGAATAACCTGCTGAAGAAAAGCGACGCGGCGACCTGGGATATCTTGCAGAGCAAATGGCCGGCGGCGAAAAACATCATCGATATGGGATTCAGCGACAAAGGTGAAGTGAATCTGGAGAGCGTGATCGCCAAGCGGCCCGATCTGATGATCGCCCAGCTGCGTTCCAAACCTTCGCTGAGCCAAACCGGCGTGCTGGATAAGCTCAAGGCGCTGAACGTGCCGGTGCTGTTTATCGACACCATGCTCAAGCCGGTGGAAAACACGCCGAAAAGCGTGACGCTGCTGGGGGAAACCCTCAACCGGGAAAGTGAAGCCAAGCAATATACCGATTATTATCAGCAGCATTATCAGGCCATTCTGGCCAAGACGCAGGCGGTGGAACCCAAGCCGCTGGTGTTCTTTGAAGCCAAGGCCGGCCTGAACGGGCTGGAGTCCTGCTGCTTCACCCATGCGCACGTCGGCTGGGGCGCGTTGGTGGAAGCGGTCGGCGCGCACAATATCGGCTCTGCGCTGTTGCCGGGCGCGACCGGCGACGTGGCGCTGGAAAAGGTGATCGCCATGAAACCGGATGCCTACATCGTTTCCGGCTCGCAGTGGGCCAGCAAGACCAACGCTGCGGTGCCGTTCGGCTATGGCGTCACGCAGCAGCAGGTGGATGAGGCTTTCAATCGCATGAAACAGCGCCCGGGCTTCGCGCAGGTGTCGGCGGTGAAAGAAGGGCGGTTCTACGGCATCTACCATAACTTCTACAACCATCCGTACAACATTGTCGGGTTGGAGTATCTGGCGAAGTTTATCTATCCGGCGCAGTTCCCGGATCTGGATCCGGCCAAGACCTACAGCGAGATCCTCAGCCGCTTTACCGAAGTGCCGGAAGGCAAGGGCATTTTGGGCGCGCAGGCGCCGACGGGGAAATAACGGCAACGGGCGCGACGACGCGCCCGTTTTTGATCTTTAAGCGGCGGCCGGCGTATAGGTGGAGATGATCTCCAGCACGCCGTTGATGATGAACTGCACGCCCATGCACACCAGCAGGAAGCCCATCAGGCGCGAGATCGCCTCGATGCCGCTTTTCCCCACCAAGCGCATGATGGCGCCGGAACTGAGCAGGCAGCCCCACAGGATCACCGCGACCGTCAGGAAGATGGCGACCGGCGCCACCGCCAGCACCCAGGGTTCAAAACCCAGCGTGTTATCTTTGACGCTCGACGCTGAGCTGATGATCATCGCGATGGTGCCCGGCCCGGCGGTGCTCGGCATGGCGAGCGGCACGAAGGCGATGTTGGCCGAGGTCTTATGGCGCAGCTCGTGCGACTTGCTCTCCACCTCCGGCGCCTCATCGGCGCTTTGTTGCGGGAACAACATGCGGAAACCGATGAAGGCGACGATCAGGCCGCCGGCGATGCGCAGGCCGGGGATCGAAATGCCGAAGGTGTTCATCACCACCTGCCCGGCGTAAAACGCCACCGTCATGATGCAGAACACATAAACCGAGGCCATCAGCGACTGCTGATTACGCTCTTCGCGCGTCATATTGCCGGACAACCCGAGCAGCAACGCCACCGTGGTCAGCGGGTTGGCCAGCGGCAACAGCAGCACCAAACCCAGTCCGATGGCCTGGAATAACTGCAAAATACCCGTCATAAAAAACTCCCTGTGCAACGTTCAAGCCGCCACGCGGCGGCCCATGAGCTGAACAGCCTAGCCTGCCGTGCGCCTGGCGGCAATGGGGACAGCTCGTAACGTTAATTAACCGTCGGCCGGCGTTTTATCACCGCCGTTGCACTCGCCGGCGAGCTCCGGTCCATCCTCGCACCCCAGTGGCGCTTCATTGACCGCAATCGCCCGCGGCACCGAACGCGAGCCAAAATGCACCCGCCCATACAGCGTCGCTAATACTGGGTACATATTATTAATTATTTTTAACTGTTTTTACCGTTTAACCGCTTAATAGATTAAACACTTCTATACTGGTAAGGCTTTGTGGCATTTCTTCATAATCGAAAAGCTTAAAAGGAGTTTTACTATGGAAGTGGCAAAAGAATGGGTAGCGGCGAAAAAAATCTCCTGGGGCAGCGTCATCGGTGGTGTGATCACCGTATTGGCTGTTTCACTGTTGCTGTCGACGTTGGGCACCAGTTTGGGATTTTCCATCGTGGATCCGACATCAGACGATCCGATCAACGGAGCCGGTACCACCGTAGTGATTTGGTCCGCTGTTTCAATCATCATTAGCTTGGCTGCCGGCGCTTTTATTGCCGGACGTTTGGCTGCTAATGACGGCCTTATTCATGGCTTCCTGGTATGGGCTACGTCACTGATTGTGGCGGCGGTGTTGGGTGGAATGCTGGTCGGGTCTGCAGTGAAGGCCACCGGTAATGCGCTGGGTGCTATCGCTTCGACCTCTGGCAGTTTGCTTTCCGGCGCCGGTTCCGCGATTGGCAAAGGGGCAACCGGGTTGGCAGACGTGGGCGGTAAGGTGTTTGACAAGTTGGGTATCGACACCACGTTGGAACCTGAACAGCTGCATGGTGATGTGGTTACGGCGCTCAAAAAAAGTGGTATTCCGTCATTGCAGCCTGAATTCATGCAGCAACAGTTGAATGCGGCCAAGACTGATTTGGCAGACGCAGTAAAAGCCCTGGCACTTCAGCCTGACAATAGCGATGCGATTATTAAGCAACTGGTCGACAAGCTTAAAAAACATGGTGATGCCATCTCGCAAGATGTGGATCAAGACACACTGAAAAAAGCTCTGGTTGAAAATACCAATATGACGCCGCAGGAAGTGGACCAGACGGTGAAGAATTTGGTCGACGCCAAAAATAAAACTGCGCAGCTGGTTAATCAGCGCTTGGATGAAGCCGAAGCAAAAATCAATCAGGCAAAACAGGAGTATGCTGAGCTGAAACAGAAGGCGCGCGAACAGGCTGCCGCGGCTGCGGACGAATTGTCTCGGGCTGCCCTGTGGTCATTCTTTGCGTTGTTGATTGGCGCAGTGGTCAGTGCATTGGCAGGCTTGTGGGGCGTTAACACCAATGCCCGACGTGTAACCGTATCATCTCCGCAGGCGTAATCTCCAGGCTCGTTTGCGCGTCTCGATGATATAGGGATGAGAGCCTGAAATACCGACGACGATGAAATGACAGCCAGGAAAGACTGGCGCCTACCCCGGCCATGTGCCGGGGTTTTTATTGTTTGCGGCGTGATTAATGACCACCTTAATCGCTGTGTAGGGTATTAGGCATCAATTGCCACGATCCCTGGGGACAGGTGGATAACATAGATGCGCTGTAAATAATAATGAGTGTGATTATGAAACAAGAACTGCATATTTTGCTGGGGAAAGCCGTTACCTTTCTGCTCTACTGCGCTTTTTTGGCGGCCTTGGTCGGCCTGGTATTTATCGACGTACACTGGCTGCATAATTTCGTGCATGAAACCTCGCTGACAGAAGCGGCGCAGGAGCTGTTGCTGCTCGCCATCTCCGGCGGTTTCTTCGCCGCGGCCCGGCGGCAGTCTGAACGCCGCTCCGCCTGGATGCTGGTCGGCGGTTTCTTTCTCTGCATGCTGATCCGCGAGATGGATTTCGCCTTCGATGCGCTGTGGCACGGCGCCTGGGTGTGGTTCGCGCTGGCGGTAGCCTTGGCCTGCCTGGTGCATGCAGCGCGGCACATCGCGGCGGCGGTGCGCGGCCTGGCCTATTTCGTGACGCATCCCGCCTACGGCATGATGTGCGCCGGCCTGCTGTGCATTTTGGTGTTTTCACGCCTGTTTGGCATGAGCGCGCTGTGGCAAACGCTGATGCTGGACGGCTACAACCGGGTGGTGAAAAACATGGTGGAAGAGGGTTGCGAACTGCTGGGCTACGGCCTGTGCCTGCTGGCCACCCTCAGCTACATGAAAACCGTTTTTGCGCCGGCTGACGCGAAAGCGTGAGGGCGGCGCTTTATTTATCCGGAACAATTTTAGTGATACTATTCGCTTAGCCGAATGTGGCTGAGAAGGTATGCGTTCCATTCTGTATACCCAGTGAGGTTTCAATCTGGCAATTGTGGGCGAGATCTGAAACCTGGCTGACCAAACCCAAAATCCAATTTTCGTACTGCATGTGATCTGTCGTGTGGGTCACCACTGTAGATAAGGAATTATTAATGCCTGTTATTACCCTTCCTGACGGTAGTCAGCGTCATTTCGATCACCCCGTTTCCCCGATGGATGTCGCGCGCGATATCGGCCCTGGCCTGGCGAAAGCCTGTATCGCCGGCCGCGTCAACGGCGAGCTGGTCGACGCCGGCGATCTGATCGAATCGGATGCGCAGCTGGCCATCATCACCATCAAAGATGAGGACGGCCTGGAAATCATGCGCCACTCCTGTGCTCACCTGCTGGGTCATGCGATCAAGCAGCTGTGGCCGGATACCAAAATGGCGATCGGTCCGGTGATCGACAACGGTTTCTATTATGACGTGGATATCGACCGCACCCTGACGCAGGAAGACCTGGATCTGCTGGAAAAGCGGATGCACGAGTTGGCCGATAAGGATTACGACGTCATCAAGAAGAAGGTCAGCTGGCAAGAAGCCCGCGACACCTTCGCTGAGCGCGGCGAAATCTACAAAGTGGCGATCCTGGATGAGAACATCAGCCATGACGATCGTCCTGGCCTGTACCACCACGAAGAATACGTCGACATGTGCCGCGGCCCGCACGTGCCGAACATGCGTTTCTGCCACCATTTCAAGCTGCAGAAAACCTCCGGCGCTTACTGGCGCGGCGACAGCAAAAACAAAATGCTGCAGCGTATCTACGGTACCGCCTGGGCAGACAAGAAGCAGTTGAACGCCTACCTGCAACGCCTGGAAGAAGCGGCCAAGCGCGATCACCGCAAGATCGGCAAACAGCTCGACCTGTATCATATGCAGGAAGAAGCGCCGGGCATGGTGTTCTGGCACAACGACGGTTGGACCATCTTCCGCGAGCTGGAAGCCTTCGTGCGCATGAAGCTCAAAGAGTACCAGTACCAGGAAGTGAAAGGTCCGTTCATGATGGACCGCGTGCTGTGGGAAAAAACCGGCCACTGGGAAAACTACAAAGACGCCATGTTCACCACCGCGTCGGAAAACCGCGAATACTGCATCAAGCCGATGAACTGCCCGGGCCACG
Organism: Serratia sp. CY33525; assembly: GCF_052169115.1. Lineage (NCBI taxonomy): Bacteria > Pseudomonadati > Pseudomonadota > Gammaproteobacteria > Enterobacterales > Yersiniaceae > Serratia > Serratia sp. CY33525. The sequence continues at coordinate 206,648 of NZ_JBJNLK010000004.1, read as the reverse complement.
TGCAGATCTTCAACCAGGGCCTGAAGTCGTACCGCGATTTGCCGCTGCGCATGGGCGAGTTCGGCAGCTGCCACCGCAATGAGCCATCGGGTTCCCTGCACGGCCTGATGCGCGTGCGCGGCTTCACGCAGGATGACGCCCACATCTTCTGTACGGAAGAGCAGGTGCGCGCTGAAGTGAACGAATGCATCCGCATGGTGTATGACGTGTACGGCACTTTCGGCTTCGACAAGATCGCCGTCAAGCTGTCCACTCGCCCGGAAAAACGCATCGGCACCGACGACATGTGGACCCGTGCGGAAGAAGACCTGGCCGCCGCGCTGACCGAGAACGGCATTCCGTTTGAATATCAGCCGGGTGAGGGCGCCTTCTACGGACCGAAAATTGAATTTACCCTGCATGATTGTTTGGATCGCGCATGGCAATGTGGTACCGTGCAGCTCGATTTCTTCTTGCCGGGCCGTTTGGGCGCTTCGTATGTTGGCGAAAACAACGATCGCGTCGTGCCGGTAATGATTCACCGCGCCATTTTGGGCTCCATGGAACGTTTCATCGGTATCCTGACCGAAGAATACGCCGGGTTCTACCCGACCTGGATCGCTCCGGTGCAGGTGGTGGTGATGAATATCACCGACAGCCAGTCTGATTACGTCCAGCAATTGACCAAAAAACTGCAGGATGCAGGCATTCGCGTGAAAGCGGACTTGAGAAATGAGAAGATTGGCTTTAAAATTCGCGAACATACTTTACGTCGAGTCCCTTACATGTTGGTGTGCGGCGACAAAGAGGTCGAAGCAGGCAAAGTTGCCGTTCGTACCCGCCGTGGCAAAGACCTGGGAAGCCTGGACGTAAACGAAGTCGTAGACAAGCTGCTGAAAGAGATTCGCAGCCGTAGTCTTCATCAACTGGAGGAATAAAGTATTAAAGGCGGAAAACGAGTTCAACCGGCGCGTCCTAATCGCATTAACAGAGAAATTCGCGCGCAAGAAGTTCGCCTAACCGGCGTCGATGGCGAGCAGATTGGTATTGTCAGTCTGAATGAAGCTCTTGAAAAAGCTGAGGAAGCGGGCGTTGATTTAGTAGAAATCAGCCCAAATGCCGAACCGCCAGTTTGCCGAATCATGGATTACGGCAAATTCCTCTACGAGAAGAGCAAGTCGACGAAAGAACAGAAGAAGAAGCAAAAAGTTATTCAGGTCAAGGAAATCAAATTCCGTCCTGGCACCGATGATGGCGACTATCAGGTCAAACTACGCAACCTGATTCGCTTTCTGGAAGATGGCGATAAAGCCAAAATCACCCTGCGTTTCCGCGGGCGTGAGATGGCGCACCAGCAGATCGGTATGGAAGTGCTTAACCGCGTCCGTAAAGACCTGTGTGAAGATATGGATCTGGCAGTGGTCGAATCCTTCCCTACGAAGATCGAAGGCCGCCAGATGATTATGGTGCTCGCTCCTAAGAAGAAACAGTAAGGCTAACAAGTAATGGAACCCGCGCGGCGCTTGCGCTGTGTGGGTTTTATTCGCCCAACTGATTCGTTGTTTAACAATGCGAAGTGGATTTAATTAAAATGCCAAAGATTAAAACTGTACGTGGTGCAGCCAAGCGCTTCAAAAAAACCGGCAGCGGTGGTTTTAAGCGTAAACATGCCAACCTGCGTCATATTCTGACCAAAAAAGCAACCAAGCGTAAACGTCACCTGCGTCCGAAAGGCATGGTGTCTAAAAACGATCTGGTCCTGGTTACCGCGTGCCTGCCGTACGCATAAGCCATTTTTTTTGAATTTAGAATAAGACTTTAGGAGAGAGCATATGGCTCGCGTAAAACGTGGTGTAATTGCACGCGCACGTCACAAGAAAATTATGAAGCAGGCGAAAGGCTACTACGGTGCCCGTTCGCGCGTATATCGTGTTGCCTTCCAGGCAGTAATCAAAGCAGGCCAGTATGCTTACCGTGACCGTCGTCAACGTAAGCGTCAGTTCCGTCAGCTGTGGATTGCACGTATCAACGCAGCTGCTCGTCAGAACGGTCTGTCTTACAGCAAGTTCATCAACGGCTTGAAAAAAGCGTCGATCGAAATTGACCGTAAGATCCTGGCTGACATCGCAGTCTTCGACAAAGTGGCCTTCGGCGCACTGGTTGAGAAAGCGAAAGCAGCTCTGGCGTAAGTCAGTAGAAGAGGGAGCTTGCTCCCTCTTTTAATCTTTGTTTTCAGCGACAAATATTGACTTTCATTGTCCGCAGCTATATCACTGGTGGGCAATCATCGACAAGGTACCGCAATCATGCACGCAGCTATTTTTCGTTTCTTTTTTTACTTTAGCGCCTGATTTCAGGAGGCTTTGCGCGTAAGAAAAGAAACGAAAAGTAGCGCCTAAGCCTCCCTCGTGGAGGCTTTTTTGTTTTTGGCCATCGTCCCGCCTTGCAACGCGTTGCGGTGAGTACGGCTGGCGTTCAGCTCAGGTGAGCCGCCCGGCCGGCAACGCATTGAAAAGTCTTTGAAGATTGCTCAAAGGCGTGTTCGAATATAGATAACAATTACTTAGGGCCATCCCGGCCAGAGGAAGAGGAAAGCAATGCCACATCTCGCAGAGCTGGTTGCCAATGCCAAGGCAGCCGTAGAAGATGCCCAGGATGTTGCCGCGTTAGATTTGGTGCGCGTCGAATATTTTGGCAAGAAAGGTCATTTCACCTTGCAGATGCAGTCTCTGCGCGACGTCCCGGCGGAAGATCGTCCGGCGGCCGGCGCGGTGATCAACCAGGCCAAGCAGGAGGTGCAAGACGCCCTGAACGCGCGTAAGAACGCGCTGGAAAGCGCTGCGCTGAACGCGCGCCTGGCGGCTGAAACCATCGACGTCTCCCTGCCGGGCCGTCGCATGGAAAACGGCGGTCTGCATCCGGTGACCCGCACCATCGACCGTATCGAAACCTTCTTCGGCGAGCTGGGCTTCTCCGTTGCCACCGGCCCGGAGATTGAAGACGATTACCACAACTTCGACGCGCTGAACATTCCGGGGCATCACCCGGCGCGCGCCGACCACGATACCTTCTGGTTCGACGCCACGCGCCTGCTGCGCACCCAGACTTCCGGCGTGCAGATCCGCACCATGAAGAACCAGCAGCCGCCGATCCGCATCATTGCGCCGGGCCGCGTTTATCGTAACGACTACGATCAGACGCACACCCCGATGTTCCATCAGATGGAAGGGCTGATCGTCGATAAAGACATCAGTTTCACCAATCTGAAGGGCACGCTGCACGATTTCCTGAACAACTTCTTTGAAGAAGACCTGCAGGTTCGTTTCCGCCCGTCCTACTTCCCGTTCACCGAGCCGTCCGCTGAAGTGGACGTGATGGGCAAGAACGGCAAATGGCTGGAAGTGCTGGGCTGCGGCATGGTGCATCCGAACGTGCTGCGCAACGTGGGCATCGATCCGGAAGTTTACTCCGGCTTCGCCTTCGGTATGGGCATGGAGCGCCTGACGATGCTGCGTTACGGCGTCACCGACCTGCGTGCATTCTTCGAAAACGATCTGCGTTTCCTCAAACAGTTTAAGTAAGGCGGGAATATCACATGAAATTCAGTGAACTCTGGTTGCGCGAGTGGGTAAACCCGGCCATCAGCAGCGAAGCATTATCCGATCAAATCACCATGGCCGGTCTGGAAGTGGACGGCGTGGATCCGGTTGCCGGCGCGTTTAACGGCGTCGTCGTGGGCGAAGTGGTCGAGTGCGGTCAACATCCGAACGCCGACAAACTGCGCGTCACCAAGGTTAACGTAGGCGGCGAACGCCTGCTCGACATCGTCTGCGGCGCGCCAAACTGCCGTACCGGCCTGAAAGTGGCGGTCGCCACCGTGGGCGCGGTGCTGCCGGGCGACTTCAAAATCAAGGCCGCCAAGCTGCGCGGCGAACCTTCGGAAGGTATGCTGTGCTCGTTCTCCGAGCTGGGCATTTCCGACGATCATGACGGCATCATCGAGCTGCCGCTGGATGCGCCGATCGGCACCGACATCCGCGACTATCTGAAACTGAACGACAACACCATCGAGATCAGCGTCACGCCGAACCGCGCCGACTGCCTGGGCATCATCGGCGTCGCGCGCGACGTGGGCGTACTGAACCAGGTTGCGCTGACCGAGCCGGACATGAGCCCGGTGGCCGCCACCATCGACGCCACGCTGCCGATCCGCGTTGACGCGCCGCAGGCGTGCCCACGCTATCTGGGGCGCGTGGTGAAAGGTATCGACGTCAAGGCGCCAAGCCCGCTGTGGATGCGCGAAAAACTGCGTCGTTGCGGCATCCGTTCTATCGATGCCGTGGTAGACGTCACCAACTATGTGCTGCTGGAGCTTGGCCAGCCGATGCACGCTTTCGATCTGGGCCGCATCGACGGCGGCATCGTGGTGCGCATGGCGGAAGAAGGGGAAACCCTGACGCTGCTGGACGGCAACGAAGCCAAACTGAGCGCCGACACCTTAGTGATCGCCGATCATCAAAAAGCGTTGGCGATGGGCGGCATCTTCGGCGGCGAGCATTCCGGCGTCAACGGGGAAACTCAGGACGTGCTGCTGGAGTGCGCCTTCTTCAGCCCGCTGTCGATCACCGGCCGCGCACGCCGTCACGGCCTGCACACCGATGCGTCTCACCGCTATGAGCGCGGCGTCGATCCGGCGCTGCAGTACAAAGCGATGGAGCGCGCCACGCGCCTGCTGCTCGACATCTGCGGCGGCCAGGCCGGCCCGGTTATCGACGTAACCCACGAAAACGAACTGCCGAAGCGTGCCACCATCACGCTGCGCCGCGAGAAGCTGGATCGTCTGATCGGCCACGTGGTGCCGAGCGAGCAGGTCAGCGACATTCTGCGCCGCCTGGGTTGCCAGGTGACCGAGCAGGGCGACAGCTGGCAAGCGGTCGCGCCGAGCTGGCGTTTCGATATGGAAATCGAAGAGGATCTGGTGGAAGAAGTGGCGCGCGTTTACGGCTACGACAACATCCCGGATGTGCCGGTGCGCGCCGATCTGGTGATGACCCAGCATCGCGAAGCCGATCTGACGCTCAAGCGCGTGAAGACCATGCTGGTCGATCACGGCTACCAGGAAGCGATCACCTACAGCTTCGTCGATCCGAAAGTGCAGGCGCTGCTGCACCCGAATGAAGAAGCGCTGATCCTGCCGAGCCCGATTTCGGTCGAAATGTCGGCGATGCGCCTGTCGCTGTGGACCGGTTTGCTGTCTGCGGTGGTGTATAACCAGAACCGTCAGCAGACGCGTCTGCGCCTGTTCGAAAGCGGCCTGCGCTTTGTGCCTGATAGTGCGGCAGATCTGGGTATTCGCCAGGACGTCATGCTGGCAGGCGTGATCGCCGGCCATACGCACGATGAGCATTGGGATCTGGCGCGCAAGCCCGTCGACTTCTATGATTTAAAAGGGGATCTGGAGTCTGTCCTCGAACTGACCGGTAAATTATCCGAAATTCAGTTCCGGGCGGAAGCCAATCCGGCCCTGCATCCAGGGCAGAGTGCGGCGATTTATTTGCACGGCGAACGCGTAGGTTTCATCGGTGTGATTCACCCGGAACTTGAACGTAAACTGGATCTTAACGGCCGCACCGTGGTGTTTGAACTGGAGTGGAACAAGCTTGCGAGCCGCGCCGTGCCTCAGGCGCGGGAGATTTCGCGCTTCCCGGCAAACCGCCGTGATATCGCCGTTGTGGTGGCTGAAAACGTCCCCGCAGAAGATATTTTGGCCGAGTGTAAGAAAGTTGGCGCAAATCAGGTAGTTGGCGTAAACTTGTTTGACGTGTACCGTGGCAAGGGCGTGGCAGAAGGTGACAAGAGCCTGGCTATCAGTCTGGTATTGCAGGATACCGCTCGTACACTGGAAGAAGAGGAGATAGCCGCTACCGTTGCAAAATGCGTAGAGGCTCTAAAACAGCGATTCCAAGCATCCTTGAGGGATTGAACCTATGGCGCTTACTAAAGCTGAAATGTCAGAACACCTGTTTGAGAAGCTTGGGCTTAGCAAACGGGACGCCAAAGACCTGGTGGAACTGTTCTTTGAAGAGGTCCGTCGGGCCCTTGAGAATGGCGAACAGGTAAAACTGTCGGGTTTTGGCAACTTTGATCTGCGTGACAAGAACCAACGTCCGGGGCGTAACCCGAAGACCGGCGAAGACATTCCGATTACGGCGCGCCGCGTGGTGACCTTCCGTCCGGGGCAGAAGCTGAAAAGCCGGGTAGAAAACGCCAGCCCGAAAGGGTGAGTGACGTGTGATATCAAAAAAGGCCGCTTGCGCGGCCTTTTTCTTTTTGAGGATAAAATTCAGTTTATTCCTAATGGGCAATGTAAGAATTAAAATCCTGCGTTCAAACGCTACGGCGGAAGTTTATTTAAGCTCGATTTCGGAATATTCTTAAATCTTATTTGGTGAGTGGCATTGTTTTCGCTTCAATAACGGCCGTGATAATGGCCAGGGCCATCGCCACGGTGGCCGCCGCCCCAGTGCGGGCCCCAGCAGCAGGCGCTGAGGCTTGCTGTCAGGGCCACAACGGCCAGCAGGCTGCCTATACGTTTAATCATCTTATTCTCCTCCGATGGAAATTCGCTTAATTATAATTGCCACGCCGCTTGAGAGCCGTCAGTTATTCGTTAAGCCTTGTCAGCGGTTATGATAATTAAAGGCGAGGGCAAACAGTGTAGGGATTGTGTAAGGCCGTCGAAAACAATCTGAAAATAGGCATCGGTGAGATAGTGGTTAAATAAACGCGCTGATATAACCACTGCAGCAAGAAAAATAGAGTGAGAAGGCAAAATGAAAAAGATCCTGTTGCTGGTGTGTTTCCCGCTGTTGCTGCCGCTGGCGGCGCAGGCCGATGTCTCTGTCGATATCAATGTGCCGGGCGTTTCTCTGCATCTGGGGGATCAGGACCGTCGCGGCTACTACTGGGATGGTTACGACTGGCGTCCACCGCAGTGGTGGCATGCGCATCAGGGCCGCGGTCTGGGTGAGCGCAATGCGCGCGGCATGTACTGGGACGGCGGCCGCTGGCAGCCATCGCCGCCGCGTGGCTATGATCACCGTGAGCCGGCACGCAGCGGCAATCCGTTCCGCGGCGATCGCGATAATCGCGACCACGAGCGCAATCATGACGATCGCGGTGCCTCCGACCGCCGAGATGACGGCCGCGGCCAGCCTTATCCACCGGGCAACGCCGGCCCGCATCGTTAACCCTGAGTTTATCGGCGGCTGGTTTTGCCATCATCGTTGCGATGACGGGCAAGGCCAGCCGCTGCTTTCCTGCGCCATCATCCACGCAAGGCTTCCCCTTGCGGCGTTAACCCCCTAATATTCGACTCAAACGTCAATTATCCGGCCACGACAGCGGCCGGCAGGGAACCGCCGCGCCATGCCAACCAGCCGTACCTTCACCTTATTGTTGCAACATCAACGCTACCGCGATAAACGCCAGATCGGTCTGTTGGCGCTGTGCGTGGCGGTGGCGTTGCTGTTCAGCCTTTGCGCCGGCGACCAATGGATATGGCCGTCAGAGTGGTTCAGCGATCGGGCGCAACTGTTCGTCTGGCAACTGCGTTTGCCGCGCGCGCTGGCGGTGATGCTGGTCGGTGCCGCCCTGGCGGTGGCGGGCGCGGTAATGCAGGCGCTGTTTGAAAACCCGCTGGCGGAGCCTGGTCTGCTGGGCGTCGCTAACGGCGCCGGCGTAGCGCTGGTGCTGACGGTGTTGTTGGGGCAGGGGTTGTTGCCGGTGGCGCTGATGAGCGCCGCCGCGATAGCCGGTGCGCTGGCGATGACCTTCTTGTTGCTGGGCTTCGCTCGCCGCCGACGTCTGACCAATGCGCGGCTGTTGCTGGTCGGCGTAGCGCTGGGCATCGTGTGCAGCGCGCTGATGACCTGGGCGGTCTATTTCAGCACCAGCCTCGATCTGCGGCAGCTGATGTACTGGATGATGGGCGGTTTCGGCGGGGTCGACTGGCGCCAAAAGTGGCTGGTGCTGGCGCTGCTGCCGGTGCTGCTGTGGTTGTGTGGCCAGGGCAAAGCGCTCAACCTGATGGCGCTGGGCGAGGTACAGGCGCGGCAACTAGGGCTGTCGCTGCATCTGTGGCGTAACCTGCTGGTGCTGGCGATCGGCTGGCTGGTCGGCGTCAGCGTGGCGCTCGCCGGGGTGATTGGCTTCGTTGGGCTGGTGATCCCGCATATCTTGCGGCTTATCGGCCTGACCGACCAACGCTATCTGTTGCCGGCCTGCGCGCTGGCCGGGGCCGGGGTGTTGCTGGTGGCCGATGTGGTTGCCCGCATTGCGCTGCTGGCGGCCGAGCTGCCGATCGGCGTGGTGACCGCCACGCTGGGGGCGCCGCTATTTATCTGGTTACTGACCCGGGCAAAAGGCGTAAGGTAGTTCTCTTCATTCACCTGCCATTACAAAACCAAAGGATGACAACCGATGAGCAAGCCAATCGACAACCTGCCGTTACAAACCATTGAAAATCAGCCGACCACGCTGGGCGCCTACCGGGGTAAGGTGTTGCTGGTGGTCAACGTGGCCTCGGAGTGCGGCCTGACCAAACAGTACGAAGGGCTGGAAGCGCTGTACGAAGCCTATCGCGATCAAGGGCTGGAAGTCCTCGGGTTCCCGTCCAATGAATTCCTGGGCCAGGAGCCGGGCAGCAACGAAGAGATCCTGGCGTTTTGCCGTGGCACCTTCGGCGTGCAATTCCCGATGTTCGCCAAGATTGAGGTGAACGGCGAACGCCGTCATCCGCTGTACCAGGCGCTGATTGCCGCACAGCCGGAGGCTGTCGCACCGCAGGGCAGCGAGTTTCTGGCGCGGATGACCAGCAAAGGGCGTGCGCCGAAGCACCCCGGCGATATTCTGTGGAACTTCGAGAAATTCCTGATCGCGCGCGACGGCACGGTGATCCAGCGCTTCTCGCCTGACACTACGCCGGAAGATCCGGCGCTGGTGGCGGCGGTGAAACAAGCGCTGGCAGGATAAGACAGATGCTGCAACTCGTTGAGGTTGGGGTGGCGGGGCGCCTGGCGCCTTTTTCGGCACAGATTGACGGCGGGTTGCAGGTTCACCTGATCGGCCCCAATGGCGCAGGGAAGAGCACCCTGTTGGCGCGGGTGGCGGGCATGCTGCCGGGGCTGGGCGAAATCTGCCTGGACGGACGCGCGTTAGCCGATTATCCGGGGAGCGAGCTGGCGCGCCGACGCGGTTATCTCAGCCAGCAACAGCCGCCGGTGTCGCTGATGCCGGTGTTTCAGTATTTGGCGTTGCACCGGCCTGCCGGCGCGGCGCAAACCGAGGTGGAGCACGCCATCCTCTATCTGTGCCAGCGGTTGAAGCTGGTGGATAAGCTGTCACGCACGTTGACGCAGCTTTCCGGTGGCGAATGGCAGCGGGTGCGGCTGGCGGCGGTGTTGCTGCAGGTGTGGCCCAGCGTCAATCCGCACAGCCGATTGTTGTTGCTGGATGAACCGACCAATAGCCTGGATGTGGCGCAAAAGGTCGCGCTGGATCGCCTGCTGCGCGAATTCTGCCAAAGTGGGCGCAGCGCGCTGGTGTGCGCGCACGATCTGAATCATACCCTGCAGCAGGCCGATCGGGTTTGGTTGCTGCACGCTGGGCAGCTGGTGGCGCAGGGCATCACCCGTGAGGTGATGGCGCCCGACCTGTTGTCGCAGATCTATGAAGTGGATTTTCACCTGCAATGGGTGGGGAACCAGCGTTGGATCATGACGCGCACGGCTTAATTCGTCCCGGCAGCATAAATGTAAACGGAAACTAAACGTAGTGAATATAAATAGCCGGGTAATCATCGGCTATTATTGTTCCACCGCTCATTTTATCGTGGGTTTTATTGAAAAGCGTCAATGACGTGCTAGGCTTGATTCGGCAAAAATAAAATAAGTAAATAATTATTAATATATATAGTAAATTGATTTTCATAGTAAATTTAAATTAATGATGACGGCACCTATCCATCAGTTCTCCCACTGATGACACGTCTCGTCTTAAGGTTTAGTTAAGCTTGCGGCCTTACATTGTCAGTTAATCCACGGAAACGATTCTTCTCTGGCGTTTAATATTCGTTAAACGAAAGGGATTTACAGTGTCATCAAAGCAGCTCGATACGTTTGGGGTTAACTATGGATCAATTTTTGCCTTTCTCTCGTCCGGCCATCGGCGATGAAGAAATCGCCGCGGTAGAGAAAGTGTTGCGTTCCGGTTGGATCACCACCGGGCCGCAAAACCAGCAACTGGAAAGCGACTTCTGCTCCACTTTCGGCTGTAAGCACGCCATCGCCGTCAGTTCCGCCACGGCGGGTATGCACATCACGCTGATGGCGCTGGGTATCGGCCCCGGCGACGAAGTCATCACCCCTTCGCAAACCTGGGTCTCCACCCTCAACATGATCGAGTTGCTGGGCGCCACGCCGGTGATGATCGACGTTGACCGTGATACGTTGATGGTCAGCGCCGCCGATGTCGAGGCTGCCATCACCCCGAACACCAAAGCGATTGTTCCGGTGCATTACGCCGGTGCTCCCCTGCAAATGGATGCGCTGCGCGCCGTAGCCGCACGCCATCGCTTGCCGCTGATCGAAGACGCCGCCCACGCGGTCGGCACGCGCTACAACGGCGAATGGGTCGGCGCACGCGGCACGGCGATTTTCTCTTTCCACGCGATTAAAAACGTGACCTGCGCCGAAGGCGGCCTGATCGCCACCGACGACGATGCGCTGGCGGATCGCCTGCGTTGCCTGAAGTTCCACGGTCTGGCCGTCGATGCCTTCGATCGCCAGCAGCTTGGCCGCAAACCGCAGGCCGAAGTGGTGGAGCCGGGTTACAAATACAACCTGTCCGACATTCATGCGGCGATCGCCGTGGTGCAACTGTCGCGCTTTGCTGAGCTGAACGCGTGCCGTAAGGCGCTGGCACAGCGCTACCTGAGCGCGCTGGAAGGCTCGCCGTTCCAACCGTTGGGCGTGCCGGATTATCCGCATGACCACGCCTGGCACCTGTTTATGGTCCGCGTCGATCCCGCGCGTTGCGGCATCGATCGCGACCAGCTGATGGAGCGCCTGAAAGAGGTTGGCGTCGGCACCGGGCTGCATTTCCGCGCCGCGCATACTCAGAAATTCTACCGTGAGCGTTATCCGCAGCTTTCTTTGCCGAATACCGAATGGAACTCGGCGCGGCTGTGCACCTTACCGCTATTCCCTGATATGACCGACGCCGACGTGGATCGCGTGGTCAATGCCTTGTCTTCTGTTGTGGAGTCTTTACGTGCCTCGCGTTGAACCGATTAAAAAAGTCTCGGTAGTCATCCCGGTATACAACGAGCAGGAAAGCCTGCCGGCGTTGCTGGAGCGGACTACTGCCGCCTGTAAGCAGTTATCTCAACCTTATGAAATCATCCTCGTCGACGATGGCAGCAGCGACAACTCCGCTGACATGCTGACTGCGGCGGCGGAAAAGCCGGATAGCCACGTGATCGCCGTCTTGCTGAACCGCAACTATGGCCAGCACTCGGCCATTATGGCCGGTTTCAATCAGGTGACCGGCGATCTGGTGATTACGCTGGACGCCGATCTGCAGAACCCGCCGGAGGAGATCCCACGGCTGGTCAGCGTGGCGGAAGAGGGCTATGACGTGGTGGGCACCGTGCGCGCCAACCGTCAGGACTCCTGGTTCCGCAAAAGCGCCTCGCGCGTAATCAACATGATGATTCAACGCGCCACCGGCAAGTCGATGGGGGACTACGGCTGCATGCTGCGCGCCTACCGTCGTCATATCGTTGAGGCGATGCTGCACTGCCATGAGCGCAGCACCTTTATCCCGATCCTGGCGAATACCTTCGCCCGCCGCACGACCGAGATCGACGTGCGTCACGCCGAACGCGAGTTTGGCGACTCCAAGTACAGCCTGATGAAGCTGATCAACCTGATGTATGACTTGATCACCTGCCTGACCACCACGCCGCTGCGTTTGCTCAGCGTGGTCGGCAGCATCGTGGCGCTGTCCGGGTTTGTGCTGGCGCTGGTGCTGATAGCGCTGCGTCTGCTGCTCGGCCCTGAATGGGCCGCCGGCGGCGTGTTCACCCTTTTCGCCGTCCTGTTCACCTTTATCGGCGCCCAGTTTGTCGGCATGGGTCTACTGGGTGAATACATCGGCCGCATCTATACCGACGTGCGCGCGCGTCCTCGCTATTTTGTTCAGAAAGTGGTCGGTGCACAGCAGGGCCACAATACTCAGGAAGAAGAATGATGAAAGCTATTGTATTTGCTTACCATGATATTGGCTGCGCCGGTCTGAAAGCGCTGACTGAGGCGGGTTATGACGTGCAGGCCGTGTTCACGCACACCGACGACCCTGGCGAGAACAACTTCTTCTCCTCCGTGGCCCGTTTGGGCGCCGAATTGGATCTGCCGGTCTATGCGCCAGAGGACGTAAACCATCCGCTGTGGGTTGACCGCATTCGCGCACTGCAGCCGGACGTGATCTTCTCGTTCTATTACCGCCACATGCTGAGCGACGAGATCCTGTCGCTGGCACCGCAGGGCGGTTTCAATCTGCACGGTTCGCTGCTGCCGCGTTACCGTGGCCGTGCGCCGGTGAACTGGGCGCTGGTGAACGGCGAAACCGAAACCGGCGCCACGCTGCACAAGATGGTGAAACGCCCGGACGCCGGCGACATCGTCGGGCAGCAAAAAGTGGCCATCGCCGACAGCGATACCGCGCTGACGCTGCACAAAAAAGTGCTGGAAGCCGCGCAGATCGTGTTGAAAGAGCAACTGCCGAAGCTGAAGAACGGCACCGCCACCTTCACCAAGCAGGATGAGTCCCAGGCCAGCTACTTCGGCCGCCGCAGCGCGGCGGACGGCGAGATCCTGTGGCACAAATCCGCCCAAGAGATCAACAACCTGGTGCGCGCCGTCACCGAGCCGTACCCGGGGGCGTTCAGCTACCTCGGCCAGCGCCAGCTGATCGTCTGGCGCTCTCGCGTGCTGGATACCCAACACGATAAGCAGCCGGGCACCGTGCTGAGCACCTCGCCGCTGGTCATCGCCTGTGGCGAAGGCGCGCTGGAGATCGTCGCCGGTCAAAACGACAGCGGTCTGTACGTGCAGGGCAGCCGCCTGGCGCAGGAAATGGGCATCGTCACCGACGTGCGTCTGGCCGCCAAGCCGAACGCCGCGATGAAACGCCGCACCCGCGTACTGATCCTCGGGGTCAACGGCTTCATCGGCAACCACCTGACCGAGCGCCTGCTGCGCGACGATCGCTACGACATCTACGGTCTGGATATCGGCTCTGACGCCATCAGCCGCTTCCTCGACAACCCGCGCTTCCACTTCGTGGAAGGCGACATCAGCATCCACTCCGAGTGGATCGAGTATCACATCAAGAAATGCGACGTGGTGCTGCCGCTGGTGGCGATCGCGACGCCGATCGAATACACCCGTAACCCGCTGCGCGTGTTCGAGCTGGACTTCGAAGAGAACCTGAAGATCGTTCGCGACTGCGTGAAATACAACAAGCGCATCATCTTCCCGTCCACCTCTGAAGTGTACGGCATGTGCGACGACAAAGAGTTCGACGAAGACCATTCGCGCCTGATCGTTGGGCCGATCAACAAGCAGCGCTGGATCTACTCGGTCTCCAAACAGCTGCTGGATCGGGTGATCTGGGCTTACGGCGCCAAAGAAGGCCTGAAGTTCACGCTGTTCCGTCCGTTCAACTGGATGGGGCCGCGCCTGGATAACCTGGACGCGGCGCGCATCGGTTCTTCCCGCGCCATCACCCAGCTGATCCTCAACCTGGTGGAAGGTTCGCCGATCAAACTGATGGACGGCGGCGCGCAGAAACGTTGCTTCACCGACATCAACGACGGCATCGAAGCGCTGTTCCGCATCATCGAGAACCGCGACGGCCTGTGTGACGGCCAGATCGTCAACATCGGCAACCCGACCAACGAAGCGAGCATTCGCGAGCTGGCGGAAATGCTGCTAGAAAGCTTCAACAACCACCCGTTGCGCGACCGCTTCCCGCCGTTTGCCGGCTTCAAGGACGTGGAGAGCAGCAGCTATTACGGTAAAGGTTACCAGGACGTCGAGCACCGCACGCCGAGCATCAAAAATGCTCACCGCCTGCTGGGCTGGCAGCCGACCATCGAGATGAAGCAAACCATCGCCGATACGCTGGACTACTTCCTGCGCACTACCGTTCAGGAAGGGAACGGTGCATGAAGAAAGTCGGTCTGCGGGTTGATGTAGATACCTTCAGCGGCACCCGTGAAGGGGTGCCGCAGTTGCTGGACCTGTTCGAAAAGTACGACATTCAGGCCAGCTTCTTCTTCAGCGTGGGACCGGACAACATGGGGCGCCATCTTTGGCGCCTTTTGCGTCCGAAATTTTTGTGGAAAATGCTGCGTTCGAACGCCGCCTCGCTGTACGGTCTGGACATTCTGCTGGCCGGCACCGCCTGGCCGGGGCGCAACATTTCACGCGCGCTGGGGCCGCTGATGAAGCGCACCGCCGAAGCCGGCCATGAGGTCGGGCTGCACGCCTGGGATCACCAGGGGTGGCAGGCCAGGGTCGGCAAGTGGAGCGAGGCGCAGCTGACCGAACAGGTACAGCTGGGCGTCGACGCCCTGAGCGCCAGCACCGGCCAGCCGGTGAAATGCTCCGCCGTGGCGGGCTGGCGCGCCGATACGCGCGTGCTGGAGGTCAAACAACGCTTCGGCTTCCATTACAACAGCGATTGCCGCGGCACCCATCCGTTCCGTCCGGTGCTGAGCGACGGGCGCCACGGTACGGTGCAGATCCCGGTGACGCTGCCGACCTTCGATGAAGTGATTGGCAGCGAAGTCAGCATGGCCGACTTCAACGACTATATTCTGCGCGCCATCGAGAACGATCGCGGCGTGCCGGTGTACACCATTCACACCGAAGTGGAAGGCATGTCGCAGGCGGCGATGTTCGAACAGTTATTGCAACGCGCACAGCGGCAGGGCATCGAATTCTGTCCGCTGAGCGCGCTGTTACCGCAAGATTTGGCGTCACTGCCGTTGGGCCGCATCAAGCGCGCTCCTTTCCCCGGCCGCGAAGGTTGGCTGGGCTGTCAAACCGATGTGAAGGACGTTACATGAAGGCGCTAAAAGGATCCTGGGCCATTGTGCTGGCCGTTTTTTTTGCTCTGGTTTACCTGATCCCGCTTAACGGCCGCCTGCTGTGGCAGCCGGATGAGACGCGTTATGCCGAGATCAGCCGTGAAATGCTGCAGCGCGGCGATTGGGTCGTGCCGCACCTGCTGGGGCTGCGCTATTTCGAAAAGCCGGTGGCGGGTTACTGGTTCAATAACATCAGCCAGTGGCTGTTTGGCGAAAACAACTTTGCGGTGCGTTTCGGCTCGGTGTTCAGCACCGGCATGACCGCGCTGCTGGTGTTTGCGCTGGCGATGCTGATGTGGCGCAATGCGCGCCGCGCCAGCCTGGCGGCGCTGATGTTCCTGTCGATGGTGCTGGTGTTCAGCATCGGCACCTACAGCGTGCTGGATCCGATGATCTCGCTGTGGCTGGCGGCGGCGATGGTCAGTTATTACCTGACGCTGAAAGCCACCTCGGTCAAAGGCAAGCTGGGCGCTTACGCGTTGCTGGGCCTGGCCTGCGGCATGGGCTTTATGACCAAGGGCTTCCTGGCGCTGGCGGTGCCGGTGATCGCGGTGATCCCGATCGTCATTCAGCAACGCCGCATCAAGGATCTGCTGTGCTATGGCCCGGTGGCGATCGTGACCGCTACGCTGCTCAGCCTGCCGTGGGCGCTGGCGATCGCGCAACGCGAACCCGATTTCTGGAATTACTTCTTCTGGGTCGAGCATATTCAGCGTTTCGCCGAAGATAACGCCCAGCACAAGGCGCCGTTCTGGTATTACCTGCCGGTCCTGCTGGCGGCGGTGCTGCCGTGGCTGGCGCTGCTGCCCGGTGCGCTGCTCAAGGGGTGGCGCGAGCGCGTACAGCGTCCGGAGCTGTTCTTCCTGCTGAGCTGGGCGCTGATGCCGCTGATCTTCTTCAGCATCGCCAAAGGCAAGCTGCCGACCTACATTCTGCCGTGCATGGCCCCGCTGGCGCTGCTGATGACCGCCTATGCGGAAGACTACGCCGCCACGCTGCGCGCCAGGCTGTTCAAGGCCAACGCCTGGCTGAACGGCCTGTTCGGCCTGATCGGCATCGTGGCGCTGGTGGTGTTGAGCTCCGGTCTGCTGCCGAAGGCACATCTGTTTACTCCGCAGGAGTGGCCGAAACTGGTGCTCGGCCTGATCGCCTTCGGCGGCTGGCTGCTGTTCGCGCTGGTTTCCGTACGCGACAACGGCCGCCAATGGCGCTGGGCGGCGGCTTGCCCGGTGCTGCTGTGCCTGGTGATCGGTTACGCCATCCCGCAACAGGTGACCGATTCCAAACTGCCGCAAAACTTTGCCCGCGCCACGATGGCCGAACTGAGCGACAGCCGCTATGTGTTGAGCGACAGCGTCGGGCTGGCGGCCGGCCTGGCCTGGGAGCTGAAGCGCAGCGACGTGCTGATGTACAGCCAGAAAGGCGAGGTGGCCTATGGTCTGGAGTACCCGGACGCCAAGGGGCACCTGATCAGCGATGCCGACTTCCCGCAGTGGCTGGCGCAGGCGCGCAAGCAGGGGAACGTGTCGCTGGTGCTGCAGCTGTCCCGTGGCGAAGCGCTGCCGCAGGAACTGCCCGCCGCAGACAAGGTGGATCGCATGAACCGCCTGGTGCTGATGTGGTATAAACAGCAACCATGATGGGTTTTCTGTTGGTGATTGTGGTCAGCCTGCTCACCTGTGGTGGGCAGCTGTGCCAGAAACAGGCGGCGCACTGTTGGGAACGGGCGGACGAGGCGCGGCTGAAGCTGACGCTGCGCTGGTTGGCGCTGGCGGTGCTGCTGCTGGGGCTGGGCATGGCGGTGTGGCTCAATGTGCTGCAACGCCTGCCGCTCAGCCTGGCTTACCCGATGCTCAGCCTGAACTTCGTGATGGTGACGCTGGCGGCGCGCTGGCTGTTTCATGAGCCGACGACCGCCCGCCACTGGTGTGGCGTAGCGTCGATTATGTTGGGGATCCTGCTGATGAGCGTGCATTCATGAGGGGTTATGCCTGGGGCGCCGCCAGCGTGTTGCTGGTGACGTTGGCGCAGTTGCTGATGAAGTGGGGCATGGTGCAAATCCCGCTGATGTCGTTCGCCGACGTCTCGTTGGCGCTGATCGGCGGCTACTGGCTGCCGCTGTTGGCGGTGGGCGGCGGCATCTGCGGTTATGCGCTGTCGATGCTGTGTTGGTTCTTTGCGCTGCGCCACCTGCCGTTAAACCGCGCTTATCCTCTGTTGAGCGTCAGTTACGCGCTGGTCTATCTGGCGGCGGTGATCCTGCCGTGGTTCAACGAGTCCGCTACACTGCTGAAAACGCTGGGCACGCTGTTTATTCTGTTCGGCGTCTGGCTGATTAACAGCAAGTCCGAGACAAAATCGCCGGAATAGGGCCAAAACCGGCGATCCTGTCATTATCTCCCTTATGGCGCTTGCCTTTTTCCCCGTGCGGGAGATAAATTAACGCCAAATAGCGCTCTCCTTACGTGGTGCCGGCTTTGCCTCGCAGGCGGTGTGGTGGTGTACCGGATGGCATAATGCGGCAACGTGTTCAATGAAGGGATATTATGCGGATGCGTGTGTGGTTTTTATTAGCCAGTTTGATCCTCGCCGGGTGCAGCAGCCATGCGCCGCCGCCCAGCGGCCGCCTGGCGGACTCTATCGTGGTGGTGGCCCAGCTCAATGAGCAGCTGCGCCAGTGGTACGGCACGCCATACCGTTACGGCGGCCTGGATCGGGGCGGGGTAGATTGTTCCGGCTTTGTTTACCGCACGTTCCGCGATCGTTTTGACATGCAACTGCCGCGTTCGACCGAAGAACAGACCTCGCTGGGCACCAAGGTCTCACGCGATGAGCTGATGCCGGGCGATCTGGTGTTTTTCAAAACCGGCGGCGGTGAGAACGGCCTGCACGTCGGCATTTACGATACCAACGACCAATTTATCCACGCGTCGACCAGCCGTGGAGTGATACGCTCCTCGCTCGATAACGTCTACTGGAAGCGGGTGTACTGGCAGGCGCGACGCATTTAGCCTTAACCCATTGATTTGGTGTATCATGGCGGCATCTCATGTTTTGGACGGTGCCTGCCATGAACAGCCTGCGTTTACTGATCTCCGACTCCTACGATCCCTGGTTCAACCTGGCGGTGGAAGAGTGCATCTTCCGCGAAATGACCACGCAAAAAATTCTCTTCCTGTGGCGCAATGCCGAAACGGTGGTGATTGGCCAGTCGCAGAACCCCTGGAAAGAGTGCAACACCCGGCGCATGGAGCAGGACGGCATTCGGCTGGCGCGGCGCAGCAGCGGCGGCGGGGCGGTATTTCACGATCTGGGCAATACCTGCTTCACCTTTATGGCCGGCAAGCCGGGCTACGACAAGAGCGTCTCGACCGACATCATTCTGCAAGCGCTGCGGCAGCTGGGCGTCGCGGCTAGCGCGTCGGGGCGCAACGATCTGGTGATGGAAACCGCCGACGGGCCGCGTAAAATATCCGGCTCAGCCTATCGAGAAACCCAGGATCGCGGTTTCCACCACGGCACGCTGCTGCTGAACGCCGATCTGGAGCGGCTGGCGGACTACCTCAATCCCGATCCCAAAAAGCTGCAGGCCAAGGGCATCACCTCGGTGCGTTCACGCGTCGCCAATTTGGCGGAGTTTTTGCCGGGTATCAGCCATGAGCAGGTATGCGACGCCATCGTGCAGGCTTTCTTCGCCCACTATGGCGAAACGGCCGAGCCGGAGATCATTTCGCCGGACGTTTTCCCCGATCTGCCCGATTTTGCCGCGCAGTTCGCCAAACAAAGCAGCTGGGAATGGAATTTCGGCAAGGCGCCGGCGTTCAGCCACTTGCTTAACGAGCGCTTTGTCTGGGGCGGCGTAGACCTGTTCTTCGATGTGGAGAAGGGGGCTATCGTTCGCGCGCAGGCGTTCACCGACAGCCTTAATCCCGCCTCGCTGCAGCGGCTGGCGGATATGCTGGTGGGCTGCCCGTATCGAAGCGAGCCCGTTGCCGCCTGCTGTGACCGACTGATGGCGGACTATCCTCAGCAGGCGGCCGAATTAGCCGAACTGCGGCAATGGCTGAGTGAAACGATCCGTTAGCGAAGGCCTGGTGATGAAGGGATGAGCGTGCTCATCCCTTTTTTTATCGCTGAAATCGACGTTTTGCACGGCGGTAGCGCAGATTTTCTGAAAATCAAGGTGGGCATTTTTTTGCGTTTTCAATGCCGAGAATAACGGGCGGAATTGATGCGTTATTAAATTTAATCAGTCATCGTTAACGGCAGGAAAAATCGGCGTTAAGGCGGGAAGATTATTTTACTTTATTTAAGATTTTTCTTAAATAAAACAAAGGAGATAAGTCAAATTTGGCCGTCAATCCATTCCACTTAAGCCAAATACCTTTTCACATAACGCGTTTGGCGGGCGCCATGGCATAAGTTAGGCTGCTTTTCTTTGCGCCTTTCACGATTGTCGTATAGCTTTAATCTATCAATTAAATGATATTTCATGGGTATTTACATTGATATTTCCGATTAATCCCAGAGGGATTGATCGATAAAATATATTGATATACGATGATACGCTAGCCATTCATCCTGTGGCATTAAAATGAACATCCAACTCGAAGCTGACTTTATTAGTAGCTATGTTTTTCAACCTGTTTACTCAATGGAGGGTGGGCTGTTGGCGGTGGAAATGTTGAGCCGATTCAACAGTCTCGACGGTGATTTAGCCATGCCGGCCGAAATTGGGATTAATTTATTGGCGCCTGAACAAAGGATTGAGTTATTTAATGAGCAACTGAAACTTGCGGAGCAGCATGCGGCTTGGTTTACCGGTAACAACGTGCAGTTGACCATCAATATCGAAGAAACCATCGTTGAGCTTATTCTTTCCGATTCGGCGTTGTGCCAACGGATCGGGCAATATCCTTTTATTGCATTTGAAGTGAGTGAGAGTTTTCCGAATCTTTCGGCCGGGAAGAACAACCCGAGCGTGCGGCGATTAAGCGAAATGTTTACGCTGTGGCTCGATGATTTCGGTTCCGGTAAAGCCACGCTGACCGCGTTGTACGATGGTTTGTTTGACTACGTAAAGATAGACAAGCGTTTTTACTGGCAGCTGTTTACCCATCAGGGATATGACGTGGTCATCGACTCGTTGTTAAAGAATATCAACCTGTTATGTAAAGGCGTGATCGTCGGAGGAATAGAGAAAAAAGAGTATTTTAATAAACTCAGGTACGCCGGTGTTTTAGGTCTGCAAGGTTTTTTATGGCCCAGCGTTGGTGTGGATAATCTGCAAGCTTTGCTGGCGACGCCCAGCGAGTTCAATAATTAAGAAGTGATATAAAAAATTACACACAATGAGGTAAATCATGCGCGGAATGAGGTTACCGTGATTCCGCTACCGTTATTGATCCTCGTTGTTGGGCTGATAACACCGTTTATCAGCCGGCATTAAACCCGCGCTTCCTCAGCCAGGCGGAACGCTAAACTCCCCGCATCCGTCCTGACGACAGGCGGATGCGTTCTCCCTGCATTCCTTCGGTGTTAATCCGCTCGTTCAGGCTCTACACTACGCTGAAACGGAGGGCCTATGCCGCAGTTCGATAACGCTTACTACCAACAGTTACCCGGCTTCTACACCGCTCTGAACCCGACGCCGCTCAAGGATGCGCGCCTGCTGTACCACAGCGAGCCGCTGGCGCGCGAGCTGGGGCTGGATGAAAGCTGGTTTACTCAGGATAAAACCCCGATTTGGGCGGGAGAAACGCTGCTGCCGGGCATGCAGCCGCTGGCGCAGGTGTACAGTGGCCACCAGTTCGGCGTGTGGGCCGGGCAGTTGGGCGATGGCCGCGGCATTTTGCTTGGCGAACAGGTTCTGGCGGACGGCAGCCACCGCGACTGGCACCTGAAGGGCGCCGGGCTTACGCCGTATTCGCGCATGGGGGACGGCCGCGCGGTGCTGCGTTCGGTTATCCGCGAGTTTCTGGCCTCTGAGGCGCTGCACCATTTGGGGATCCCCACCACCCGAGCGTTGACCATCGTCACCAGCAGGCAGCCGGTGTTCCGCGAGCAGCCGGAACGCGGTGCCATGCTGATGCGGGTGGCGGAAAGCCACGTGCGCTTCGGCCACTTCGAACACTTTTACTACCGTAAACAGCCGGAGCAGGTGCGGCAGTTGGCGGATTTCGTCATTGCCCGTCACTGGCCGCAGCTGCAGGATCAGGCCGAGCGTTACCTGTTGTGGTTTACCGACGTGGTCGAACGCACGGCGCGCCTGATCGCCCATTGGCAAACCGTCGGTTTCGCGCACGGCGTGATGAACACCGACAACATGTCGATTCTCGGTATCACCATCGATTACGGCCCTTACGGTTTCCTTGACGACTACCAGCCCGGCTATATCTGCAACCATTCCGATCACCAGGGGCGTTACGCCTTCGACAATCAGCCGGCGGTGGCGTTGTGGAACCTGCATCGTCTGGCGCAGACCCTATCGGGGCTGATGACCACCGAACAGCTGCAGCAGGCGCTGGCGGCGTATGAGCCGGCGCTGATGCGCGCCTATGGCGAACAGATGCGCGCCAAACTCGGCTTCTTCACGCCGACGGCGCAGGACAACGACGTGCTCACCGGTCTGTTGAGCCTGATGGCGCAGGAAGGGCGGGACTATACCCGCACGTTCCGCCTGTTGAGCGAGACCGAACAGCAGCAGGCGCAGTCGCCGCTGCGCGACGAGTTTATCGATCGCGCGGCGTTCGACGCCTGGTATCAGCAGTATCGTCAGCGTTTGCAACAGGAGCAGGTGAGCGATGCGGAGCGGCAACGGGCGATGAAGGCGGTGAATCCGCGGCTGATCCTGCGCAACTATCTGGCGCAGCAGGCGATTGAGGACGCGGAGAACGACGACGTGGGCCGTTTGCAGCGATTGCATCAGGCCCTGCTGCGGCCGTTCGACGATGTGCCGGAGTATGACGATCTCGCCGCGCTGCCGCCGGACTGGGGCAAGCACCTGGAGATTTCCTGCTCCAGCTGAGATGAAGAAAGGGCGCTTGATAGCGCCCTTAAATTTTTTATTGGCGCAGGTAGACCTGCGGCAGCGACACTTCGGGATGATGCACCACGCCGAGATCGGCCTGATACCAGCGGGTGAGGATCTCCGTTTGCAACACTTCCTGCGGCGTGCCGCTCGCCACCAACCGCCCCTGATGCAACAGCAGGATCCGATCGGCGTACAGCGCGGCCAGATTGAGATCGTGCAGCACGCAGCAGACGCCCAGCGGCTGTTGGCGCGTCAGCGAGCGCAGCAGGCGCAGGGTGTGCTGCTGGTGATACAGATCCAGCGCCGAGGTCGGTTCGTCGAGGAACAGCCAGGCGGGGGACGGCTGCGGTTGCCACAGCTGCGCCAACACCCGCGCCAGCTGCACCCGCTGTTGTTCACCGCCGGACAGCTGGCGGTAGTCGCGCTGCGCCAGCGCCAGGCAGTCGGTTTGCGCCATCACCTGTTGGATCGCCTGATGCTCGTCGCGTTTGCCGTGCGGCGAACGCCCCATGCTGACCACTTCTT
Organism: Serratia sp. CY33525; assembly: GCF_052169115.1. Lineage (NCBI taxonomy): Bacteria > Pseudomonadati > Pseudomonadota > Gammaproteobacteria > Enterobacterales > Yersiniaceae > Serratia > Serratia sp. CY33525. The sequence continues at coordinate 183,894 of NZ_JBJNLK010000004.1, read as the reverse complement.
CCACGCTGAACGGAAACGCCAAATCGCTGTACTGGCGCATCACGGCCCGGACTTTGGCCAACTGTTGCGGCGCCCAGTGTTCCAGTGGGCGGTCAAGCAGCCGACATTCGCCGCAGTCCGGCGTCAAATAGCCGGTCAGCAAGCGCAGCAGCGTCGACTTGCCGGCGCCGTTAGGGCCGATAATCGCCACCATTTCACCGCCGGCAAGGCTGAGCGAAACGTCGTTGATCAACCGGCGCGTACCGAGGCTGTAACGCAGCTCCCGGGCTGTCAGGCAGGCGGCGTTATCCACCGGCTCGCTCCCGCTGGCGCATCACCAGCCACAAGAAATAGGGACCGCCGATCAGGCTGGTCATCAGCCCCACCGGCATTTCGGCCGGCGCCACCAGCGTGCGCGCCAGCGTATCGCTGACCAGCAGCAGGCAGGCACCGCCCAGCGCGGAGCAGGGCAGCAGCCAGCGGTGATCGCCGCCGAGGCGCATGCGCACCAGATGCGGCACCACCAGGCCGACAAAGCCGATCACGCCGCTCATCGCTACCGCCGCGCCGATCAGCAAGGCGCTCAACAACAGCAGCTGCAGCTTGGCGCGCTGGACGTTCACCCCGAGGTAGTGGGCCTCTTCGTCCCCCAGCTGCAACAGGTTCAGTCGGCGCGCCTGCAGCAGCGTCAGCAGCGCCGCAGGCAGGATCAGCGAGGCGGAAACCGCCAGGGTCGGCCACTGCGACTGGCTGAGGCTGCCCATCATCCACAGCGAGAACTGGCGCAGCTGTTGATCGCTGCTGACGTAAGAGAGCACGCCGATGGCCGCCATGCACAGGGCGTTGATGGCGATGCCCGCCAGCAGCAGCCGCGACAGATTGCCGTGCCCGCTGCGGCTGATGCCGTAGATCAACAATGACACCAGCAGGCTGCCGAGGAACGCCGCCAGCATATGACCGTACAGCGCGATCGTCACCGGCAACGCCAGAGGCATCACGATGAACAGCGCGACAAACAGCGCGCCGCCGCTGCTGATGCCCAGCAGGCTCGGATCCGCCAGCGGGTTGCGGAACAGCCCTTGCATCACGGCGCCGGACACCGCCAGCGCGCAGCCGATCACCACCGCCAGCAGCACGCGCGGCAGGCGAATGTTCAACCAGATGTGCCAGGCGGCGTCGCTGAAAGGTTCGCGCCATAGGGTGCGAAACGACAGCGTCAGCGCGCCCAGGTTGGCGGCGACTAGCGCCAGCAGCGTCAGCAGCACCAGCAGACCGATGATGGCCAGCTGAGGCGAGGTGCGACAGCGCATTACTTTTGCTCCGCCGCGTGGCGCAGCTTGGCCAGCGCCGCCGGCGTTTCCAGACCGAAGCCCAGCAGCGCCATGTCATCGACGATCAGCACGCGGCGCTGCTTGCCTGCCGGCGTCAACGCCAGGCCCGGCAGCGTCCACAGCTGCTGTTCGCCGCCGAGGGTGCGCACGCCGTCGGTGGTGACCAGCAACAGATCCGGCGCGCTGGCGATGACGCCTTCCTGCGACAGCGGCCGGTAGCGGTCAAAGCCCTGCATGGCGTTTTTCAGCCCGGCGGCGGCGATCACCGCGTCGGCGGCGGTGTGTTGCCCGGCGGCCATCGGCGTGATGCCGCCGTGGCTCATCACGAACAGCACCTTGACCGGCAGCGGGGAGGTATCCACCGCCGCCAGCTGTTGTCGATAGCGCTCGCTCAGCTGTTTGCCTTGCTCAACGCGCTGCAGCGCGGCGGCGATCGTAGCGATTTTCTGAGGCACCGCCTGCAGGGTGGTGTCACCCGGCACGCTGACCACGTTGACACCGCTGTCCGCCAGCTGTTTGAGCACCAGCGCCGGCTGTGCCAGCTCGGTCGTCAGCACCAGCGTCGGCTTCAGCGCCAAAATGCCTTCGGCGTTCAGCTGGCGCATGTAGCCGACGTCCGGCAGCTTTTTCACCGCTTCCGGATGCAGACTGGTGCTGTCGCGGGCGATCACCTCGTCGCCGGCGCCGAGCGCGAAGGCGATTTCCGTCACGTCGCCGCCGATCGAGACGATGCGCTGCGCCGCCGCGGCGGTGAGCGGCAGCGCTAGCGACATCATCAACGCCAGGCGGCGGATCAAGGAAGATTTCATGCGGCGATGTCCTTGGCGGCGAGCGCGGCAACCTGCTCGTGCCACTGGGTTTGTTCCGGCTGGCCTTCGGTACGCTGGCCATACAGCTGCGCGATCTGTGTGCCGTCGGCGGCGAACAGCTCCAGGCTGGTGACGATGCCGTCCTTGGTCGGTTTGCGGGTGATCCAGCTTTCGGCGATGGCGTCTTCAATCAGGTGCAGCGTGAAGCGGCGGTTGAACACGTTGATCCAGCCTTCCTGCGGCATCAAACGTTCGATCTGGCCGGTGAAGATCTGCACGCAGCCGCGGTTGCCGACGAAGATCATGATCTCGTTTTGCTGTTGCTGCGCCGCTTCGAGCAGCTGCGACAGCGCGCTGTTGTCCACCTGGTAGGCCAGATCGTTGCCGACGGCGCGGAAGGCCTGTTGGCGCGTCAGCTTGTTGCGGCTCAGCAGCTGGAAGAACTGATGAACGTCAGTCATCGCGCGCCACTCACCGTCGATTTTGGCATGATCCTGCGTCGTTTCATCGGTGGTGGCCGCCTCGACGGGCTGCAGCGCCAGCGCCGGGTTTTCTTCGCTCAGGTGGCGTTCCACCAGCGCCATCCAGGCCGGCAGATCGGTCTCTTCGGTGGTGTAGACCTTGTGCAGCGCATCGCCCTGTTGGTCGAAGAACTGGATGCTGTGGCGCACGCCGCGCTTGTTGGTTTCGCTCATGGCGAAGACGCTGGTCCAGTGGTTGAGGAACAGGCGCAGATCCAGCTCGCGTGGGTTGAGGATCAGTCCGGCGTGGCCGTTGAGGTGCTGGTTGCAGTAACGGCCCATCTGCTCATGCACCGCATAGCTGTTGCGGGTGATGGACTTGGTGACGCCGACCTGCTCAAGCTCGGTCAGCAGGGTGCGCGCGTCGGCCTGCAGGCGGCGGGTGTCGTGGCCGACGCGGGCGTGCGTCAGCTCCGCTTCGCTGACGCCGAGGATCGCCGCCAGATCGCGGGCGTATTTGCCGGGGTGATCGATTTTAGCCTGTTGGTAGCGTTCGTATAGGGTGTTGCTCATGCGGGATTCTCCTGCGCTGTAATGCGAACGGCGGACAACCGGGTTGTCCGCCAGATAGTCAAATGATTACCACTGGTAGCTGACCAGCAGTTTGGCGTTGCGGCCATCCTGCGGGACGCCCTGCGGCGAGTAATATTCCTTGTCGAAGGCGTTGCCCAGCACCACGGTGGTGGTCATGCCCTGCAGCCGATCGCGGCCCTTGTAGCTCAGATAGAAGTCGTTGACGCCATAGCCGCCTTGTTCCGAGTAGGTGGCGGGCACTCGCTTGGCGCGCTCGGCGAAGGTGGCAACCCAGCCGGCGGACAGGCCGGTTTCGCCCAGCGGCACGTCCAGCGAGCTGGTAACGGTATCCGGGCTGATGTCGGCCAGCCAATCGCCGCTTTTCGCGTTCAGCTCGCCATTGCGAGACTTGTCCTTGCCGCGTGTACGGTTGTAAGCCAGATCCCAGTTAAACCACTTGGTCTGATAGTTCAGCGAGGTGTCCCAACCCCAAATTTTGGCGCGAGAGATATTCGCTGAGGCGGTCTGCGTGCGAGTGACATACATGAAGATGTAGTCTTTGGCGTCGGTATCGAAGTAACTGGCCTTGAATTGCAGGCTGTCATCCGCCAGCAGCAGATCGTCGAAGCGCAGCCCGAAACCGGCTTCGGTGGTGCTGGTGGTTTCCGGCCGCAGATTAGGATTGGGCACCCAATAGTTGCCGGGGAAGTGGCGCGAATCGTTGTACATCTCGCCCATGGTCGGGGCGCGGAAGGCCTGGGAATAGGAGCCGAACAGCATCAACCAGTCGGTCGGCGAGTAGCTCAGGGCTCCGCGGGACGACCATTTGTCGGCCTTGACGTCTTCGTGGCTCTGGCTGCTGCCTTTGTAATCGTCGTAGCGCGTGCCTGCCAGCACGGTGATCGGAATGTCGCGCAGCGTAATTTCATCCTGTAGCCAGCCGGAGGCGAAGTTGATCTTGGCCTGCGGGAAGCTGGTGGTGGCGCCGCCCGGCTGTTGTTTCTGTTCATAGACCTCGGAGCCGTAGGTCAGCAGGTGTGACGCAAAGCTGTCGGCGAACAGGCGCGTGCGGTTTTCCAGCTTGCCGCCGTTGGTGGTCTGCTTGCGGAATTCGTCGGTCGCGCCGGCGTTGTGCGCATTGATTTTGACTTCCGAGGTGTACAGCTTGGCGGTGGCGTCCAGCCAATCCTGGCCGACCGGCTTGAGCTTATAGCTCAATGCGGCATCGCGCTGGATGGTCGAGCGGTTGGTCATCGGGTTGCCGCTCGAGCTGCCCGGCGTCTGCGGATTTTTCGGCTCTTGAGCGCTGTTGTTGTAGTAGCGCAGATTGCCGCTCAGCGACTGATTGTCGTCGATCTTCCAGGTGCCTTTGGCCAGCACGTTGCTTATGGTTTCGTCATTTGGCGCATCGAAGCCGTTGCCCTGACGCAGATCGCCGACGTCGCGGGTGCCAAACGACAGCAAACCGTCGAGGTTATCGGTCTTGCCGTAGGCGCTGGCGCCCATGCCCAGGCTGTGATCGCCGGTGCCGGCGGTGCCGTAGACGCGGAACCCGGTATCCTGGCCCGGCAGCAGCAGATCGGCGGCATCAACGGTCTCGTAGGCGATAACGCCGCCCAGCGCGCCGCTGCCGTACAGCAACGCGGAGGGACCGCGCACGATTTCAATGCGTTTCACCAGCGCCGGATCGAGGAAGGTGCCGCCGATATGGCCGGTATCGGTCCCCTGGCGGATGCCGTCGACCAGCGTCAGCACGCCGTTTTTGCCGTAGCCACGCATCGTCACGTCCTGGCCGTTGCTGCGCCCGGTGCCGTTGACGGTAATGCCCGGCACGCGGCGCAGCATATCGGCGGCGGTGCCTGCAGTTTGGCTTTCCGGCGAGTTGCCTTCGATGACCGTGACCATCATCGGCGCTTCAAAGCTGCTGCGTTGGTTGCCGGTGGCGACCACGGTCATGGTCTCGTCGGCGGCTTTGGCTTTTTTAGCCGGCGCCGCGTTGGAAGAGGATGTTGTGCTGGTGTTTTGTGCCAAGGCCACCGTAGGCAGAGCGCAGGCAATCGCCAGACTCAAAGCGGAAAAACGCAGCCGGGTGGAAAATGTCAGAGGCATGGTGCAACTCTCCGTATGTAATAAAACATATCAATAGATTTGCTGGCTGCCTGGATCAAAAGATCGGGGTGGCTGGCGTTTGAGGGTTCTGTGGTTATTTGGTCAGGATCAATTTCCCGGCTTTGGTCTGCCGCAGCTGATAGCGCTGGCCCTGATGGGTAATGAACGCGATGCCGTCGGCGCCGAGCAGCTGTGCGCTGTCGTAGCTGGGCGGCGCGTTTGCGCTGTGCTCGGTCGGGGCCGCGGCGGCGGGGGTAGGCGTGTTGGCAGTATCCATTATCATTGTGCTTATAAAACAGACCATTAAATGGTAATTAATATCAAACTGAGAATCATTATCATGTGAAGGAAAGGTTACATCAAGGAAAATTTTCTTACCGATGGAACCTTTTTGTCGAATGGACATCCGGCGGCGGGCCGAGCGTACCCGGCCCGTAAAAAAGGGGCGTTATTTCAGCAGGGTTTCGATGCGGTCAAACAGGCGTTCGGGTTTGGTGATCGGCGCAAAGCGCGTGACGCGCTGGCCGTCGGCGGTGAGCAGGAACTTGGTGAAATTCCATTTGATGCGGCGGCTGCCCAGAATGCCGGGCGCCAGGCGTTTCAACTCATTGAACAGCGGGTGCGCGCCGGGGCCGTTAACGTCTATCTTGCTGAACAGCGGGAAACTGACGCCGTAGTTGAGGCTGCAAAAGTTGGCGATCTCCAGCGGGCTGCCCGGCTCCTGAGAACCAAACTGGTTGCAGGGGAAGCCGAGCACCACCAGGCCGCGTTCGCGATAGTATTGCCACAAATTTTCCAGCCCGCGGTATTGCGGGGTGAAGCCGCACTTGCTGGCGGTGTTGACCACCAGATAAGCGCGCGCCGGGTAATCGCCCAGCGTTTTTTGCTCGCCCTGCAGCGTGACGCAGGGGATGGATAACAGAGAGTGAATCATGCCGTGGCTCCAGGTGCGTTTCGGCGGGTGCTAAAGCGTTGCAATCAGTATAGATGAGCGGGACAGAAGGGATAAAGCCGGGGCGAGGCCCCGGCCTCTAGTGCGTCAGAAACGGCTATCGACCGCATCCGCCAGCATCGCCAGCAACTGTTCGCTGTCGGACCAGCTCAGGCAAGGATCGGTGATTGATTGGCCATAGGTCAGCGGCTGGCCGGCGACGATCTTCTGCGTGCCTTCCACCAGGAAGCTTTCCGCCATCACGCCGGTGATGGCGGCGGAGCCGGCGCGGATCTGTTGGCAGACGTTGTCGGCCACTTCCAGCTGGCGGCGGTGCATTTTCTGGCAGTTGCCGTGGCTGAAGTCGATCACCAGGTGTTCCGGCAGATCGAACTCGCGCAGGCTGTCGCAGGCGGCGGCGATGTCGCTGGCGTGATAGTTCGGCGTTTTGCCGCCGCGCATGATGATGTGGCCGTACGGGTTGCCGCTGGTCTGGTAGATGGTCATTTGGCCATGTTTGTCCGGCGACAGGAACATGTGCCCGGCGCGCGCCGCGCGAATGGCGTCGATGGCGATGCGGGTGTTGCCGTCGGTGCCGTTTTTGAAGCCGACCGGGCAGGAGAGCGCCGAGGCCATTTCACGGTGGATCTGGCTTTCGGTGGTGCGCGCGCCGATGGCGCCCCAGCTGATCAGATCGGCGATGTATTGGCCGACCACCATGTCCAGGAATTCGGTGGCGGTTGGCAGGCCGAGCTGGTTCACTTCCAGCAGCAGGCGGCGCGCCATTTCGATGCCGCGGTTGACCTGGAAGGTGCCGTCCAGCGCCGGATCGGATATCAGGCCTTTCCAGCCGACGACGGTGCGCGGTTTTTCGAAATAGGTGCGCATCACGATCTCCAGGCGATCCTGGTAGCGTTCGCGCAGGGCGTTCAACCGGCCGGCGTAATCGACGGCGGCGTCGAGATCGTGGATGGAGCAGGGGCCGATCACCACCAGCAGGCGGCGGTCTTCACCGGTGAGGATTTTTTCAATGCGTTTTCGTGACGCGGTCACGTTGTCGGCGACGGCCGCCGAGATCGGCAGCTTGTCCGCCAACGCTTGCGGCGTGACGAGGCTGTCGATGCGCGCGGTCCGCAGTTCATCTGTTTTGTGCATGTTGTTTCCTGGAAACTGTTCTTCTCTGCGGCAGGAGTGCCGGGAAGTGATGGCGATCACAATAACGCAAAAAGCGCTGAATTCAACCGTAGAGATTGTGTTCTGTTGATCAAAGCCGCGAAAAAAAGCACAAAAAAATCAGCGGCTGCTGAAATAAACGGCAGGTGGCGGGGCGCGGCGGCCCCGCGAGGAAAAGGTCAGAACATGCGGCGGCTCATGCCGAGGATGTCGAGGATTTTGGTGGAGATCTCTTCGACCGAATAGTTGGTGGTATTGAGGTAGCGGATCTGATTTTTGCGGAACAGCGCCTCGACTTCGGCGATCTCCATACGGCACTGGCGCAATGAAGCGTAACGGCTGTTTTCACGCCGTTCCTCGCGGATCGCCGCCAGGCGTTCCGGATCGATGGTCAGGCCGAATAATTTATGCTGAAACGGTTTCAGCGAGGCCGGCAGGTGCAAATTGTCCATATCGTCGGCGATAAACGGGTAGTTGGCGGCGCGGATGCCGAACTGCATCGCCAGATAAAGGCTGGTGGGGGTTTTGCCGCAGCGCGACACGCCGAGCAGGATCACCTGCGCCTGATCGAGGTTGCGCAGCGAAATGCCGTCGTCGTGCGCCAGCGTATAGTCGATGGCGGCAATGCGCGCGTCGTACTTGCCGAGGTTGCTGGCGGTCAGACCGTGGGTGCGGTTCGGCACCGGCGTCGGCTCCACTTCCAGCTCGCCCTGCAGCGGGCCGACCAGCGCCTGCACGATATCCTGGCAGAAGCCCTGGCTCTGCACGATCACATCGCGCACTTCCGGCGAGATGATGGAGTAAAACACCAGCGGCCGCACGCCGGTTTCATTATAGATATCATCGATTTGTTGGCGAACTGCGCGAGCGCGCGCCTCGGTTTCGACAAACGGCAGGGTATAGGTGGTCGCCGTGACCGGGAACTGCGACAGCACCGCGTGTCCCAGTACTTCGGCGGTGATCGCCGTACCATCCGAAATATAAAAAACGCTTCTTTCCACCCGAGGCTCCTTACCTGAAAACGGTGTTACTGCTGTCATCACTGTCAATATCATGAGCCGCAGACGATCCGCCGGTAAAGGGGCGAGGGGAAAAATTGTGACGGCGGGGCGGTAAAGCGCCTTGCGGCGGCGCGTGAAGAAAAGCGCGTTTTGCCGGCGGTAAAAATCGCGGCGCGGCGACGCTTTTCGATCCGAAACGTAAATTTGCCGCTATTTTCACCAAAAACGGTAGCGTTTGCGTGGTCATTAAAACAGAAGTTTAAAAAGAGCGTAATTTGTTGAGAACTAAGCTTTTCGTGCGATTGGGAACGGTTCCCAGGCAAATCAGCCGGTTAGGACATTCTCTTAAAAACCACTTTCTTCAGTGGGTTGATCGATTCACCTTTCCATTTTCCCCGGATCAGTGTGCTAGTCTGATTCGGCTCCGTGTTAGCGGCGCCGTAAAGCAAGCGAATTAAATCCGTCTTTACCCTACTGATAGCAATAAGGATTGTCTCGATGTCCAACAATGGCCCAGACTTGCGTAATGTGCTTTGGTACAACCAGCTTGGCATGCACGACGTTGACCGTGTCGGCGGTAAAAACGCCTCCCTCGGTGAAATGATCACCAATCTTTCCGATTTGGGCGTGGCCGTGCCGAACGGTTTTGCCACCACCGCACAGGCGTTTAACGATTTCCTCGAACAAAGCGGTGTTAACCAGCGCATCTATCAGCTACTGGATCAGACCGACGTTGACGACGTTGCACAACTGGCCAAGGCCGGCGCCCAGATCCGCCAATGGGTGATCGACACGCCGTTCCACGCCGAGTTCGAACGCGAAATTCATCAGGCTTACCAACAGCTCGCCGACGGCGAACCGGAAGCTTCCTTCGCGGTGCGCTCCTCCGCCACGGCGGAAGACATGCCGGACGCGTCCTTCGCCGGCCAGCAGGAAACCTTCCTCAACGTGCAGGGCATCGACGCCGTAATGGTGGCGATCAAGCACGTGTTCGCGTCGCTGTTCAACGACCGTGCCATCTCTTATCGCGTGCATCAGGGCTATGACCACCGCGGCGTGGCGCTGTCGGCGGGCGTACAGCGCATGGTGCGCTCGGATTTGGCCTCTTCGGGCGTGATGTTCACCATCGATACCGAGTCCGGCTTTGATCAGGTGGTGTTTATCACCTCCGCCTTCGGCCTGGGTGAAATGGTGGTGCAGGGCGCAGTGAACCCGGATGAGTTCTACGTGCACAAACCGACGCTGCAAAACGGCAAGCCGGCGATCGTCCGCCGCAACCTGGGTTCGAAAAAGATCCGCATGGTGTACGCGCCGTCGCAGGATCACGGCAAGCAGGTGCGCATCGAAGACGTGCCGGAAGCGCAGCGCAGCCGTTTCTCGTTGACGGATGACGAAGTGCAGGCGCTGGCGCAGCAGGCGATCCTGATCGAAAAACATTACGGCCGCCCGATGGATATCGAGTGGGCGAAAGACGGCCATACCGGCAAGCTGCTGATCGTGCAGGCACGCCCGGAAACCGTGCGCTCCAACGAGCAGACCATGGAGCGCTACCAGTTGAACGGCTCCAGCCCGGTGCTGGTGGAAGGCCGCGCCATCGGCCACCGCATCGGCGCCGGTCCGGTGAAAGTGATCCACGACATCAGCGAAATGGATCGCATCCAGCCGGGCGACGTGCTGGTCACCGACATGACCGACCCGGACTGGGAACCGATCATGAAGAAGGCCGCCGCGATCGTCACCAACCGCGGCGGGCGTACCTGTCACGCGGCGATCATCGCCCGTGAACTGGGGATCCCGGCGGTGGTGGGCTGCGGCCACGCCACCGACGTGCTGAAAGACGGCCAGAAAGTCACCGTCTCCTGCGCGGAAGGCGACACCGGCTTCGTTTACAGCGATATGCTGGACTTCAGCGTGCAGAGCTCCGAAGTGACCGAGCTGCCGGATCTGCCGCTGAAGATCATGATGAACGTCGGCAACCCGGATCGCGCCTTCGACTTTGCGCGTTTGCCGAACGAAGGCGTGGGCCTGGCGCGGCTGGAATTTATCATCAACCGCATGATCGGCGTGCACCCGCGTGCGCTGCTGGAGTTCGATCAGCAGACGCCGGCGCTGCAAAACGAGATTCGCGCGCTGATGCAGGGTTACGATCATCCGGTCGAGTTCTACGTCGGCCGCCTGACCGAGGGCATCGCGACGCTGGGCGCCGCCTTCTGGCCGAAGCGCGTGATCGTGCGCCTGTCCGACTTCAAATCCAACGAGTACGCCAACCTGGTGGGTGGCGACAAGTATGAACCGCACGAAGAGAACCCGATGCTGGGCTTCCGCGGCGCCGGCCGCTACGTGGCCGACAGCTTCCGCGATTGCTTCGCGCTGGAGTGCGAGGCGGTGAAACGCGTGCGTAACGAAATGGGGCTGACCAACGTCGAAATCATGGTGCCGTTCGTGCGCACCGTGGCGCAGGCGGAAGCGGTGGTGGCCGAGCTGGCGCGTCAGGGACTGAAGCGCGGCGAAAACGGGCTGAAAGTGATCATGATGTGCGAGATCCCGTCCAATGCGCTGTTGGCGGATCAGTTCCTCGAACACTTCGACGGCTTCTCCATCGGCTCCAACGACATGACCCAGTTGGCGCTGGGGCTGGATCGCGACTCCGGCGTGGTGTCGGAGCTGTTCGACGAACGCAACGACGCGGTGAAAGCGCTGCTGTCGATGGCGATTCAGGCGGCCAAGCGCCGCGGCAAATACGTCGGCATCTGCGGCCAGGGTCCGTCCGACCACGAAGACTTCGCCGAGTGGCTGATGGAGCAGGGCATCGACAGCCTGTCGCTTAATCCGGACACCGTGGTGCAGACCTGGATCAATTTGTCGAAAAAGAAATAATGTCTCGGCCTCGCTGAGGCATTAACGCCGGGCCGCAGTTAACGCTGCGGCCTTTTTATTTCTGAATGTAAATAACGGCGCGTAAAATAATCAATTCGACGAAAAAAGAATAAAAAAAAGCCCACCGTAGGAGATGGGCAAAGACTACACACAGCAATTCACATGTATGGCATTACATTGTTCAGAAAGGTTGCTTTAAAATCAGTGATTTGAAGCAATAGATGGCCATAATACTAGATTTTTGAACGCGACTAGTCATTAAGAATCATCCTAATCGATAGCGGCATCACATTTTATTTGCGGGAGTTATCTCTTTTTGCCGTTTGCAACAAACAGGGATTTACATTGCACCTTTCATTCGCGGTGCCGTAATCAATATATGGCGGCATTATATTGGGTGGAGATATTACTCGAATGGGGTAGGAATAACGGCAGGAATGAAAAGTTCCGCCCGACGATGCGGGCGGAAGAGGGGAATCAGCGTTTTTCCAAATCTTCGATGACTTGCTCCGGCGCGGTGGTCGGCTCCGGCGCTTCATCCATCCAGGCGGTCAGCAGGCGATAAGATACCGCCAACACCACCGGGCCGATGAACAGGCCAATCATGCCGAAGGCCAGCAAGCCGCCGATAACGCCGGACAGGATCAGCAGCAGCGGCAGATCGGCGCCCATGCGGATCAGCACCGGGCGCAGCACGTTATCCAGCGTAGCCACCACGCAGCTCCAGACCAGCAGCACGGTGCCCCAGGTGGTATCGCCGTGCCAGTACAGCCAGATGATGGCCGGCACCAGCACCAGCAGCGGCCCCAATTGCGCCACGCAGCAGATGAAGATCAGCATCGTCAGCAGAGTGGCGGCCGGAATGCCGCTCACCGCCAGACCGATGCCGCCCAGCACCGACTGCACCAGCGCCGTCACCACCACACCCAGCGCGACGGCGCGGATCGCCTGGCCGCCCAGCAGCACCGCCGCATCGCCGCGCGCAGAGCCGAGGCGCACCGCAAAGTGGCGGATGCCCAACGCCACCTGCTCGCCGCGCGCATACAACAGGGCGCTGAACAGCAGCATCAGCGCGCAGTGCAGCAGCAGACGGCCGATATGCGCGGCCTGCGCCACGAACCAGGTGGCGGTTTGGCCGAAGTACGGCTGCACCTTCGCCAGCAGCGCGGCGCCGCCGGCGTTAACCAGCGTATGGTAGCTGGTATAGAGCCTGTCGCCGATCATCGGCACGGACTGCAGCCAGGCGAGATCGGGAATGTGCAGTTTGCCCGGCGAGCTGGCCCAGGCGATCAGCGGCGCACTGTTATCCACCACGCTGCTGATCAGCAGAGAGATAGGCAAAATGAACAGCAGGATCAGCAGCAGGGTCATCACCAGCACCGCCAGCGAGCGGCGGCCCCACAGCAGCTTTTGCAGTTTGAGCAGCAGCGGCCAGGTGGCGATCACCACCATTCCCGCCCAGGCGAAGCCGAGAATGAACGGTTGGATCACCCAAAAACAGGCGACGATCATGATGGCGATAAACAGCACGCCGAAAATAATTCGCGGTAAGTCGTAACGCGATTGCGGGAGTGGCATCAGTGGCTTCTCATCCTGGTCAATTAAATCCCTGGCACCGGCGAATCGGGTGCCTGTCGGTCGGTTTATTACCGCCGGGCGGCCGCCTGTGGCGGCGTTCGCAGGGCGGTAATAATGTGAATGCCTTCACTAAACGAGTATGTTAGTTTTTAGTGTCACTAAAAAATAGGGTGGGTCTGAATTAAAGGCCCGATTCAGCGTACATCAGCGCATAAAAAATAGACGGACAGGGTCAAAAAAGCGAATGATCCCACAGATTTCTCAGGCGCCCGGCCTCGTTCAACGGGTGCTCGACTTTTTGGAAGCACTGAAGCAAAACGGATTCAACGGCGATACCGCCACCAGCTATGCCGACCGGCTGACGATGGCCACCGACAACAGCATCTATCAGCTGTTGCCCGATGCGGTGGTGTTTCCCCGTTCCACCGCCGACGTGGCGCTGATCGCCCGCCTGGCCGGGGAAGAGCGATTCAATGCGCTGACCTTCAGCCCGCGCGGCGGCGGCACCGGCACCAACGGCCAGTCGCTCAATACCGGCATCGTGGTCGATATGTCGCGCCATATGAACCGCATTCTGGAGATCAACGTTGAACAAGGCTGGGTAAAAGTCGAAGCCGGGGTGATCAAGGATCAGCTGAATCAATATCTGCGGCCGTTCGGCTACTTCTTCTCGCCGGAACTGTCCACAAGCAACCGCGCCACCCTGGGCGGCATGATCAATACCGACGCCTCCGGTCAGGGCTCGCTGGTGTACGGCAAAACCTCCGATCACGTGTTGGGCCTGCGGGCGGTGCTGCTGGGCGGCGAGATGATCGATACCCGCGCCATGCCGACGGCGCTGGCGGAAACGATTGCTCTGGACGAGACCGCCGAAGGGCGTATCTACCGCACGGTGCTGAACCGCTGCCGCGAGCAGCGCGCGCTGATCCTGGAGAAATTCCCCAAGCTCAACCGCTTCCTCACCGGTTACGATCTGCGCCACGTGCTGAGCGACGATCTGCAAACCTTCGATCTGACGCGCATCCTGACCGGCGCCGAAGGCACGCTGGCGTTTATCACCGAGGCGCGGCTGGACATCACGCCGCTGCCGAAAGTGCGCCGTTTGGTTAACGTAAAATACGACTCCTTCGACTCGGCGCTGCGCAATGCGCCCTTTATGGTCGAAGCCAAGGCGCTGTCGGTGGAAACCATTGATTCCAAGGTGCTGAACCTGGCGCGTGAAGACATCGTTTGGCACTCGGTGAACGAACTGATCGCCGATGTGCCGGATAAAGAGATGCTCGGGCTGAACATCGTCGAGTTCGCCGGCGACGATCGGGCGCTGATCGACGGCCAGATGGAAACCCTGTGTCAACGGCTGGACGAATTGATCGCGCAGCGGCAGGGCGGCGTGATCGGTTACCAGATCTGTGGCGATCTGGCGGGCATCGAGCGCATTTATAACATGCGCAAGAAGGCGGTCGGGCTGCTGGGCAACGCCAAAGGGCGCGCCAAGCCGATTCCATTCGCCGAGGACACCTGCGTGCCGCCGCAACACCTGGCGGACTATATTGTCGAATTTCGCCAACTGCTCGACGACCATAACCTGAGCTATGGCATGTTCGGCCACGTCGACGCCGGGGTGCTGCACGTGCGCCCGGCGCTTGATATGTGCGACCCGCAGCAGGAAGTGCTGATGAAGCATATCTCCGATCGGGTGGTGGCGCTGACCGCCAAATACGGCGGCCTGCTGTGGGGTGAGCACGGCAAGGGCTTCCGCGCGGAATACAGCCCTGAATTCTTCGGGGAAACGTTGTATGAGGAGCTGCGCCGCATCAAAGCGGCGTTCGATCCGGATAACCGTCTGAACCCGGGCAAGATCTGTGCGCCGCTGGCGGTGGATGCACCAATGATGCAGGTGGACGCGGTCAAACGCGGCACCTTCGATCGCCAGATCCCGGTCGAGGTGCGCACCTCGTTCCGCGGCGCGCTGGAGTGTAACGGCAACGGCCTGTGCTTCAACTTCGACGTGCGCAGCCCGATGTGCCCGTCGATGAAGATCAGCGGCAACCGCATTCATTCACCGAAAGGGCGGGCGACGCTGGTGCGCGAGTGGCTGCGTCTGTTGGCCGAGCAGGGCGTCGATCCGTTGGCGCTGGAGAAACAGCTGCCGCAGCAGCGCCTCAGCCTGCGCGGCCTGATCGAGAAGACCCGCAACAGCTGGCACGCCGGCAAGGGCGAGTACGACTTTTCGCACGAAGTGAAAGAGGCGATGTCCGGTTGCCTGGCCTGCAAGGCCTGCTCCACGCAGTGCCCAATCAAGATTGACGTGCCGGGATTCCGTTCGCGCTTCCTGCAGCTCTACCACACCCGCTATCTGCGCCCGGTAAGCGACTACATGGTCGCCGGCGTGGAGAGCTATACCCCATTGATGGCCCGCGCGCCGAAGGTGTTCAACTTCTTCTTCCGCCAGCCGTGGCTGCGGGAGATGAGCCGCAACGCCATCGGCATGGTCGATCTGCCGCTGCTGTCCAGCCCGACGCTGCGTCAGCAGCTGTCCGGCCACCGCGCGACCACGCTGACGCTGGAGCAGCTGGAAGGGCTGAGCGCCGAGCAGCGCGCAGAACACGTGCTGATCGTCCAGGATCCGTTCACCAGCTATTACGACGCCAAAGTGGTGGCGGACTTTGTCCGGCTGGTGGAGAAGCTCGGCTATAAACCGGTGCTGCTGCCGTTCTCGCCGAACGGCAAGGCGCAGCATGTGAAGGGTTTCCTGACGCGCTTTGCCCGCACCGCGCGCAAAACCGCCGATTTCCTCAACCGCGTGGCGCAGCTCGGCATGCCGCTGGTGGGCGTCGATCCGGCGCTGGTGCTGTGCTACCGCGACGAATACCGCGAGATCCTCGGCGCCGAACGCGGCGATTTCCAGGTGCTGCTGGTGCACGAATGGCTGCAGCAGCGGATCGCGGATCGCGCCGAACAGCCGGCGACCGGCGAACCCTGGTATCTGTTCGGCCACTGTACCGAAACCACCGCGCTGCCGGCCAGCGGCCAACAGTGGGCGGCGATCTTCGCGCGCTTCGGCGCCAAACTGGAGAACGTCAGCGTCGGCTGCTGCGGCATGGCGGGCACTTACGGCCATGAAGCCAAGAACCTGCAAAACTCGCTCGGCATTTATGAGCTATCATGGCACCCGACACTGCAGCGTTTGCCGCGGCAGCGCTGCCTGGCGACCGGCTATTCCTGCCGCAGCCAGGTGAAACGCATCGAGGGCAATGGCGTGCGCCACCCCTTACAGGCACTTCTGGAGATGATTGAGTGAAATTGTGGAAACGTGAAACATCGCTGGAGCAGTTGAACCGCGCCGGCGACGGCTGCATGGTCAGCCATGTGGGCATCGAGTTTACCCAGCTGGGCGAGGATTTCCTCGAGGCCACCATGCCGGTCGATGGCCGCACCCGGCAGCCGTTCGGGCTGTTGCACGGCGGGGCGTCGGTGGTGCTGGCGGAATCGATGGGATCGATGGCCGGTTACCTGTGCAGCGAGGGCGAGCAGAAAGTGGTGGGGCTGGAGATCAACGCCAACCACCTGCGCGCGGTGTTCGATGGCCAGGTGCGCGGGGTGTGCCGCGCATTGCACGTTGGCCGCCGTCATCAGGTGTGGCAAATCGAGATCTTCGACGCGCGCGATCGGCTGTGCTGCACCTCGCGTCTGACCACGGCGGTCATCGACTGATTCCCGCCGGTTTCCGCAGGCGATCGGCCTGCGGAGCCTTGCGCCTTACAGCTGAAACGGCACGCGTTTGACGAAGTCCTTCTGAAACGCGTTTGCCTTCTCCCAGGTGCCTTCCATTGCATATTTTTGGCAGATCAGCGTCAGCGTGTGGCGAGCGAAGTGGTAGCTTTGCACCCGAAAAAGCTGGCAGCGCTGTGGGTTGTTGATCTCGACGATCAGCCGGTTGTGCAGCTTGCTGAGCGCATGCAGGTAGCTGTCGTCGTCGCCGTTCTCCAGACACAGATTGGCCATGGTGAGGCTGACGCTGTTGTACCGCTTCAGGTGGTCGATATTGCATTCCGGGCGCCGCAGCGCCGCTTCGGCCATGTAAAAGTCCACCGTGGCGTCGCGCACGCTGAATTTGTAGTCATCAATCTTGCCCAGCAACCATGCGTTGATCGAAAGAGTCATTGGCTTCGCGCTCAAATTACAATTGAATGATAATCATTATCATATAAACTGCCGCGTTGCCGATCAATCCCCGGCGCGGCGTTTTTTCATCGCGCGGTGGTGTAAAAGGCCGTCGACGACCCAATTTAATCCTGAGCGACTAAACTTTAACCTGAGGGCGCGCGCTTGCGCCGCGCCACGAAATGCCGATAAACGCACATTTACGACAGACAGAATGCAGAAATAGGTATTTTCTATGAATGTTTAGATCGGCAACGCCCCGCGGCGCTGTAACGCTGACGGGCCACCGGGGAGTGCGGTACGGTGATGCAGGATAGAGAACAAATTCATAGGGATAGCATGCACGCCTTGCCGCCAGACGCCGCAAGCCGCCACGGGTGTCCCGTTGGCTTGCCGCGCGCCGCAGCGAAAAACCGCGCTCGCGGCGGATACCCCCGCAAAACAAACGGTTGAAGTGATAATCGTTATCACTAACATATAAGCAACCCAGATTGGCTGTGGCCAAACACGAGTGTGAGGTAGACCCTATGCAAACGGAAAATGTCGGCACTTTTTCTCTGGATGAAAATGTCTGGCAAGGCATTTCGCTCAGCGACAGCGCCGTACGACAAATAACCAAACTGATGCAGCAGGATCCGCAGGTGAAAGGGCTGCAGCTAGGGGTGAAACAATCCGGCTGCGCCGGCTTTGCCTATGTGCTGGATCTGACCCGCGAACCCGCCGATGACGATCTGCTGTTTGAGCGCGACGGCGCCAAACTCTATGTGCCGCTGAAGGCCATGCCGTTCATCGATGGCACCACGGTAGATTACGTCCGCGAAGGGCTGAATCAGATATTCAAATTTAACAACCCTAAAGCTCAGCATGCCTGCGGGTGCGGCGAGAGCTTTGGCGTTTGAGCGATGCAATCAACATGACACGAAGCAATGTAGAAATGCCTAATGAAGTGCAGGCTTGGGTCAGCGAAGGTCGCTACAAAGAAGGTTTCTTCACCCAGCTGGCAACCGATGAGTTGGCCAAAGGCATCAACGAAGAGGTGGTGCGCGCCATATCGGCCAAGCGCAACGAACCCGAGTGGATGCTGGAATTCCGCCTCGAGGCCTACCGCGCCTGGCTGCAGATGGAAGAGCCGCACTGGTTGAAGGCCAATTACGATCGCCTGAACTACCAGGACTACAGTTACTATTCGGCGCCGTCCTGCGGCAGCTGCGACGACGCCTGCGGTTCGCAACCCGGCGCCGAGCAGCAACCGGGCGCGGCGACGGAAAAAGATTACCTGACCAGCGAAGTGGAGCTGGCGTTCAACCAGCTCGGCGTGCCGGTGCGCGAGGGCAGCGAGGTGGCGGTGGACGCCATCTTCGACTCGGTCTCTGTCGCCACCACCTACCGTGAAAAACTGGCGGAGAGCGGGGTGATCTTCTGCTCGTTCGGCGAAGCGATCCAGGAATACCCGGATCTGGTGCGTCAGTACCTGGGGCGCGTGGTGCCGTCCAACGATAACTTCTTCGCCGCGCTGAACGCCGCGGTGGCTTCCGACGGCACCTTCGTTTATGTGCCGAAGGGCGTACGCTGCCCGATGGAACTGTCGACCTACTTCCGCATCAACGCCGCCAAAACCGGCCAGTTCGAGCGCACCATCCTGATCGCCGACGAAGGCAGCTACGTCAGCTATATCGAGGGCTGTTCCGCCCCGGTGCGCGACAGCTATCAGCTGCACGCGGCGGTGGTGGAAGTGATCCTGCATAAAGACGCCGAAGTGAAATACTCGACGGTGCAGAACTGGTTCTCCGGCGGCGAGAGCAAGGGCGGCATCCTCAACTTCGTCACCAAGCGCGCGCTGTGTGAAGGCGCCGGCTCGAAAATGTCCTGGACCCAGTCGGAAACCGGCTCGGCCATCACCTGGAAATACCCGAGCGTGATTTTGCAGGGCGACAACTCGATCGGCGAATTCTTCTCGGTGGCGCTGACCAGCGGCCATCAACAGGCCGATACCGGCACCAAGATGATCCACATCGGCAAAAACACCAAGTCGACCATCATCGCCAAAGGCATCTCCGCCGGCCACAGCGAGAACACCTATCGTGGCCTGGTGAAAATCCTGCCGGGGGCGGAAAACGCCCGTAACTTTACCCAGTGCGACTCGATGCTGATCGGGCCGGACAGCGGTGCCCACACGTTCCCTTACGTTGAAGCGCGCAACAACAGCGCTCAGCTGGAGCACGAAGCCACCACCTCGAAGATCGGCGACGACCAGCTGTTCTACTGCCTGCAGCGCGGCATCAGCGAGGATGACGCCATTTCGATGATCGTCAACGGCTTCTGCAAGGACGTTTTCTCCGAGCTGCCGCTGGAGTTCGCCGTCGAGGCGCAGAAACTTCTGGCCATCAGCCTGGAACACAGCGTGGGTTAATCGCCGCATTTTTAGCGCCGCCGGCGCTATCTGAGGACACAGCATGTTAAGCATCAAGAATTTGAAAGTCAGCGTGGAAGGCAACGAGATCCTCAAGGGATTGGATCTGGAGATCAAACCGGGCGAAGTGCACGCCATCATGGGGCCGAACGGCTCGGGCAAGAGCACGCTGTCCGCCACGCTGGCCGGGCGTGAAGAGTACGAAGTGACCGAAGGGGAAGTCACTTTCAAAGGCAAGGATCTGCTGGAGCTGGATCCGGAAGATCGCGCCGGCGAAGGCGTGTTCCTCGCCTTCCAGTACCCGGTGGAGATCCCCGGTGTCAGCAACCACTTCTTCCTGCAGACGTCGGTCAACGCGGTGCGCAAATACCGCGAGCAGGAGCCGCTGGATCGCTTTGACTTCGCCGATTTCATCGAAGAGAAAATCGCGCTGCTGGATATGCCGGCCGATCTGCTGACCCGTTCGGTCAACGTCGGCTTCTCCGGCGGCGAGAAAAAGCGCAACGACATTCTGCAGATGGCGGCGCTGGAGCCGGATCTGTGCATTCTCGATGAAACCGACTCGGGCCTGGACATCGACGCGCTGAAGATCGTCGCCAACGGCGTCAACTCGCTGCGGGACGGCAAGCGCGCGTTTATCATCGTCACCCACTATCAGCGCATTCTGGACTACATCCAGCCGGATTACGTACACGTGCTGTCCCAGGGGCGCATCGTCAAATCCGGCGATTTCTCGCTGGTGAAACAGTTGGAGGAGCAGGGCTATGGCTGGCTTACCGACCAACAGTAATTCAAACGCGCTGCAGCAGCTGTATCGCCTGTTCGAAGGCCGCGGCGGCGAGCGTTCGCCGCATGCGCTGGCGCACTGGCAGCAGGCGCTGCGCCTCGGCTGGCCAACGCGCAAGCATGAAAACTGGAAATACACGCCGCTGGAGAGCCTGCTGGAGCAGCAGTTCCTCGATCCGCAGCCCGCGCCGGTGAGCGCTGAGCAGCTGGAGGCGCTGGCGCTCGGCATCGATGCCTGTCGGCTGGTGTTTATCGACGGCCGCTACAGCGCCGCGCTGAGCGATGGCGATTTGGGCGACTACCAGTTCGAATTGACTGCCTACGGCACGCCGCAGGCGCTGCCGGAGCCGATCCAGCCGGAAATTTTCCTGCACCTGACTGAAAGCTTGGCGCAGGAAACCAGCCTGATTCGCTTGCCGGCCGGCAAGGTCCCTGCCCGCCCGCTGTACCTGCTGCATATCAGCAGCGGACGCGGCGCCACCGGGGAAGTGAACACCGTGCATCATCGTCACCATCTGGAGATCGGGCGCGGGGCCGAGGCGGAAGTGATTGAACACTACGTCAGCCTGGGCGAGGCCGCGCACTTCACCGGCGCGCGCCTGACCGCAAACGTAGCGGACAACGCCGGGCTGTTGCACTGCAAGCTGGCGTTTGAGAGCCAGCCGAGCTACCACTTTGCCCACAACGATCTGGTTATCGGCCGCGACGCGCGGGTGAAAAGCGACAGTTTCCTGCTGGGCGCCGGCCTGACGCGCCACAACACCAGCGCGCAGCTGAACGGCGAAGGCGCAAATCTGGTGATCAACAGCCTGGTGCTGCCGGTGGGCAAAGAGATCTGCGATACCCGCACCTATCTGGAGCACAACAAGGGCTATTGCGAAAGCCGCCAGCTGCATAAAACCGTGGTCAGCGATCGCGGCAAGGCGGTGTTCAACGGCATGATCAAAGTGGCCAAGCACGCGATTAAAACCGACGGCCAGATGACCAACCATAACCTGCTGTTGGGCAAGGTGGCGGAGGTGGATACCAAGCCGCAGCTGGAGATCTACGCCGACGACGTCAAATGCAGCCACGGCGCCACCGTGGGGCGCATCGATGAAGAGCAGCTGTTCTATCTGCAGTCGCGCGGCATCGACAAACACGCGGCGCAGCAGATGATCATTTTCGCCTTCGCCGCCGAGCTCACCGAAGGCATCGCCAATGACACCATCCGGGAACGGGTGCTGGCGCGTATCGCCCAGCGCCTGCCGGGGGAGGCTGAATGAGTTATCCGATTGAACGCGTGCGCGGCGATTTCCCGCTGCTGGCGCGTGAGGTGAACGGCCAACCGTTGGCCTATCTCGACAGCGCCGCCAGCGCGCAGAAACCGCAGGCGGTGATCGACCGCGAGCTGGAGTTCTACCGCCACGGTTATGCGGCGGTGCATCGCGGCATCCACACCCTGAGCGCCGAGGCGACCCAGCAGATGGAAGCGGTGCGGGAACAGGCGGCACGCTTTATCAACGCCGCTTCAGCGGAAGAGATGGTGTTCGTCAAGGGCACCACCGAAGGCATCAATTTGGTGGCCAACAGCTTTGGCCGCCACCTGCTGCAGCCGGGCGATGCGATTCTCATCACCGAGATGGAGCACCACGCCAATATCGTGCCGTGGCAGATGCTGGCGCAGGAGCGCGGGCTGCAGCTGCGGGTGTGGCCGCTGCAGCCGGACGGTACGCTGGATCTGGCTTTGCTGCCGGAGCTGGTCGACTCGTCCTGCAAACTGCTGGCGCTGACCGAGGTTTCCAACGTGCTGGGCACCGTCAACCCGGTACGCGACATCATCGCCCGCGCCAGAGCCCTGGCGCCGGAGCTGACGGTGCTGGTGGACGGCGCGCAGGCGGTAATGCACCAGCGCGTCGATGTTCAGGCGCTGGACTGCGATTTTTACGTATTTTCCGGCCATAAGCTGTACGGCCCTTCCGGCATCGGCATGCTGTACGGCCGCCAGGCGTTGTTACAGAAGATGCCGCCGTGGGAAGGGGGCGGCTCGATGATCCGCCAGGTCAGCCTGACGGCGGGCACCACCTTCGTCGATCCGCCGTGGCGCTTCGAGGCCGGTTCGCCGAACACCGCCGGCATCATGGGGCTGGGGGCGGCGTTCGATTACGTTGAAGCCCTGGGCCTGAATGCGATCCACGATTATGAACAGTCGCTGATGCACTACGCGCTGGAGGCGCTCAGGCAGGTGCCGACGCTGAAAGTTTATGGTCCGGCCCATCGCGCCGGGGTGATCGCCTTCAACCTGGGGGAGCACCATGCCTATGATGTCGGCAGTTTCCTCGACCAGTACGGCATCGCCATTCGCACCGGCCATCACTGCGCAATGCCGCTGATGGCGTTTTATCAGGTGCCGAGCATGTGCCGCGCTTCGCTGGCGTTATATAATACCCGCGAAGAGGTGGACCGGCTGGTGGCCGGGCTGCAACGCATTCATCAGCTATTAGGCTAGGCCGGGGCGCGTCCCCGGCGGTACAAAAGGATCCCCATGGCGAATTTGCCGGACAAAGATAAATTGGTGCGTAATTTCTCCCGCTGTTTGAACTGGGAGGAGAAATACCTGTACGTGATTGAACTCGGCGCCAAATTGCCGCCGCTGGACGAGGCCGAGCGGCAGGCCGGCAACCTGATCTCCGGCTGTCAGAGCCAGGTATGGATCGTGATGCGCCGTGATGAGCAGGGGCAGGTCGAGTTTCACGGCGACAGCGACGCGGCGATCGTCAAAGGGCTGCTGGCGGTGGTGTTTATTCTTTATCGTCAATTGACGCCACAGCAGATCGTCGATCTCGATGTGCGGCCGTTTTTCGGCGAGCTGGCGCTCAGCCAACATCTGACGCCTTCGCGTTCACAGGGGTTGGAAGCGATGATCCGCGCCATTCGCAGCAAAGCGGCGCAGCTGGCCTGACCCATAACGCCCGCATCCTCAAGGCTCATTGATACCTTCGCTTTGTCAATGAGTCTTTACAATCCGCAGTTTTCCTCCCGGCAATGCTCCCAATTCAGTGATATTTCAGCAGCTTACCTATTGACGTTTCGTTGACAATCAGCGGCGGCGATTACGTTATAACGTGTTGATTTTTAGAGGACTTATTGCCTTTGATACCAGCGTTGCTAGTATTAATCAGGTATTGTCTGATTTACCCACCGCCAGGCGCTCGTTAGCCTTGGGGGCGAACCGTCATAAAAAAATATAGGGATGATAATGAAACGTGCGTTGAGTTTAATGGGCATGGTCTTCGCCACCGTATTGGCCGGCACGCAGGCCGCCAGTGCGACCGAGTACCCGCTGCCGCCGCCGGACAGCCGTCTGATCGGTGAAAATACCACTTATACCGTGCCAAACGACGGCCGTCCGCTGGAGGCGATCGCCGCCGACTACAAGATCGGCCTGCTGGGCATGCTGGAAGCCAACCCCGGCACTGACCCGTTCCTGCCCAAGCCGGGTACGGTGCTGACCATTCCGACCCAAATGCTGCTGCCTGACACCAAGCGTGAAGGGATCATCGTCAACCTGGCCGAGCTGCGTCTTTATTACTACCCGAAAGGCGAGAACAAAGTGATCGTCTATCCGATCGGTATCGGCCAGACCGGGATGCACACGCCGCTGGAGGTGACCTCCGTCAGCCAGAAGATCCCTAACCCGACCTGGACGCCAACCGCCAATATCCGCAAACGCTATCAGTCCCAGGGCGTGACGCTGCCAGCGGTGGTGCCGGCCGGCCCTGAGAACCCGATGGGGTTGTTCGCCCTGCGTCTGGCGATGGGGCGCGGTGAATACCTGATCCACGGCACCAACGCCAACTTCGGTATCGGCATGCGCGTCAGCTCCGGCTGCATTCGTCTGCGTCCGACGGATATCGAAGCGCTGTTCAATCAGGTGCCGCGCGGTACGCGGGTGCAGGTGATCAACGATCCGGTGAAGATTTCGGTTGAGCCGGACGGCAAACGCTATGTGGAAGTGCATCAGCCGCTGTCGCGGGTAGAAAGCGACGATCCGCAGACCATGCCGATTGCGTTGTCTAAAGCGGAGAAAGCCTTCGCTGCGGATGCTCAGACCGATCGCGCCGTGTTCGATAGCGCGGTTGTACGCCGTTCTGGCATGCCGGTGCTGGTCAACGTAGGGGAGAGCCCGTCGGCGGTGAGTTTGACGCCTGCAGCGACGCCTGAGGCGAATAAGAGCCCATTCAAGGCAGCGCCAATCAGTTCCGTGAACTAAGTTTGCAGGATTGTGTGGTCGAAGAGGGGTTCAGCGTGCTGAGCCTCTTTTTTTGCCTGCGGTGCAGGAAAAACCAGTCCAAGGGACAGGCAAAAAAAACGGCGCACAATGTGCGCCGTTTTCAATAACCAAAGCTATCTTACTTTTTGTAAGCGTGAGCTTGGTTGTCCAGACGCTGGTTAGCGCGTGCTGCGTCGTCTTTAGCAGCTTGAACGTCAGAACGCATTGCGTTCACGTCGTTGCTCAGCTGATCAACTTTAGCGTTCAGAGTCTGAACGTCAGAAGACAGTTGATCGATTTTAGCGTTGCTAGAGCAGCCAGCCAGCAGAGTGGAACCCAGGATTACCGCGCCCAGTACCAGTTTAGTACGATTCATTATAACACCCTCTAGATTGAGTTAATCTCCATGTAGCGTTACAAGTATTACACAAACTTTTTTCGAAAGAGAATAATTTTTTAGTGTTGAGGTGCTTTATTTTGATCGTTCGCTCAAACTTGCATCTGGTTTTACAAATTAGTTAAAAAAACGAGGGAAAACAGCCGGCTTCCATGGGACTACTCCGATTCTTTATTAGCTAAATAATGAGCGGATCGCGGTTGCGTTTTGAGAAAAATAGTTTACTGCCGATAAAAAAAACGCCGCAAAGCGGCGTTTTGATCAAGGCAATTATGTCACGTTTTATATTACAGCACGTGTACCGAGGCAGTGTTGGTGGTGCCGCTCGGCACCAGCGCGCCGGAAACCATCACCACGACGTCGCCTTTCTGTGCCAGGCCGCTGGCCAGGGCGGCTTCTTTACCGATGCGGTAGAAGTCGTCGGTAGAGGCGATTTCCTTGACCATCTGCGGGATGACGCCCTTGCTCAGTACCAGCTGGTGCGCGGTGGTTTCATTGGTGGTCAGCGCCAGGATCACCGCGTTCGGGAAGTATTTACGCACGGATTTCGCCGACTTGCCGCCGCTGGTGGCGACCACGATCAGCGGCGCGTCCAGTTTCTCGGCGGTTTCAACCGCACCGCGGCACACCGCTTCGGTGATGCGCAGCTTGCGGCGATCGTTCAGGGCGTCGATGCGGCTTGGCATCACGCGATCGGTACGCTCGCAGATGGTCGCCATGATGTTGACCGCTTCCAGCGGGTATTTGCCCTTGGCGCTCTCGCCGGACAGCATGACGGCATCGGTGCCGTCCAGGATGGCGTTGGCAACGTCGCCGGCTTCCGCGCGGGTAGGGCGCGGGTTCTTGATCATGGAATCGAGCATCTGGGTGGCGGTGATCACCACTTTACGCGCGCGGTTGCATTTCTCGATCATCATCTTCTGGGCGAAGATCACTTCTTCGACCGGGATCTCCACGCCCAAGTCGCCACGGGCAACCATGATGCCGTCGGACGCTTCGAGGATTTCGTCGAAGTTGTTCAGGCCTTCCTGGTTTTCGATCTTGGAGATGATCTGGATTTGCTCGCCGCCGTGGGCTTTCAGGTGTTCGCGGATCTCCAGCACGTCTGAGCGTTTGCGGATGAAGGACGCCGCCACGAAGTCGACGCCTTGCTCGCAGCCGAAGATCAGGTCGCGTTTGTCTTTTTCGGCCAGCGCAGGCAGCTGGATGGATACGCCCGGCAGGTTGACGCCCTTGTTCTCGCCCAGGTCGCCGTTGTTCAGCACTTTACAAACGACTTCGTTCTCGGTCACGTTGGTGACTTCCATGCCGATCAGGCCGTCGTCAACCAGCACGGTATTGCCGATCTTCAGGTCGGCAGCGAAGCCGGCGTAGGTGACCGCCACGCGTTCGCTGTTGCCGATCACGCTCTGGTCGGTGGTGAAAGTGAAGGTTTGGCCGGCGACCAGCGAGGCGTCTTTGCCGCCTTCCAGTTTCATGGTGCGAATTTCCGGGCCTTTGGTATCCAGCAGGATGCCGGCGTTGATGCCGGTTTTCGCCATCACGGCGCGCATGTTCTTGATGCGGTTGCCGTGCTCTTCATAGTCGCCGTGAGAGAAGTTGAGACGCATCACGTTCATGCCCGCATTGAGCAGGTTGGTCAGCATTTCTTCCGATTCGGTTTTTGGACCGATGGTACAAACAATTTTGGTCTTTTTCATGGCGGAGTTTTCTACAAGTTGTGATGGATAAAAAAACGAATTTGACCGGCGCGGTTTACGCCGGTAGGGAATTTGGGCCGTGCCTGGTGGTGAAAAACATAGTTAAGGATAGGTGACGACAGTTGAAGTGGGGCGGAAAAATTCAGCCCGCGCGGGGGCGCGGGGATGCTGCGCAACGGGGTAAGATCACATCGTGTTGTTATTGCGTTTTCGCAGATCAAGGGCTGAAACCATTCAACTGATAGACGTTGCGCATTATAAAGGCTAAGCGGCGGGAAACAAAATAAAAAACCGCGGCGGTGCGGCGGATATAGCAAAACGGGGCCAAATGTGGCGCAAATGCAACGCGTTGTGGGCCGCTTGTTGCGCAAATAACCTTTCTGTAAATATGGCTTACCGCGTTAGGGGGATTTCCAGCAGCACGCCGGCGCTCAGGCAGAAGCAGCCGCTGGGGACGTTGGCCGGCAATATCAGGCTCTCGCCGGCCCGCACCACTCGCGTATCGCCGCCGAGAGTGAACTCGAATTCACCGGATATCACTCGGGTTTGCAGCGCGTGCGGGGGCTTTTGCAACTGGCCGAAGGCGCCGGCTTCGAAACGCACTTCCGCCGCCGGCGAACCATCGCTCATCACGCCTTCACGGCGGGCAAGGCCATTGTCGAGCGGTAAAAAGGCGGTTTTGGCGGTAAAAGTGGTCATGTGGCGTTCCTGATGACGGTAGCACGGCGCGATCGACATAACGAGCAGGCGGTCGGGCAGAGACGAAATAACGGGAAGTATAACGCGACAGGGGGAGGTGAATCAGCAATATGGTGCGTCCGAGTGGACTCGAACCACCGACCCCCACCATGTCAAGGTGGTGCTCTAACCAACTGAGCTACGGACGCACTGCGCTGCTTCTGAAATTTGGTGCGTCCGAGTGGACTCGAACCACCGACCCCCACCATGTCAAGGTGGTGCTCTAACCAACTGAGCTACGGACGCACTGTACTGCTTCAGGAATTTGGTGCGTCCGAGTGGACTCGAACCACCGACCCCCACCATGTCAAGGTGGTGCTCTAACCAACTGAGCTACGGACGCATCTTTTCCTGTCTGTCATGGCTGACAGCGGGGACGAATATTAACGAGCTACCCGCGTGCTGGCAAGGGGAAAAGCGCAATTTTATTTGGTATTTCACGCGATTGCTGAGGTTGTGCGCAGTCCGGCGTTTTTTTCCGCAAACCGCAGCCCGGCCGGGGATGAAACCGGCCGGGAGCGGATTCAGCGCGTGGATCGCTGCAGGATGACGGTGGTCGGCTGTTTCTGCAGCCAGCGCATGCGCAGCGCCATCATGATGGCGGCGAAGGTCAGGCCGATGATAAAGCCGATCCAGAAACCGCTTGGCCCCATCGCCGGCACCACCGCGTCGGTTAACGCCAGCAGATAGCCGCTCGGCAGGCCCAACACCCAATAAGCAATGAAGGTGATGAAGAAGATCGCGCGGGTATCTTTATAACCACGCAGCACGCCGCTGCCGATCACCTGGACAGAATCCGAGATCTGGTACAGCGCCGCCAGCAGCATCAGCTGCGAGGCCATCGCCACCACCGCCGGGCTGTCGTTGTACAGTAGGGCGATCGGTTCGCGGAAGGCGGCGGTAAACAGCGCGGTGCAGACGGCCATGGTGATGCCGACGCCGATGGCGGAGTAGGCGGCGACGCGCGCGCCTTCGACCGAGCCTTCCCCCAGACGGTAACCGACGCGGATGGTGGCGCCGACGCCCAGCGACAGCGGCAGTACGAACATCAGCGCGCTGAAGTTAAGCGCGATCTGGTGGCCGGCGACCGCGACGATCCCCAGTGGCGACACCAGTAGCGCCACCACGGCGAACAGCGTGACTTCGAAGAACAGCGCCAGCGCCACCGGCATGCCGATGCCGATCAGGCGTTTCAGCGCCGCCCAGTCCGGGCCGCCGAGATCGCCGGTTTGGCGTTTGATGTCGCGCTGCGACGGCGCGCGCTTCACGTAGCCGCGCATCATCAGGAACATGATCCAGTAGACGCTGCCGGTGGCGACGCCGCAGCCGACGCCGCCCAGCTCCGGCATGCCGAATTTGCCGTAGATGAAGATGTAGTTGATCGGGATATTCACCAGCAGGCCGAGGAAGCCGATCACCATGCCGGGCTTGGTTTTGGACAGCCCCTCGCACTGGTTGCGCATCACCTGGAAGAACAGGTAACCCGGCGCCCCCCACATGATGGCGTGCAGATAACCGACGGCTTTATCCGCCAGCTGCGGATCGATGTTGTGCATCATGTCGATGACGAACTTGCAGTTATACAGCACGACGATCAGCAGCACGGACACGCCGGAAGCCAGCCAAAAACCCTGGCGCACCTGGTGAGCGATGCGATCGCGACGCCCGGCGCCGTTGAGCTGGGCGATAACCGGGGTCAGCGCCAGCAGCAGGCCGTGGCCGAACAGGATGGCCGGCAGCCAGATTGAAGTGCCGACCGCAACCGCCGCCATGTCGGTGGCGCTGTAAGCGCCGGCCATGATGGTATCCACCACGCCCATGGCGGTTTGCGATATTTGCGCGATGATGACCGGGATAGCGAGAGCCAATAAACTACGCGCTTCAATTAAGTACTTCTGCACGCATACACCTTTTCTATTTATATATGTGGGAGGGAGGGCTGCCGCGAGAGGACAACAATTAAAATAGCGGAATTTTGTCAAAAAGATTGTACCTGCTCGGCGTCGTTAAGCAAACGCCGCAGATAAATAGTTATTAAATGCGCAGCCATTCGTTTTTTGCCGTCGCGGATTTGGTTTTCAGCGCCAACTGGGGCAAACTGCCGATAGCGTTTTAACCTATTTAGCAAGAAGAGGCACATATGTTCACCGGTATCGTACAAGGCACCGCGCCGCTGGTCGCCATTGATGAGAAACCCAATTTCCGCACCCACGTGATCGAAATGCCTGCCGAGCTGCTGCCGGGGCTGGAGCTGGGCGCGTCGGTGGCCCATAACGGCTGCTGCCTGACCGTCACCGCGGTGGAAGGCAACCGCGTCAGCTTCGATTTGATTAAGGAAACGCTGCGCCTGACCAACCTCGGCGATCTGGCGCTGGGCGACATCGTCAATATCGAGCGCGCGGCGAAGTTCAATGACGAAATTGGCGGCCATTTGATGTCCGGCCATATTATCTGCACGGCGGAAGTGGCCAAGATTTATACCTCGGAAAATAACCGGCAGGTATGGCTGCGCATGCCGAATGCCGAATTGATGAAATATGTGCTGCACAAAGGCTTCATCGGCATCGACGGCATTAGCCTGACCATCGGCGAAGTGGTGAATAACCGTTTCTGCGTGCACCTGATCCCGGAAACGCTGGATCGCACCACGCTGGGTAAGAAACGCCTGGGTGACAAGGTGAACATCGAGATCGATCCGCAAACGCAGGCGGTGGTGGACACCGTCGAGCGCGTGCTGGCCAATCGGGAAGCGGCGCTGGCGGCGGCGATGGCGCCGGCGCACAAAGACTGACAGCGATTCGGGCGTTGCCGCCGGAATCGAATCATAAGCAGAGAGGAGAAACGCGTGAAGTTTTATGGGAAAACGTTGTTGTTAACCGCGTTGCTGGCGCTGAGCGCCTGCAGCAGTTCGCCTGAGCAGGGCGCGGGCGCGCAAATGGCCGATGCGGATGATACCTGCGGCGCTTCGCAGTATCAAAACTTCGTCGGCAAACCGATGACCTCGCTGGAAGGCGTGCGGATTGACGCCAAGGTGCGCGCCATTCCGTACAACTCTGCCGTCACCATGGATTTCAACCTGCGCCGCCTGAACTTCCTTGGCGACAGCGACGATAAAATCATCCGCGTCTACTGCGGCTAAGCCGTACGCGTAGAACGAGCAAAAAAAGGCCCCGGCGATATTGCTGCCGGGGCCTTTTTTGTCGGGCAAACGCTTAGCGGGCGACGCGGATGCCGCCTTCAACGCCTTTCGGGCTGAACACCACCTGCCACAGCTGCAGATCGCGCGCCCGGAACGCGCCGGCGCAGGCGTTCAGGTAATAGCTGAACATCCGCTCGAAGCGTTCGGAATAGCGCGGGGCAAGCTGCGGCCACGCCTGTTTGAAGCGCTCGAACCAGGCCATCAGCGTGCGGTCGTAGTCGGCGCCGATGTTGTGCCAGTCTTCCATCACGAAATGGCCCTCGCTGGCTTCGGCGATATGGCTCACTGAAGGCAGGCAGCCGTTCGGGAAAATGTACTTGTTGATCCACGGATCGACGTTCATGTCGGTTTTGTTGGAGCCGATGGTGTGCAGCAGGAACAGACCGTGCGGCGCCAGATTGCGTTCTACCACATTGAAATAGGTGCGGTAGTTTTTCGGCCCGACGTGCTCGAACATGCCGACGGACACGATGCGATCGAACTGCTGATGCAGATCGCGGTAATCCTGCAGCAGGATCTGCACATCCAGCCCGGCGCAGCGCGCCTGAGCCAGCTTCTGCTGTTCTGCGGAGATGGTCACGCCGACCACCGATACGCCGTAATTTTTCGCCGCATAGGCGGAGAGGCCGCCCCAGCCGCAGCCGATGTCCAGTAAGCGCATGCCCGGTTGCAGCTGCAGTTTCTCGCAGATCATCCGCAGCTTGGCTTCCTGTGCCTCCTCCAGCGTGGTGGCGTCTTTCCAGTAGCCGCAGGAATATTGCATGTAAGGATCGAGCATCAGGGTAAACAGATCGTTGCCGAGATCGTAATGTTCTTTGCCGACGATCCAGGCGCGCTTTTTCGATTGCAGATTGGTCAGGCGCGCGGCGGCGATACGCAGGGTATCTTTCAGGTGGTGGGGGAGTTTCTTCTCCAGCCCGGCGCTGACCACGCGCTGGAAGAACATATCCAGCCGCTCGCATTCCCACCAGCCGTCCATATAGCTTTCGCCCAGGCCCAGCGAACCTTGCTGCAAGACGCGTTTAAAGAAATCGGGGTTTTTAACCTGAATATCGAAGGGGCGCGAACCGTTGATTTCAATGCCGGCCAGGCCGAGCATTTCGTGCGCGATACGGTACCACTGATTGTCCTGGATGCTCAGATCTTCTATACACGATGAACTCATAGCTTCTCCATCACCTTCTTCTGACTGATGACCCGTTAGGAAACAGCTTAGACAATTTCTGCGGGTGCATACGTTTACCGGCGGAAAATAGGCCCGCGGCGTCTGATATCCGACTATGAACAGAGGAAATTTAAAGAAGCGACCCGGCGCGAACGGCGCGGGATAAACGCATCCTTAAAAAAAAGAGTGTGACGCAAAGCGCGTACACAAGCGCTAATTGAGATATAGAGATTATAAGGTGTTACTTTACAAGGTTGTTTTTGAGTATAGGCGTGCCGAGGCGTTGACTCAACTGTAAATCGCACTCGGCACGCATATTCTTTAAGTGATTATTAAACTTGGCAATTATGACGCTGAGTTAGCATGTTCCCGCTGCGGCTTTTGCTGCGCATCGGCCGCTTTTCCCCGCTGCAGGAAATACCCCAGCGCGGCCAGGATTACCGTAGACACCATCACCGTCACCGTCGCCAACAGCGGCTGGGCAATAAACGCCGACACCAGCATGCTCGCCACAAAGCACAGCCCCAGCTGCAGCGTATTTTGCAGCGCGGCGGCCTTGCCGCTGCTTTCCGGGAACGGCATCAGCGCATTCGCCACCATGATCGGGTAGCCGGCGCCGTTGACCAGCGCCATCACGCAGAACGGAATCAGCAGCGTAGTGAGCGTCGGATCGGTCAGGGTGGCCACCAGATACAGCGCCACCATGCTGACACCATAAGCTACCAGCAGCCACGGCAGCAGGGTTTTGCCGTTGATGCGCTTGAGCGCGGCGCGGCAGCCGTAGCCACCCAGCAGGAAGGCCAGCGTTTGCGGCACGTAGCTCAGGCCGATATCGCTCGGGCTGTAGCCCATGTCACCGAGGATGAACGGCGAGCCGGTCAGCCAGGCGAAGAAGCCGGCCGAGCAGGCGGCGTACATGGCGACGTTGCCGCTGAACACCGGGGATCTCAACAGTTGCCAAAAGCTGACGCCGTTTTTTGGCGCATCGGCGCTGGGTTGCGTTTTGGCGCGCTCTTTGAGCAGCAGCGTCGGCAGCAGCAGCAGCGCGGTGATGGCCAACAGCGCGGCGAAGATCGCGCGCCAGCTGGCGTGGTTCAGCAACCAGGCGCCGAGCAGCGGTGCCAGCGCCGGCGACAGCGCTACCAGCGGCATAATGGTGGCGAACACGCGGTTGGCCTGGCCTTCGCGGTAACGGTCAACCACCAGCGCTTGCCAGATGGCGGCGGCGGCGCAGACGCCGACGGCCTGAATAAAGCGCAGGATCCAGAGCTGCACGGCGTTTTCCACCCACAGCATGCCCAGGCAACCGAGGGCGAACAGCGTCAGCCCGATCAATAATACCGGTTTGCGGCCCAGACGGTCGGAGAGCGGCCCCCACAGCAGCTGCGCGAAGGCGAAGCCGGCCAGGAAGATGCTCAGGCTGGCGCTCACCGCGCCGGCGGAAATTTGCAGTTCCTCCCGCATGGCGCCGAAGGCGGGCAGGTACATATCGGTCGCCAGATAACCCAGCATGCTCAGGCCGGCGAGGTAGAACATAAAGCCAAAGGAATTTCGCATGGTATTTCTCGTTAATATTTTAATGTCGCAGGTTTTTAGCGCCGGCCAGTGTATCCGGCTGGATCTCTGCTTGTGAAACGGTAATATTTGCAAAGTGCTGTTAAAAAAATTGAAGGCAAGGCGATGTGGTCTGAATATTCTCTTGAAGTGGTCGATGCGGTGGCGCGCACCGGCAGTTTCAGCGCGGCGGCGCAGGAGCTGCACCGGGTGCCGTCGGCGGTCAGCTATACCGTACGGCAGCTGGAGCAATGGCTGGCGGTGCCGCTGTTTGAGCGGCGTCATCGCGATGTGGAGTTGACGCCCGCCGGTGCGCTGTTTATCAAAGATGCGCGAGTTGTTATCAAAAAAATGCTCGACACCCGCCGCCACTGTCAGCAGGTGGCCAACGGGTGGCGCGGCCAGCTGAATATTGCGGTCGACATCATCGTCAAACCGCAGCGCAGCCGCCAACTGGTGCTGGATTTCTACCGTCATTTCCCCGACGTCGAATTGATGCTGCAACCCGAGGTGTTCAACGGCGTGTGGGATGCCTTGGTGGACGGCAGGGCGGACATGGCGATCGGCGCCACGCGCGCGGTGCCGGTCGGCGGCGGCTTCGCCTTCCGCGACATGGGTTATATGAACTGGCTGTGTGTAGCCAGCCCGCAACATCCTCTCGCGCAGTTGACGGGGCCGCTGAATGACGATCAGCTGCGGCCGTACCCTTCGCTTTGCCTGGAGGACACCTCGCGCAATCTGCCCAAGCGCGTCACCTGGACGCTGGATAACCAGCGGCGGCTGGTGGTGCCGGACTGGACTTCGGCGCTCGACTGTTTGTGCGCCGGGCTGTGCGTCGGCATGATGCCGGCGCATCGGGCGCTGCCGCGGGTGCAGCGCGGTGAGCTGACGGCGTTGCAGCTGCAGCAGCCGTTTCCCGCCAGCCCTTGCTGCCTGACCTGGCAGCAGGATAAACCGTCACCGGCGATGAGCTGGCTGCTGGCGTATCTGGGCGATGGGGAGACGCTGAATCAGGAGTGGCTGAGCGAGGTGGAACCGGAAGCCGCGCAGGCTTCCGGCGCGGGGGATTAGCGGCGGTAGTCGATGAATGGGCCGTCGGCGACCGAGCGGCGTTCGATCAGCTTCGGATGCACTTCGATCACCTGCGACTCTTCGCGTTTGCTGATAATGCGATCCAGCAGCATGGTGAAGGCCATTTCGCCCAGACGCTCTTTCGGCTGGTGAATGGTGGTCAGCGCCGGGGTGAAGTAGCGGGCGTTGCGCACGTTGTCGTAGCCGATCACGGAAATATCCTGCGGCACCCGCAGCCCCAGCTCGTCGGCCGCGCAGATGGCGCCCATCGCCATGATGTCGCCGCCGCAGAATACCGCGGTCGGCCGCTGTTTTTGCGACAGGATTTGGTGCATCGCCTTGTAGCCGGACTCCGGCTCGAAGTCACCCTGGACGATCCACTCTTCGCGAATGTCGATATGCGCTTCCTGCAGCGCCTTCATAAAGCCCTGGTGACGGCCGCCGCCGGTGTTGCGCGACAGCTGGCCCGGAATGGCGCCGATATCGCGGTGGCCGCGCTCGATCAGGTAACGGCCGGCCAGATAGCCGCCTTCGAACGCGTTATCGATGATGGTGTCGGTGAAGTCGCCGCGCGCGGCGCCCCAGTCCATCACCACCATCGGGATGTTGCGGTAATCTTCCAGCATGCCCAGCAGCTGATCCGGGTACTCGGAGCACATGACCAGCAGGCCGTCGACGCGCTTTTGCGCCAGCATCGCCAGGTAGGCGCGCTGCTTGTCCAGATTGTTGTGCGAGTTGCACAGGATCAGGGTGTAGCCTTTGCTGTAGCAGCTGTTTTCCACCGCCTCGATCACTTCGGCAAAGTAGGGCGCTTCGCTCGAGGTGGCCAGCAGGCCGATCGACTTGGTGTGATTGACTTTCAGGCTGCGCGCCACGGCGCTCGGCGAGTAGTGCAGCTCTTTGATGGCGGCCCACACGGCCGCTTTGGTCTCTTCGGCGACGAAACGAGTCTTATTGATGACGTGCGAAACGGTGGTGGTGGAAACGCCCGCGCGTTTGGCCACATCTTTAATCGTTGCCATGTAAGGAATGACTCCTGAACTCACATGTTTACAGCATGTAAGTGTGATGTTAATCGTTTGCCTACGTAGATCCTTCTCCAGAGAAGCGAAAACTGAGTTTTTAGTGTGTTGAAGTCTTCAGCGCTTAATCAGGAGGGGCATGGATGCCGGTACGCAGTTGTGAACTGCGAATTTTGTCGCATATTGAACAAAAGTGGAAGAGGTAATCGAGATTATAAACCGGGAAATGATAACAAGATTTTATCGGCGAACTGTGGGAAAATGATTTGACGTACTAATTGTACGCCTTTTATCCTTAGGAAAGCCCATTTTAAAGGAGTTGTCATGGATACCGAATTGAAGATGTCGCTGTTCACCACCGTCTGCGCCTTGGCGGTCATTATCGCTTTCAGCTTCGTTGCCGCGTTGAACTGATTTACCCCCGGTTATAAAAAAGGCGCAGCCTGGCTGCGCCTCATCACCTCAGAACCTGCGTTTACGCCAGGTTTTCCGCTGCGAAGGTCCAGTTGACCAACGCCCAGAAGTTTTCCAGGTATTTTGGACGCGCATTGCGGTAATCGATGTAATACGCGTGTTCCCACACGTCAACGGTCAGCAGCGGTTTGTCTTCACCGGTCAGCGGGGTGGCCGCGTTGGAGGTGTTGACGATCGCCAGCGCGCCGTCCGGTTTTTTCACCAGCCAGGTCCAACCGGCGCCGAAGTTTTTCACTGCGGCATCGGTAAACTGCTCTTTGAACGCAGCGAAAGAACCGAAGGATTTGACGATCGCCGCCGCCAGTTCGCCCTGCGGTTCACCGCCGCCCTGTGGCGACAGGCAGTGCCAGTAGAAGGTGTGGTTCCACACCTGCGCGGCGTTGTTGAAGACGCCGCCGTTTGAGGTCTTGATGATCTCTTCGAGCGATTTGCCCTCGAACTCGCTGCCTTTCACCAGGTTGTTCAGGTTAACCACGTAGGTGTTGTGGTGTTTGCCGTAGTGGTATTCCAGGGTCTCGGCGGAGATGTGCGGCTCGAGCGCGTTTTTCTCATACGGTAATGCAGGTAATTCAAACGACATTGCTTCCTCCTTTACAGCGCCACTCTTTTTCCGCCGGAGCGGGAGCCGAATGGGCCGTTTTTTATTGTGGTCTTTCAATCTTAACAATTTTCATCATAAAAAACAGGAAGAAAAGCGAGAAATGCGCGTGAGGCGGTGTGATGGGTGATAGCTTGAGCAGGCGGTTGCGACCGGGGCCGCAACCGCGCAGAGCAGGGAATTAACGAATGGTTTTCGGCGTTACTACGCGGCGCGCGCCGATGTAGTGGTTTTGCCAATAGTCGTTGTCGAGCTGGCTGATGCGGATCTCTTCGCCGGTGCGCGGCGACTGGATGAATTTGCCGTTGCCGAGATAAACGCCGACATGATCCGCCACGCCGCGGTTGTTGATGCGGAAGAACACCAGATCGCCACTTTCCAGTTCGCTTTTCTTGATCGGCGCCGCGTCGCGCAGGTGATACATTTCGTTGGCGGTGCGCGGCATCTTGATTTTCACCACGTCTTTATAGGCGTAATAGATAAGGCCGCTGCAGTCGAAGCCGGTGCGCGGCGAGCTGCCGCCCCAGCGGTAAGGTTTGCCCATCTGGCCCATCAGCTTGGCCATCGCGGTCTGCTTGGCATGCTGATAGCGTTTTTTGTGCGCCGGGCTGAGTTTCAACGGTTTTTCATCACGCGCCAGCTTGGCGGTGGCCATACCGGTTTCGCGGTGGCGGCCGTAGCCTTTTTTGTAGCCCTTTTTCGGCGGGGTGACTTTAATCTTGGCGGTTTTCTGCGCTTTGGCCTTGGGTTTGGCGCTGGCGATCTTTTTCGCGCTTTTCTCGCTTTTCGCCTTGGCGGTCTTGGTTTTTTTCGCGGGGGCCGTCACTTTGGCTTTTTTAGCGGTTTTGTCCGCTTTCTTTTTTCTGCGGTCATCGGGCCGCGCTTCATTAGCATGGCTTTTACGCTGCTCGGCGGCAACACGCGCCTGTGGCGCAGCGTGCGCCAAATTGAAGAAGAGCTGCGTAAACAGCAGCGCAAAGAGCGTAAGAATTAAACGCATGTCGACGTCACCAACCTTGGCCCCGAAACGGATATCGAAAGAGTTACAGTATTCCCGAATTTCGCCATATAAAACAGCGAAGAACTCATAAATAATAATCCATATTGTGAGAAAACGTTAATGACATTTTTTTTGGTTCAAAATCAGCCCGTTGGTGTATGAAAAAGCGCCGGCAGGGGGCTATGGATATAATTAATCCGCGCCGTCACCGCCGCGCAATATATTAGTGAAATGGTCGGATTAAAAATGTTATTCTCAACGTATGTTTTGACCGGAATGACGTGGCCGGTGAAACGCGATCGGCGGCGGGTGAATATCCTTGCAAAAGATGGCGTTTTCTTGCGACTGTTCCAGCCGCTACAATAGCCCGCGTGATGCATGTTGTAGCCATGAAATGTGGCTTGAGGAAGCAATAAATGACGACGACACTTGAAAAAATTCAGCACCAGATCGCTGAAAACCCGATTCTGCTGTACATGAAAGGTTCGCCAAAGCTGCCGAGCTGCGGCTTCTCCGCACAGGCTGTGCAAGCGCTGTCCGCCTGCGGCGAGCGTTTCGCTTACGTGGACATTCTGCAGAACCCGGACATCCGCGCCGAGCTGCCA
This sequence comes from Serratia sp. CY33525, assembly GCF_052169115.1. Taxonomy (NCBI): domain Bacteria; kingdom Pseudomonadati; phylum Pseudomonadota; class Gammaproteobacteria; order Enterobacterales; family Yersiniaceae; genus Serratia; species Serratia sp. CY33525. The sequence continues at coordinate 145,937 of NZ_JBJNLK010000004.1, read as the reverse complement.
AAATACGCCAACTGGCCGACGTTCCCGCAGCTGTGGGTAGACGGTGAGCTGGTCGGCGGTTGCGATATCATTATCGAAATGTATCAGCGCGGCGAACTGCAGCAGCTGATCAAAGAAACGGCAGAAAAGTATAAAGCGCAGGAAGACCAGCAGTCTTAATCGACGGGCTTGCGGTTATCGCGTAACGGGCGGCGCCAGTGCAAACTGGGCCGCCTTTTTCGTTGGGCTTATTCGGCGAGATCGCCGGCGGGCAGCGGCCAACCGCCGAGACGTTTCCAGCGGTTAACCAGCTCGCAAAACAGCAGGGCGGTTTGCTCGGTGTCGTACAGCGCAGAGTGCGCCTGGCTGCTGTCGAACGGCATTCCGGCCGCGATACAGGCCTTCGCCAACACCGTTTGGCCCAGCACCAGGCCGCTCAGCGCGGCGGTGTCGAAGGTAGCGAACGGATGGAACGGGTTGCGCTTCAGGCCGGCGCGTTCGGCCGCGGCCATCAGGAAGCTGTGATCGAAGTTGGCGTTGTGCGCCACGATAATGGCCCGGTTGCAACCGCGATCCTTGAGCCCTTTGCGCACCGCTTTGAAAATGGCGTGCAGCGCGTCATATTCGCTGACCGCGCCGCGCAGCGGGTTGTGCGGATCGATGCCGTTAAACGCCAGCGCTTCCGGCTGCAGGTTGGCGCCCTCGAAAGGCTCCACGTGGAAGTGCAGGGTCTCGTCCCGCTGCAGCCAGCCATTTTCATCCATTTTCAGCGTGACGGCGGCGATCTCCAGCAACGCATCGGTATTGGCGTTAAAGCCGGCGGTTTCAACATCTATTACTACGGGATAAAACCCACGAAAACGACCACTCAGGGCGTTAAGATCACTTTTTTCGGCCATCAGTTTCTTATCTTCATCGAATGCAGCGCGCATTATGGCAAATTTTGCGCCCGGTTGCAGGCGCTATCGCGCGGAGAATCAGCAGGGCGCAGCGCGCCCTGAAGGGGAGGCTTAGTGGCCGAGGCCCTGACCGGCGTGTTTGTTTTCGATCAGCTCGATTTTGTAACCGTCCGGATCCTCGACGAAGGCGATGACCGTGGTGCCGCCTTTCACCGGGCCGGCTTCGCGGGTGACCTTGCCGCCTGCGCGGCGGATGCTGTCGCAGGTGGCGGCAACGTCGTCCACGCCCAGCGCCAGGTGGCCGAAGGCGGTGCCCATGTCGTAGCTGTCGGTGCCCCAGTTATAGGTCAGTTCGATAACTGCGCCTTCGCTCTCTTCCGTATAGCCGACGAAAGCCAGGGAGTACTTGTACTCGGGGTTTTCGCTGGTGCGCAGCAGGCGCATGCCTAATACCTTGGTGTAGAAGTCGATGGCGCGTTGCAGATCACCGACGCGGATCATGGTATGGAGTAAGCGCATAATTCCTCTGAATTGGCTGTGCCGTGGCAGACGGCGGGTGGATTGAAGCACAAGCGAGTATAGCCTTGTCCCGCAAGGGAATTCAACGTGACGAGTGAGTGACGATGTCACGTATTGGTTTTCCGTCAACGGTGTATAAATATTGATCGAGCGTACCGATCGATACAGAGTAATTGATCTGCACAATCAATTATCTATTCCAGCGGCAATCGTGTAAAAATTGAACGGCAATAGAGAACAACACCAGGGAACACCGGCCCGCCTCGTGCGGGCCTTTTTGCGCGCGGCGCACAAAAAAACGGCCATGCGATTGCGTGGCCGTTGGGGTCAGGAAGGGTTACTTCGCCAGAAACGGATAGTCGGTATAGCCTTCGGCGCCGCCGCCGTAGAAGGTTTCCGGCTTAGGTTCGTTCAGCGGAGCGTGCTGACGGAAACGCTCTACCAGATCCGGGTTGGCGATGTAGCTGCGGCCGAAGGCCACCGCGTCGATGAAGCCTTTTTCGATCAACGCTTCGGCTTTCTCGGCGGTGTAGGCGCCGGCGCCGACGATCACCCCGTTAAAGTGGGCGCGCACCGAGTCGCGGAAGGCGTCGGAGTACGGTTTGCCGCCGGCCCAGTCCGGTTCGGAGATGTGCAGGTAAGCGATGTTGCGCTTATTCAGCTCTTCCACCAGATACAGCGCCGCTTCTTCCTGATCTTCACCGTTGTCCAGCCCGTTGAACGGCCCCAGCGGCGAGATGCGGATGCCGATGTGCTCGGAACCCCATTCGGCGATGGTGGCGTCGACCACTTCCAGCGTCAGGCGAGTGCGATTCTCGATGCTGCCGCCGTATTGATCGGTACGTTGGTTGGAGGCCGGTGACATGAATTGATGCAGCAAATAGCCGTGCGCCGCATGCAGTTCGATGAAGTCGAAGCCGGCTTCCCGCGCGTTGGCGGTCGCCTGGCGGAAATCGTTGACGATGCCCGGGATCTCGCTGGTTTCGAGCGCACGCGGCGTGGAGGTCGGTACGCGCACCCAGGCGCCGGTTTCATCACGCACGGTGGTGCGAGTTTCGGCGTTGATTGCGGAAGGGGCGACCGGTGCTTGCCCGCCCGGCTGCAGGCTGGCGTGGGAGATGCGGCCTACGTGCCACAGCTGTACGGCGATATGGCCGTTTTTATCATGCACTGCCTGCGTGATGTTTTTCCATGCGGCGATCTGCTCCGGCGTATGCAACCCCGGCGCACCGGCGTAGCCTTTTGCCTGGAAGGAAACCTGGGTCGCTTCGGTCACGATCAGGCCGGCGCTGGCGCGCTGTGCATAATATTCCGCCATCAGCGGCGTAGGAATGTCGCCCGGCTCGATGCTGCGCAAACGCGTCAGCGGAGCCATAAACACGCGGTTGGGCAGGGTGATGGCGCCAACCTTCAGCGGAGAGAGCAATTTTTCAGTCTTCATAGTGCATCCTGTATTTAATAGACCGGTCGTCTAGTAATGAGCGATAAAAAACCACGAACTGCATTTTCAATAAAAAGAAATTGTTACCGTTACGCTTGCGGCGGGCGCAGCAGCAACTCGATGCTTTCCAGCGCGCTGGTTAACGGCGCCAGCGAGTGACGGATCTTGGCGCGCAGCGAGGCACCGAGCCACAGTGAATACAGCGTTTCTGCGGTCGCCGCGGGGCTCATGGCCACCGACAGCGAGCCCTCGGCGATACCGCGCTCGATGGCCTCCTGCAGGTGGCCGATCACGCGAGCGGTGCCCGTTTCCAGCGCATGACGCATCGGTTCCGACAGATCGCTCACCTCGGCGGAAAGCTTCACCGCCAGGCAGGCGTTGTGGCATTCGCTGCGGCAGTGGTAGCTGATGGCCTGAGCGTAATAGCCGAGCAGCTGGTGGCGGGCATCGCCGCGTCTGTCGGCAAACAGCGCCTGCATTTCTGCATCATAATGGGCGAAATAGCGTTGCAGCATCGCTTCGCCGAAGGCTTCCTTCGAGCGAAAATAGTGGTAGAACGAGCCTTTCGGCACGCCCGCAGTGGCCAGCAGTTCGCTCAGCCCCATGCCGGTAAAGCCCAGGCGCAGGCTGAGGGTTTCGCCGGTGGCGAGCAGATGTTCACGTGTGTCCACGTTGCAATGCGTTGATTTGGTCATCATGGTGCCGAGCATAATAGACCGATTGGTCTAGGTCAATGGGAATAAAAAAACCGGCGCACAAAACGCCGGTTGTCTGCAAACTATTGTGCCCCAGCGGCACGCGGAAGTTAAGCCCTTACGCCGCGTTGCGGCAAGGCTGCAGGATATCCAGCCGGGATTGATACTCGCGGCTCTGTACGTTCAGCATGCCCAATAGGGTGTGGAACAGGTTGTCCTGCGACACGTCGTCCTTTTCCGCCAGCGCGTTCAGGCACTGGCGATCGACGCCGAAGTTGCGCTGATAGTCGGCCGACATCCACATCAGAAAAGGCACGTGCGTCTGCTGGCTCGGCGCGAAGACATAGGGCGTGCCGTGCAGATACATGCCGTTTTCCCCCAGCGATTCGCCGTGATCGGACAAATAGACCAGCGCGGTATTGAACCGGTCGTCATACTGCCGCAGCAGCTTGATGGTGGCATCGAGCATCGCGTCGGTATACAGGATGGAGTTGTCATAGGTGTTCACCAGCTGTTCATGGCTGCAATCCTGGATCTGATTGCTGTTGCAGGTCGGCGAAAATGTCTGGAATTCTGGCGTGCTGCGGCGGTAGTAAGCCGGGCCGTGGCTGCCCATCTGGTGCAGCACGATCACGCCGTCGTCTTTCAGGCCATTGATATAGTCGTTCAGCTTGTACAGCAGCGCGTTGTCCATGCAAACCTCGCCGTCGCAGTCCTGCGGCAGTTTCAGCTTGGTCATGTCGATGTGCGGCACCCGGTCGCAGGCGCCTTTGCAGCCGCCGTCGTTATCGCGCCACAGCACGCTGACGCCGGCATGCGCCAGCACGTCGAGCATGCCTTCCTGATGCGTTGCCTGAGTCGCGTCGTACTCCTTGCGCGGCATGTTGGAGAACATGCAGGGCACGGAGATCGCCGTTTCGGTGCCGCAGGAACTGGCGTTCTTGAAGTAGATCACATCGTCCTGCTTCAGGCGCGGGTTGGTTTCGCGTTGATAGCCGCCGAGGGAGAAGTTTTCGGCGCGGGCGGTTTCGCCCACCACCAGGATCACCAGCGTTTTCTTGGCCTGCCCGGCGATCAGCGGCCCTTTGCGCGCGTCCTCGCCGATCTTGACCAGCGGCAGATTGCGGGTGAAGTAACGCTGTTCGGTAAACTTGATGGTGCCGGCGACGAAGTTGGAAGGGGTCAACATCTTCACCACGCTTTTATTGTTGCGGATCAGCGAAGCATAGTCTTTGTAGAACAGCGCGGCGACGATCAGGATCACCGCCAGCGACAGCATGACGTTGGCGGCGCGCAGTCCAACCATGTACCACCAGGGGCGAGTCTGGCGAATCTGGGTGAAGCAGACCGCTACCGCCGGCAGAATGCCGAGCAGCGCCAGCCACAATCCCATGCGCGGCGTCAGCAGCGCCGTCGCCTCCTGAGGGTTGGTTTCGAAGGCGTTTTGCATCATGTTGCCGTCGATCACCACACCATAGCTGAACATGAAATAGTTGGCTGCGGCGCTGCCGAGCAAGAAAAAGATGATCAGCGGCTTGCGCAGGTAGGGCACGGTCAACACGCTGAAGATGATATTCAGCGCACAGAAGATCACCACCGGCATGCTGGCAGCGAAAATCACGCTGTGGACGCTATCGAAGGTGATATACGACCAGGCGCGATGCAGGAATAACGCGTTTTGAAACAGAGTGAAGAACAGGGCGGTGGCGAGGGTAAAACCGAGGCTGTTGCACCGTAAGCGTTGACGTAACCACATTGCCGAATCGGGATCCTGAAAGTAGATAATGCTTTGAAATCTACCGGATGAAACTTAAGGAAACCTTAGAAACTCAGAATATTGGCGGCGGAGCCTGCGCGGAAAACGCCAGGCCGGGCGGCCTGGCGGTGGGGCGGTTTAGTAGGCGGCGGTGAATTGCGCGCGAATAAACTGAGGCTTTTCAATTTCATCAACGATAGCGACCGCCAGGTCTTCTACCGAAATGCTGGCCGGCGCTTCGCCGTTCATCAGCAGTTGCGTGGTGCCGAGGCGGAACTGGCCGGTGCGTTTGCCCGGCTCCAGCAGGGCGGCCGGCGAGAGATAGGTCCAGTCGAGCGCCGATTCATTGCGCAGTTTGTTGCGCAGATCGCGCACTGCCTGCGCGCCGGGGCGGATATTTTCCGGGAACTGCGGCGTATCTACCAGTTCAACGCCGGGCGCCACTTCCAGGCTGCCGGCGCCGCCGACCACCAGCAGGCGCTTGACGCCGGCCTGTTCGACCGCGGTGAGGATCTGTTGGGCGCCGCGGAGGGTTTTTTCATACAGGTTGTCTTCGCCCCAGCCGGGGTTGTAGGCGCTGATCGCCGCATCCTGACCGCGCAATTGCCCCGCCAGCCAGGCGGTATCGGCAACGTCGCCCAGCGCGACGGTCAGGTTGGCGTGCTCCGGCAAATCTTTTTTCTGGCGGGCGATTGCCGTCACCTGAATACCGCGAGCCAGCGCTTCATCCACCACGCGGCGGCCAACAAAACCGGTTGCTCCAATAATGGCTACTTTCATCTGCATGCTCCTTCGGGGATAGGTTCAGTATCGTGACGCAGGCCGATGTGCCTGCTGCGTGGTGTTTACTCTAGTCCTTAACAATAGCCGTGATTAGTGCCATATTCATGCTTTCTTGATTAAGTAAAACTTCATAATCGTGGATAAACTCAATCGAATGGCGGTATTCGCCACCGTGGTGGCGGAGGGATCGCTGGCCGGCGCGGCGCGGCGGCTGGGCATGACGCCGTCGGCGGTCAGCCAGCACATGCGCTCGCTGGAGAAGGCGCTTGGGGTGCCGTTGCTGCATCGCTCCACCCGCCGTCTGGCGCTGACCGAGGCCGGGGCGGCGTTTTACCCCGGCTGCGAGGCGATGCTGCAACAGGCGCAGCAGGCGGAGCAGCGGCTGGCGGAATTGCGGGATACGCTGGTGGGCGAGCTGCGCATCGCCACTCCGGTCGGCATCGGCGGCCGATCGCTTGCGGAGGCGCTGGCGCCGCTGTTGCAGGCGCACCCCAAGCTGACGCTGCGGGTGCTGGCGGACGATCGCATCGTCGATATGATAGAGCAGCGGGTCGACATCGCGCTGCGGGCCAACCGTCAACTGGCGGACGCCAATATGATCGCGCATCCGCTGACGGCGTGGCCGATGGTGCTGTGCGCCGCGCCGCGTTATCTCAGCCAGCATGGGGTGCCGGAAAAGCCGCAGGATTTGGTGCAGCACCGCTGGATCTCCAGCGGCTACAACGGGGCCCATCTGGACTTGCTGCACCAGTCCGGCCAGCAGGTTAAGCTGCGGCTGGCGGAAGGGCAGATCGTCAGCGAGAGCATGAACGTGATGCGCGCCTTTACCCGCGCCGGGCTGGGCATTTCCGTTCAGCCGCTGTATGAAATTGGCGACGAGCTTCAGCGCGGCGAGCTGTTGCTGCTGTTGCCTGAGTGGCGGCCGGCGCCGCTGCGGCTGCACGCGCTGACGCTCGAGCGCAACGTGCCGGAGAAAAGCCGCCAGGCGCTGCGCTATTTGCGCGACTATTTTCGCCGCAATGGCGAAAAGGGACTTGCCAGCGGCGGCGATGGCGTCTTCAATTAGCAAGAGAACGCAGGAGGAGCCCCGTGGCGCAGCAGCTTGAGTTTTTCGACATTCCCAGCCCGTGTCGCGGCATTTGCCAGGCCGACGATCGCGGATTCTGCCGTGGCTGCCTGCGCAGCCGCGAGGAGCGTTTTGGCTGGATGAACATGAGCGACGCGCAAAAGCGCGAGGTGCTGCGCCTGTGCCGTCAGCGCTTCCTGCGCCTGCAGCGCGCCAATAAAGCGCCCGACGAGCCGCTGCCGGAGCAGCCGTCGCTGTTTTAACCTTTCCTGATCTGCCGCACGTTCGTGTGGCTTACCGCTTCCCTGTGCCTCACCGGCTTGTGTATGCTGACTGACAACTAATGTCATGAGGTTTTCGCAATGGTAGAACGTATTCGTCTCGCGCCGCAGGGGCCTGAATTTTCCCGCATGATTTGCGGTTACTGGCGGTTGATGGAGTGGGGCATGTCGCCGCAGCAGCTGCTGACGTTCATCGAACAGCATGTCGAACTGGGCGTCACCACCGCCGATCACGCCGATATCTATGGCGGCTATGCCTGCGAACAGGCGTTCGGCGACGCGCTGCGCCTGAAGCCGGCGCTGCGCCAGTCGCTGGAGCTGGTGAGCAAATGCGGCATCGCCACCACCGCCAAGCCCGGCAACCCGATCGGCCACTACATCACCGACCGCGACCATATCGTACAGAGCGCGGAACAATCGCTGCGCCATCTGCATACCGACTACCTCGATCTGCTGCTGATCCACCGGCCGGATCCGTTGATGGACGCCGACGACGTGGCCGAAGCCTTTGTTGCGCTGCACAAAAGCGGCAAGGTGCGCCATTTCGGCGTCTCCAACTTTACGCCCGCGCAGTTCCAGCTGCTGCAGTCGCGCCTGCCGTTCTCGCTGGCGACCAATCAGGTGGAGATCTCGCCGATTCACCAACCGGCTATTCTCGACGGCACGCTCGACCAGTGCCAGCAACTGCGCATCAAGCCGATGGCCTGGTCCTGCCTGGGCGGCGGGCGCCTGTTCAACGACGCCGAGTTCCAGCCGCTGCGCGACGAGCTGCAGCGGGTGGCGCAAGAAATCGGCGCCGAGACCATCGAGCAGGTGGTGTACGCCTGGGTGATGCGCCTGCCGTCGTCGCCGCTGCCGATTATCGGTTCCGGCAAGATTGAGCGGGTGCGTTCGGCGCTGAAGGCGCAGAAACTGGTGCTGAACCGCCAGCAGTGGTTCCGCATTCGCAAGGCGGCGCTGGGGTATGACGTGCCTTAAGGCGGAGTAAAAAAGAGCAAAGCCGGGCGGCGAAAGCACCCGGCTTTTTTACGTCGATCTTTAGGCCAACACCACCTGATCGGTGTTGAAGTGATCGAGCGAGACGCCGATCAGCGTGACCTGGCTGTGGCCGAAGGCCAGCACCAGATCGTCGTTTTGCTGCGTGGCGTAGTCGCGGATATTCCCGCTGGCGCCTTCGGTGCCGACAAACACCAGCTTATCGGTGGCGTTGAAGCCATACAGCTGATCGCGGCCAAAGTCACCGCTGAACAGGAAGGTATTGCCGTTGCCGACGCCCTTCAGGATGTCATCGCCGCTGCCGCCGACGAAGGTCAGGTTGCCGCCGGCATGGCCGTTAAGGGTGTCGTTGCCGGCGTTGCCGAACAGCCAGGCGTCGTGGCTGCGAGCCTGCAGGACGTCATCGCCGTCGCCGCCGGCGGTGGCGGCGGCATAGGCTTTGAGGCCAGAGTCCGATTTCAATCCGGCGGCGGTCACCTGATGGTCCACCTGTTTGTTGAAGATAAGCCACGAGGTTTCTTTGCTGCGCAGGGTGCTGATGTCGTCCGCCAGCGTAATGCCGCCTTTGGCGTCGCGCAGGTAAAGCGTGTTGCCGTCGTAGGCGACCTCGGTGTTTTTCAACGCCTGTTGGGTATCGAAGATATTGTGGCCTTTGCCGCCGGCGATCAGGTTATAGCCGCCTGCATCGCGGAAGACATCGTCGCCGTCGCGCCCCTCGAGATAGTCGTTGCCTTTGCCGCCCTTGATCAGATCATTGCCGTCGCTGCCGATGATAAACGTCGGCCCGCTGTGCGTTTCCGCGTTGCGGTTCAGGTCTTCCACCCAGGTATTGCCGCGCGTCACGTTCGACAGGTTGGAGACGATGATGGTCGAGTCTTTGTCGGTCAGCGAATAAAACTCGGAGTTCAGCACCCGCATCAGACCGTCCTGATAGAAGAACGGCAGGTGCGACAGCCAGGTCGGAATGTTGAGAATGGAAAACGGCAGCAGGTTCCAGGCGTCCGACGCGTAGTGGTCGTTGAAGTTGACGATATTGTTGGTGGCGGAGGCATGGGGCGCATCGTGTACGCCTAACGACGCCCCGGTCAGCGTGGTGCCGTCGAGCGCGCGGAACACCGGATCGTTCTCGTAGCCGATGTTGATCACCTTGCCGCCGGCCTCGTACTGGGTCGGCGAGGCGAAGGCGACATAGTTGGACTGCGCGTAAAAGCCGCCCCAGTTGGCGTCGCTCTGCGCCGCCATGCTGTTGACCGCCAGCCCGCCGAGGCTGTGGCCGCTGACCACCACGTCTTCTCCGCTCAGCCCGTGCGCCTGCGCGAACTTCGCCACGTCGCCCAGCAACTGGCCGAAGGCCTTCAGCGTGTAGCCGTCGGCGTAGCCTTTCGGCCCGAAGCCGGCCAGCAGATCGTTAATCACATCGCCGATGGTATCGCCGATCAACGACTCGCGCGGGCCGCTGGTGCCGCGAAATGAGATGCCAATGGCGGTGAGATTGCCTTCGCTGTCATATTTGCCCAGCACCTCGGCCTGAGCGGTGGTGTAACCGGCGGTCTCGCCGTAGTAGGTGCCGCGCGCATCGGTTTTGCCGGCGTAACCCAACTGTGCGGCGCTGATCACCGACCAGCCGGCGTTATTCACCGCCTGCTGCGCTGCCTGTTCGGAATCGGGATTCCAGGGAATGCCGGGCAGGCCGCCCTGCGATTGGGTGCTGCCGATGAGCGCAGTGACCAGCGTCAGCGGCAGACCCAGCCCGAAACCGGTCTGGTGATAGCCTTCATCGAAGCCGTTATCGATATTGTGGTAAGCGTAGGTAGAGATGGCCAAGGCGTCGGAAAATAGCGCTTTCGACGCCTTTTCGTCCAGATCCTTATAGCTAAAGATGCCCATATCAGTTCCTTATGAAGTATGCCGCGGGCCTGTAAGTGGACTCACATGCGTCGGCGGTGGAAACAGGGAAACAACGTTAGCCGAACGACAGCTGGTCAGAGGACCAACATCGGTAGAATTATTATTAGTGTTAAATATTAGGCCCGCGAATCAAATTAGCGAGATTGTGCGTTGGTTAACAGTGCCGGCGCAGGCTCTCCTATACTGATAGCTCGATATAGTCATTAAGGAGACTGATTGATGAAACGTTATTGGTATGCAGCGCTCGGCCTAATGGCGTGTGGTGCGGCTCAGGCGGCGACAACCGACGTCGAGATGCACCTGGTGACCGGGCAGGGGATCGGTCAGGACATCGGCAAGGTGGCCATCAGCGAAACGCCGTATGGCCTGCTTTTCACGCCGAGCCTGAAAGCATTGCCGGCCGGGGTACACGGCTTCCACGTGCATGAGAAAGGCAGCTGCGAGCCGGGCATGAAGGACGGCAAAGCGGTGGCGGCGCTGGCGGCCGGCGGACATTTCGACCCGCAAAAGACCGGAAAACACCTCGGGCCGTATGCCGACGGGCACCTGGGTGACCTTCCGGCCATCTATGTGACCGCCGACGGCATGGCGAACTATCCGGTGTTGGCGCCGCGGCTGAAAAAAATCAGCGACATTGAGGGTAAAGCGCTGATGGTGCACGCCGGCGGCGACAACCATTCGGATCATCCACAACCGCTCGGCGGCGGCGGAGAACGCTTCGCCTGCGGTGTGATCAAATGATTATCCGCCGCTAACGGCCGGTACGGCGGTGGGCTGGCCCATCGCCTGTTGCAACTGCTGCAGCGAGCAGTAGAGCCGCCAGATCAGGCCGGCCAGATCGCGCGCCGCCTGTTCCGGGTGGTGCGCCAGCGCGTTGCTCATGCGCAGCAACTCCTGCAGCGTGGCGTCCAGCGAACTGTGCTGCACGCCTTTCTCCGTCATGATGCCGCGCAGGCAGTGGATACAGACGTTGCGCACCGCCGAGAGCGGATCGGAACGGGTTTGCCAGTCGCGCAGTTGCCAGACGATATGGCTGCAGTTGAGCAGCACCACGCCCCAGCGCAGCAGCCAGGTGCGAGCGTCCTGATCCTGACTTTGATTAAGCTGGCTGATGCGATGGTAGATCAGCGATTCGAACTGGCTTTCGCTCTGCTGCGGCCGTTTGCTCAACTGATCGATAAAGTCGCGTCGCAGCGCGCGGATAATGCGGCGGCTTTTGCGTTTGTCCGAGCTGGGGCGCAGGATCTGAAACGCCAGCCCGGCCAGGAGCACGCCGACGATTTTAGCGATGTTGTCATTGATAAAGGACTGGTAGTCATAGCTCGGCGGATTGCTGACGGTCAGGAACGAGCCCATAAAGACGATCAACTGCCCCCAGAGCGCGGCATAAGGTGGATTCTGCAGCTTGAGCATCTGCATGGTCACCAGGATCGGGAACAGGAAGGCGCAGAACACCCAGAAGTCGTCAATCTGGATCATCAAACCGAATTTCACCACGAAGCAGGCGACCGAGAGCAGCAGCACCGCCTTGAGCAAGGTGCTGACGCTGTTGATCGGCGAAGGCGTGGAAGAGTAGAGCACGCAGCTGATGGCGGTGAGCGTCAGCGCCGCGCTGCCGGCGTCCCACTGCGTGTTGATCCAGTAGGCGCAGCCGATCACGATGCACAAAAAGGTGCGCAGGCCGTTGTAGGCGGCTTCGTAGCTGTCGGTATGGCGCGCCAGCGCAGTGACGCGCGGCGGTTGGAGGTCGCTGACCGCCGTGGCGCTTTCCAACCGCCGCAGCCAGCGGTTGCAGCGCAGGTAAAGCCAACAGAAATCGCGCAGCCGCAGCCAGAAGGCGCGATGGCGGTAGTCCGTAGCCTCTTGCGGGGCGATCTGCTGAAGCAGGCGCGCCAAACGGTATTTGTCGGTGGCGGGATCGCGCAACTCGTCCAGCAGTTGTGTCAGCACCGGCATCAGATTGGCGGGGCGATCCGGCCAGTTCAGCAGCATGCGGCGCAGGCTGGAGATAACGCTGGTCATGCGCAGCTGTTGGTGCAGCAGATAGTTGAGCAGGTTATTTTGCCGCCGCAGCCGGTAGTGGCTCCAGAATGCCTGAATGCGCAGCAGGTTCATGGTCAGGATCTGGCCGATGACCCCTTCGTGCGAGGTGCGCATCTGCGCGGTGATCTCCGGCTGCCACAGCATGGCGGCATGCTCCAGCAGGCGCAGCTGCATGCGCCGCAGCGAGGTCAGCAGGGCTTCGCCGTCCGAGGTGCTGGGCAGGATCATCATCATCAACCCGCCGCACAGAATGCCGGTGATCACTTCGCAAACCCGCGCCTGCGCGATATCGAAGATTTGCTGGGTATCGGTGACGTTGACCGTACCGAAGGCGATGATGGCGGCGGTATAGCCCGCCAGCGCGAAGGCGTAAGAGACGTTGTTTTGGTAATGGTTGGAGACGTAGGTGCACAGCCCGATCCAGGCGGCGATGAACAGCGTAAACAGCCAGGGATCGTTCAGGCAGTGGCCGGCGATCGCCACCGACGCGGCGGCGCCCACCAGGCTGCCGAAGATGCGGCCGATGCTTTTGCTGATCACGCCGCCGATGGTGGGGAAGCTCACCACCGCGGCGGAGGTAAGCGCCCAATAGGGTTCGTCGAGTTCGAGCACGAAGGCTACCCATAGCGCCAGACACATCGCGAGCGAGTTGCGCAGCGCATAGCGCCATTGGCCGCCGGTCGCCTTACCCCAGGGGGTGCGGCTCCACTCCAAAAAAGGCAGGTTCACACTTTAGTTCCGCTGATGAATCGAAATGGTGCAGGTGGTGCCGGCGACCAGCGTCAAATCGGCGGGCACGTTGAGCAATTTTATCCGTACCGGCACGCGCTGAGCCAAACGCACCCAAGGAACATTAGGCTTAACGTCCATTAATAGATCGTTGCTGCTGTCAACGCTCTGATCGTAAATGGCGCGGCCGATGCTCTCTACTTCCCCCTGTAGCGGCGTGTTGCCGTTATATAAAACGATGTCCGCTTTATTGCCTTCTTTTATATGCTTCAGCTTGGTTTCTTCGAAATAACCGAGCACATAAAACGAATGCACATCCACCAACGCCACCAGCGGCGTACCGGCGTTGGCGTAGTTCCCGACCCGCGTCTGCAGGTTGGTGATATAACCGTCGGTTGGCGCGTAAATTTTGGTTTTGCTCAAATTCCATTTGGCCTGTTCCAGATTGGCCAGGGCGGCTTTATAGGAGGCCTTCATTGCCTGCGCGGCTAAATTTGACTCGTCCAAATCTTCAGCGGAAATAACGTTACGCGCTAAACCGCGGCGGCGGGCAGCCTCGTGGTCCGCTTTGGCCAGATCGGATTGCGCTTTTGCCACCGCGGCCTCGGCATTGTCCAACGCAATCTGGTAGGGCACCGGGTCGAGGGTAAAAATCAGACTTCCCGCAGGTACGAACTGATTGTCATTCGCGCTTATTTTCTCTAATCTTCCAGAGACTTCAGGGGTGATATTGACGAGTTCGGCGCGCACTTTTCCATCACGGGTCCATGGGGATTGCATATAATAATTCCAGAGCCACCAACCGGCGCAGACGGCAATGGCGCAGACGATCACCGTAGAGAAGTATTTTAATGTTTTATGCTGCATGGGTTACCAACTCGCTAAAATCCATAAGGAACCGCTGACGGTCAGAACGAAAATGGACAGATCCATCAACATGGGATGCCAGATTTCACCGGAATACATCCAGTCTCTCAGCAGCTGATGAATCAGCAGCCATAAGAGCAGTCCTAGTAAAAAAGCTTTAAATATAGGTGGAAAATAAAGCGATGCTCCCAGGACCAAATCGGGCAAGGGAGATGATGTGTGTAACCATGATGTATTCACATTAACAATCCCTAAGGGTGAATATGTTGAATATTTGCATAACGATTAAACAATAGCGGCTAAAAATAGTGGCTATTTCCACAATATACATTATATACATTTGTGTTTTTAATGTGAGTTACCCAAAATAGTCTAAGCTCTGGGAGGTAATGTTAGCATGCTAATTATAAGGAGGGGGAAGTGGAGTCAACATTAGGTTCAGATTTAGCACGATTAGTTCGTGTGTGGCGCGCGCTCATCGATCATCGGCTCAAGCCGTTGGAGCTGACCCAAACGCATTGGGTCACGTTGCACAATATCAATCGCTTGCCGCCGGAGCAGTCGCAAATCCAGCTGGCCAAGGCGATCGGTATCGAGCAACCGTCACTGGTCCGTACGCTGGACCAACTGGAGGAGAAAGGGCTGATCACGCGTCACACCTGTGCCAACGATCGCCGCGCGAAGCGCATCAAGCTGACCGAAGCGGCCGATCCGATCATCAGGGAAGTGGACAGTGTGATCACGTCTACGCGCAGTGAGATTTTAAGCGGCATTACCGCCGACGAAGTGCATCTGTTGGTAGGGCTGATTGGCAAGTTAGAACAAAATATCACCGAACTGCAGAACAAATAATAATATTCTTATTTTCTACGATTACAGTTTCACAGCATCAGAAATAAAACCGGAGGCGATTGCCTCCGGTTTGCCGCTTGTCGCCGGCTGGCTTACAGCGGGGAAACGGTGATGGTGTCGCCCATGCGCGCCATGCGCACGCGCTGGCCAGGGCTGAACTTGGTGTCGCCCGCTTTCTGCACCACCACGATGTTCTCTTTCTGATCGGTTTTGATCTCCAGCTCGTAGCCGGAGGTACGGCCGGCCACTTCACCGATGCTGTTACCTGCCGCGCCGCCGGCGATAGCGCCCGCCGCGGTAGCCAGCGTACGACCGGTGCCGCCGCCAACGGTGTTGCCCAACAGCCCGCCAATCACCGCGCCGCCGATCATCCCCATGGCGTTGGAGCCTTCGCCGCCCTGAATTTTAACCGGACGCACGGAAACCAGCGTCCCGTAGGTGACGGTCTGCACCTGCTTGGCCTGCGAGGACGAGTAGACATCACCGGACATGGATTCATTGGCACAGCCGGCCAGCGTAACGGCGGCGACGGCAACGACGAGAAGACGCTTGATCATACAAAACTCCTGATGGTAGTAGTCCATAACCTGGCAATGCTCTCCAGGCAAGATTCAGTGAAAACGATAGACAAAGTATGGCTGAAAGTTGACACACCGCCATGCTTCATCGCTGCATGCAGCTTAACTTTTCTCTGTTCAACCAATAATAAACCGCGGTTTACCTTTATGACAGCCTTGGCGACATTCCGTCGCCTGTTATGGCACGGTTTAACACATAACCCGTGCCACAGCGGCGTCGGGGGGCATCTGGCTCACGAACCGTAAAAAAAGCATCATAATTCATGGCGTTAATCCGGCAATTCTGGTTTATTTGTCAGGATGAATTTTGCTTACCGCGCGGGTTAGAGGATGTTGCTATGAAGTCAGGCCGCTATATAGGCGTCATGTCCGGCACCAGTCTGGACGGAATCGATGTGGTATTGGCCGCGATCGACGATCGCATGGTGGCGCAGCAGGCCAGCTATAGCCATCCGATGCCGATGGCGTTGAAAAAAGAGATCCTGGGCATGTGCCAGGGGCAGCAAACCACGCTGGCCGCCGTCGGCCGGCTGGACGCGCAGCTGGGCACGTTGTTCGGCGAGGCGGTGCTCGGCCTGCTGAAGCAAACCGGCATCGACGCGGAGCAGATCACCGCCATCGGGTGCCACGGCCAGACGGTGTGGCACGAACCGGAGGGTGACGCGCGTTTCTCGATGCAGCTCGGTGATAACAACCGCATCGCCGCGCTGACCGATATCACCACCGTCGGCGATTTCCGCCGGCGCGACATGGCCTACGGCGGGCAGGGCGCGCCGCTGGTGCCGGCGTTTCATCAGGCGCTGCTGGGGCATCCCGTCGAGCGGCGCATGGTGCTGAACGTCGGCGGCATCGCCAACCTTTCTCTGCTGTTGCCCGGTACGCCGGTGCGCGGTTTCGATACCGGGCCGGGCAACATGCTGATGGACGCCTGGGTATGGCGCCACCGCGCGCAGCCTTACGATCAGGACGGCGGCTGGGCGATGCAGGGGCGAGTCTGCTTGCCGCTGTTGCAGCAGATGCTGGCGGATCCGTACTTCGCGCTGCCGGCGCCGAAAAGCACCGGCCGCGAGTATTTCAATATCGCCTGGCTGGAGCGGCAGCTGGCCGGATTGCCGGCGATTGCGCCGGTCGACGTGCAGGCCACGCTCACGGAGCTGACCGCGGTCAGCATCAGCGAGCAGGTATTGCTGGCCGGCGGGTGCGAGCGCCTGTTGGTCTGCGGCGGCGGGGCGCGCAACACGCTGCTGATGGCGCGCCTGTCGGCGCTGCTGCCGGGCACGGAGGTCGGGCTGACCGACGATTTTGGCGTCAGCGGCGACGACATGGAGGCGCTGGCCTTTGCCTGGCTGGCCTTCCGCACGTTGTCCGGCCAGGCCGGCAATCTGCCTTCGGTGACCGGCGCCAGCCGTGAAACGGTGTTGGGTGGGATTTATCCGGTTTTGCCATTGGGGGCCCGTTAGCTCTGTTAGGATAGCCTGTGAAGGATTTTTCTAAGGAGCAACAGCATGAAAAAAGTCATTTTCGTCGCCGGCGCGCTGGCGCTGTCCGGCTGCAGCTACATCCTGCCGCAAAGCAGCCAGACGATGCACTACCAGTGCGGCACCACGCCGCTGACGGTGGCGCTTGACGGCAAGGCGAGCGAAGTCAGCCTGCTGATGGACGGCGAACAGCTGCATCTCAAGCAGGTGCTGGCGCTGACCGGCGCCAAATACAGCGACGGCAAATACACTTTTTGGTCGAAAGACCGTAACGCCTATCTTGAGCGCAACGGCAAGGTAGTCATGAGCGACTGCGTGTTGACGGAGTGAAGGTCGACGGCGGCGTCGGAGCGATTGAGTTCCTGACGCCGCAGGCGCAGAATGTAACGACGGATTTTTTCAGTTGGTCGATAACCCAGATGATTGAAAAGAGTGAGTTTGATGTTGCGGACCTGCGCCGTGAATACACCCGAGGCGGCCTGCGCCGCAACGATCTGACCGCCAACCCGCTCGAACTGTTCGAGCGTTGGTTGAAACAGGCCTGCGACGCGCGCCTGGCCGATCCCACCGCCATGTGCGTCGCGACCGTCGACGAACACGGCCAGCCTTATCAACGCATCGTGCTGCTGAAGCATTTCGATGAGCAGGGGCTGGTGTTCTACACCAACCTCGGCAGCCGCAAGGCGCAGCAGCTGGCGCACAACCCGCATATCAGCCTGCTGTTCCCCTGGCACATGCTCGATCGCCAGGTGATTTTCCTCGGCCAGGCGGAGCGCCTGTCGACCCTCGAAGTGCTGAAGTATTTCAACAGCCGGCCGAAAGACAGCCAGATCGGCGCCTGGGTGTCGCAGCAGTCGTCGCGCATTTCCGCGCGCGGCGTGCTGGAAAGCAAATTCCTTGAGCTGAAGCAGAAGTTCCAGCAGGGCGAGGTGCCGTTGCCGAGTTTCTGGGGCGGATTCCGCGTGAAATTTGACTCCGTCGAGTTCTGGCAGGGCGGCGCCCATCGCCTGCATGACCGTTTCCTGTATCAGCGGGACGGGAATGACTGGAAAATTGACCGACTGGCACCCTGAAGACGGAAAATCCCCTCTAAGCGCTGGTGCTGACGCCGCCGGCGCTTTATTCTATGCGCTACCCTGAATTTTTATTTCGCCACTGGGCGAAAGGCCGTGTACCGGCAAAGGTGCATTCGTTTATACATGGAGTCATTGATGGCAAGCAGCAACTTGATTAAACAACTGCAAGAGCGGGGCCTCGTTGCCCAGGTTACGGATGAGGAAGCGTTAGCGGAGCGACTGGCGCAAGGGCCAATTGCACTGTATTGCGGTTTCGATCCGACCGCTGACAGCTTGCATTTGGGCCATCTGGTTCCTCTGTTGTGCCTGAAGCGCTTCCAGCTGGCCGGCCACAAGCCGGTAGCACTGGTGGGCGGTGCCACTGGCCTCATCGGCGATCCGAGCTTCAAAGCGGCGGAGCGCAAGCTGAACACCACCGATACGGTGAACGAGTGGGTCGAGAAGATCCGCAAGCAGGTTTCCCCGTTCCTCGATTTCGACTGCGGCAGCAACAGCGCTATCGCGGCCAACAACTACGACTGGTTCGGCGGCATGAACGTGCTGACCTTCCTGCGTGACATCGGCAAGCACTTCTCCGTCAACCAGATGATCAACAAGGAAGCGGTCAAGCAGCGCCTGAATCGCGACGACTCCGGCATCTCCTTCACCGAGTTCTCTTATAACCTGCTGCAGGGCTACGATTTCTCCGAGCTGTATAACCGCCACCAGGTGGAGCTGCAGATCGGCGGTTCCGATCAGTGGGGCAACATCACCTCAGGCATCGATCTGACGCGTCGTCAGCACCAGAAGCAGGTGTTCGGCCTGACCGTGCCGTTGATCACCAAAGCAGACGGCACCAAGTTCGGTAAAACCGAAGGCGGCGCGGTCTGGCTGGCGCCGGAAAAAACCAGCCCGTACAAGTTCTACCAGTTCTGGATCAACACCGCCGACGCCGACGTTTACCGTTTCCTGAAGTTCTTCACCTTCATGAGCCTGGAAGACATCAACGCGCTGGAGGAAGAAGACAAGAACAGCGGCAAGGCGCCGCGCGCCCAGTACGTGCTGGCGGAAGAAGTGACCGGCATGGTGCACGGTGCGGAAGGCCTGGCGGCCGCCAAGCGCATCACTCAGAGCCTGTTCTCCGGCGCGCTGCACGACATGACCGAAGCGGACTTCGCCCAGCTGGCGCAGGACGGCATGCCGACCATTAAACTGGAGCGCGACGCCGATCTGCAGCAGGCGCTGGTGAATGCCGAACTGGTGCCGTCACGCGGCCAGGCGCGCACCATGATCGGCTCCAACGCGGTGACCATCAACGGCGAGAAACAATCGGATGCCGAATACCGCTTCAGCGATGCGGACCGTCTGTTCGGCCGCTACACGCTGCTGCGCCGCGGCAAGAAACACTACTGCTTGGTGGATTGGCAGTAACGAATAATGACGGTAAGGGGCCCTGGTGGCCCCTTTATTTTTGCGCAGCCGCCCGGCTGCGGTATTCCGAACGAGTTCTGTCGATGAAAAACATTCTTTCTATCCAGTCGCACGTGGTGTTTGGTCACGCCGGCAACAGTGCGGCTGAATTCCCGATGCGCCGCATGGGCGTCAATGTCTGGCCGCTGAACACGGTGCAGTTCTCCAACCATACTCAATACGGCCAGTGGACCGGCTGCGTCATGCCGGCCAGCCACCTGACCGAGATCGCGCAGGGTATTGCCAATATCGAGCAGCTGCAACGCTGTGATGCGGTGCTGAGCGGTTATATCGGTTCGCCGGAGCAGGGCGATCATATTCTGGAGATCGTGCGTCAGGTTAAGCAGGCGAACCCGAACGCCTGGTATTTCTGCGATCCGGTGATGGGGCATCCGGAAAAGGGCTGCATCGTGGCGCCGGGCGTGGCCGAGTTTCACTGCCGCCAGGCGCTGCCGTGCAGCGACATGGTGGCGCCGAACCTGCTGGAGTTGGAGATGCTGAGCCAGATAGCCGTCGCCAACGTGGCCGACGCGGTGCAGGCCGCCCGCGTGCTGATCGCCAAGGGGCCGCGGCTGGTGCTGGTCAAGCACCTGGCCCGCGCCGGCTATCACGCCGACTGCTTCGAAATGCTGCTGGTGACGGCGGACGAGGCCTGGCACATCAGCCGGCCGCTGGTGGACTTCGGCGCGCGTCAACCGGTTGGCGTCGGTGATTTGACCAGCGGTCTGCTGCTGGTGGATCTGCTGAAGGGCGAGGCGCTGGACAAAGCGCTGGAGCACGTGACCGCCGCCGTGTATGAGGTGATGCTGACCACGCAGGAGATGGGCGAATACGAACTGCAGGTGGTGGCGGCGCAGGATCGGATCGTGCAGCCGCTCAGCGAATTCAAAGCGGTAAAGCTGTAAGTGCATCGAGCCCCGGCGACAGCCGCCGGGGCTGAAACTTTACTTCAATCCTTCGGCGTTCAGCGCCGCATCTACCGCCGGGCGCGCCGCAACGCGATCGAACCAGGCCGCCAGATGGGCGTGCTTGCGCACGTCGAACTGCAGGGCGAACGCCCAACGCAACACGGTGAACAGGTAGGCGTCGGCTACGCTGAAACGGCTTCCCAACAGGAAGTGCTGCTTCGCCAGCACCGAATCCAGATAGCTGAACTGCTGCTCCAGCTTGGCGCGCGCGATGGTTTGGTATTCCTCGGGCGTTTTCGGGTTGAACAGCGGGCTGAACCCTTTGTGCAGTTCGGTGGCGATGTAGTTCAGCCATTCGATCGCGTGGTAGCGCGACAGGGTGCCCGCCGCCGGGATCAGGTTGCGATCGGGCACGCGGTCCGCCAGGTATTGCACGATCGCCACGCCTTCGGTCAGCAGGCTGCCGTCATCCAGCAGCAGCGCCGGTACCTGTCCCTTGGGGTTGATGGCGAGGTAATCGGCGCCGCTCTCGGTCTTCTTCTGCGCCAGATCGACCTTCTCCGCCGTAAAATCCAGCCCTGCCTCACGCAGCACGATATGCGGGGACAGCGAACAGGCGCCGGCTTTATAGAACAGTTTCATCGGAAGCTCCTTGTTGATGACGAATGACGGGCATGCTTAACCACTCATCGTAGTCCCATAGCGCCAAAATTACAGCGGCTTAGCTAACAAATTTAACCGATGATCGCCTCGGCGGGCTGCAGCTGCACCAGCGTTGCGGCGATCTGCTGTTGCAACGCCTGCGGCGCTACCTGCATCGGCGAGCGCAGCTCGTTGGCGATCAGCCCCTGCTGAGCCAGCACCGTCTTGACCGGCGCCGGATTCGGGAAGCTGAACATCTGGTGGATCATCGGCAGCAGCTCATAGAAGTTGCTGCGCGCCGCGGCCAAATCGCCGGCGGCGACCTGCTGCACCAGCTGCACGAAACGTTCCGGGTGAACATGCGCGGCGGCGGAGATGGCGCCGGTGCCGCCGAGGCACAGCGTGGTGAGGATCAGATTGTCTTCCCCGGTCATCACATCGATTTCGCCGTCGGCGATCAGCGCCATGGTGGCGTCAGGATTGCCGCCGCAGTCCTTGATGGCGGTGATGCGCGGATGGCGCGCGAGCCGGCGCAATGTGGCCAGCTCCATGGCGATGCCGGTGCGCTGCGGAATGTTGTACAGGATCACCGGCACGCTGGAGGCGTCGGCCAACTGGGTGAAATAATCGATCAGGCCGCATTGCGAAGGGCGAATGTAGTAAGGTGCCGGGATCAGCACGCCGGCGATGTCGCGCAGTTGAATGGCCTGCTGCATCTGCAGCGTGGCGGCCATGTTATTGCCGGAAAGGCCCATCACCACCTGGTGTGCGGGCGCCACTTCCAGCACGGCGTCGAGTACCGCCAGCTGTTCTTCTTTGCTCAGCGCGGCGGCTTCACCGGTGGAGCCGCAGACCACCAGGCCATCGATGCCGGCGTCGAGCAGGTGCCGCGCCAGGCGTTTCACCGCCGGCAAATCGACGGCATCGTGATTGAAAGGGGTAACCATCGCCACCCAAATACCCGAAAATGAGGCCATAAAATATTCCTTCTGTGTGACCGACAGAGAAGCCAGATGAGAAAATTGAAGGCGGGGCGTTGCGCGCCATCCAGTCAGCTCATCTGACGGGACAGCTCGCCCCGGTCAAATGAGCGTCTGTTTCTTCGATTTAACCGCCGCCAAATCGCCAACGGGCAACGCAGGTGTTATCAGAAAGTCGGCGTTGCGTGGGTAGGCCATGGCGGTCTCGTGAAAAGGGGAAGTGGGGTGATAATGAATATTCTTCATCAGGCTGTCAATTTACAACAGATTGATAACATTGTTATTCATGATTCGGTAGCGAGGATGAGTTTGGCTAATAAATAAAAATCCCCGCAGCGGCGGGGAGAGTTTGGCTGGTTCAGCGCGGCGGGCGGGAGCCGATGGTGGCGGACCAACTGAAGGTGTCGCCGCTCGGCCGATAGCGGTTGGCCTTGCGTTCTGCACGCTCCGCCTTGGCGAGCTTCGCTCTGGCGGCCATGATGCGCGCCACCACTTCATCCTTGACCTTGTGCTGTTCGGCGTTGGTCAGCGGCCTGCCGTGGCTCTTGCGCGCCTTGTCCAGTTCGGTTTTCACTTCCCGCTGTTCGCTTTCCGTCATCTCTTTCAACGTCAACTTTTTCATCTGTGCCGCCCGTTCGGTGAAGTTGACCTACAGTTTAGCGGCGTTATGTGACCGAAAATGTTATGGGCATAACGAAATGCGCGGTAAGCCGGCATTACACCTCTTCCAGCAGATCGTCGACAAAGCGCCGCATGCGTTCGGTGCGCTGCTCGGCCATGTGCCGCCCGGCAGCGGTCTGGAAGCCGTCTTGCAGTTTGAACAGCTTGGTTTCGAAGTGATCCAGGCTGAAACGCTTGTCGTCGTATTGGCGATGTTCGGCCCGCGGGTCGGCGGCGTCGTACAGCGCGCTGCGCATGCGGCCGCCGATATAGAAGCAGCGCGCCACGCCGATAAGACCTATGGCGTCGAGGCGATCGGCATCCTGCAGGATCTTCGCCTCCAGGGTTTGCGGGGGGATGCCGGCGGAAAAACTGTGCGCTTCGATGGCGTGAGCCACCGCCGCGATATCCGCCGGCGCCCATTCCAGCCGGGTCAGCGTCAGCGTGGCTTGCTCCGCCGCCATGCGTGAGGCCAGATGGCGCTGCGGCGAATTCTTTTCCACCGCGACGGCGTCGTGCAGCAGCACCGCCGCACAGAGAATGCGCCGGTCGCCGCCTTCCAGCTTGCTGATCCGGCGGCAGTTCTTCCAGACCCGGTGCAGATGCGCCACGTCATGCGAACCGTCGTCCGACTCGAGGGTGAGCGGCAACAGCGTTTGCGCCAGCGCCTGGTAGGGGGAAAAAGGTTGTAACAGCTCTTGCGTCAGCGAGGGTAAAGACACGTTCAGCTCCTGTTGGGGGAAATCGGTCAATCAGCATAGCCGCGCCGGATGCCGGGAGAATGACAGAAAAACGGCTATTGTTTACTAAAGTGCAACCCACTATTGTCATAACTGCGGTTTTTGCAGCGAAACAAGCAACCTAGAATAGCCGCATTCCGCCGTCTCCGCTTGGTGAGAGCCTGTGTCCGCGGAGATGGCCGGAATATCCTCATCAGCCATGGGAGAAGAGACATGCCAACCCCTCTTGAAATAGTGCGCGCAACCTATGAAGGCAGCTCCGAAGAAAACGGCCGTAATCTGCTGGCGGCGCTGGCCCCCGATGCCGAGTGGACCGAAGCTGCCGGTTTCCCCTACGCCGGTACCTATATCGGCCCGGAAAATATCATCAAGAACGTGCATCAGCGCCTGGGCAGCGAATGGCAAGGTTACCGCGCCGATGTCGACCACTTTTACGACGCCGGCGACAATGTGATCGCTCAAGGTTTTTATCACGGCACCTACCGGGCCACCGGCAAATCCTTCAGCGCCTCTTTTGCGCATATTTATACGCTGCGCGGCGGCAAAATCGTGAAGTTCGTGCAGATCGTCGACAGCGCCAAAGTGCTGGAAGCGATGCAGCCTTAATCGCCGCTGCGCTTGCCGAATTTGCGGTCGAACTCGCGCCGGTAACCCCGGGCCTTGTTGCGATCGCGGATCCACAGATAACCGCACACCAGCGCAACCGCTCCCGAGAAGGTGACGTTGCGCATATCCCGGTCATACCAAAACACCAACAGCGCATCCAGCGCCGCAATCAGCGCGATCCATTTATACATATGGGATTGACGCCGCGTGGCGGCGTTGAGTCGCTTTAACTGTCTGGCTTCGTCCAACACCGGTTTTTGCTGCATAGCGTTTCGTTATCATCAGGCTGTTCACGCTAAATTAGCAGAATTTCCCTAACCGCCGCAAAGATTAACGCGCGGTGCCATGCGGTTTTCCCCGCCGCTGGCGCGGGGCAGAAAATTTATGCCGGACGCTTGAATTGTCCATCGGGCGTGGTAGGTTATTTATTCGCTATTTTTGGGTTTTTATTCAACATTCGCCGTGTCATCAAGCTGCAGCACCGGGCGGTTAACGTGATGGGTTCGATACATGCGGCGGTTAACTTCGGCAGGAGGATGTGATGAACGATAAAACGGCACGCCCGCAGGATGTGGTTCAGCAACAGCTTGACGCCTATAACGCCCGCGACATCGACGCCTTCATGGCCTGCTGGGCGGACGACGCGCAGTATTACGAGCATCCCGACACGCTGCTGGCCAGCGGCAAGGCGGCGATCCGCGAACGGCATCTGGTGCGTTTCCAGGAGCCAAGTCTGTACGGTGAACGGATAAAACGCATGGCGGTGGGGAACATGGTGGTCGATCAGGAAGTGGTGACACGGAACTTCCCGCAGGGGCGTGGCAAAATGGATGTCATCGCCATTTACGAAGTGGAGCAGGGGCGGATCGCCAAAGCCTGGTTCAAGATCGGCCCCTGCGTGCCGGATGAGGGCGCGCTCTAGCCGCGCATTATTGCAACGCCATCACCGCTTCTATCTCTACGCACACCTGCGGTGAAAACAACGCGCTGACCGCCATCAGTGAACAGGCCGGCAGCGCGCCATCGAAATAGTCAAACAGCACCGGGCGCACGCCCGCCAGATCGGCGATGTCGGTCAGGAACACGCTGATTTTAATCAACGCTTTAAGATTAACGCCTTCGCTGGCGGCGATAGTGGCTAACTGCTCGAGGATCTCCTGCGTTTGCTCCGGCGCGCTCAAGCCTTGCGCGTCGGTGGCGAAGGCCGTCAATCCCGACACGTACAGGCGATCGCCGTGGCGCACCGCATGCACATAGGGGCCGCCCGGCGTAGGCAACTGCGGATAATTCGTGCGTTTTAATAATGTCATGATCAAACCCCGCGCAAGACCGGTTAATAAAATCGACAAACTTGGTTAGGATACTGAGGAAACGGCGGCCAGACGCCGCGCACCGATGATATTTGAGAGTATCATCCCTCTTTATTTTATACGTCGTCTTTCACCTGAATGTGACAGTGCGGCGCAGATCGGCCACAAGGACGCATGAGACGATGAACCCGCTTTTTACTCCCTACCTGCAACGCTGGCAACTGGAACAGGACGGCAAAGCCTTCGAAACCCACAGCAGTCTGCTGATGCCGGTGCGTTACCGGGGCGAGGCGGCGATGCTGAAGATCGCCCGCGAGCAGGAGGAGCGCTTCGGTGGCCAACTGATGTGCTGGTGGCGTGGGGAAGGCGCCGCGCAGGTGCTGGCGTGGCATGACGACGGCATTCTGCTGGAGCGCGCGCAGGGTGAAGGCTCGTTGGCGCAGCTGGTGCGTGACGGCGACGATGAGCAGGCCACGCAAATCCTGTGCCGGGCGATCGCCGCCTTGCATGCGCCGCGAGCGGAACCGTTGCCCGAGCTGATCCCGCTGCAGGAGTGGTTCAGCTCACTGTGGCCGGCGGCGCAGGCGCACGGCGGCATGCTGCGTCTCTGTGCCACGGCGGCGGCAGAATTGCTGCACAGCCCGCGAGAAGAGAGCGTGCTGCACGGCGATATTCACCATGACAACGTGCTGGACTTCGGCGAACGCGGCTGGCTGGCGATCGATCCCAAGCGTTTGTACGGCGAACGGGGCTTCGACTACGCCAATATCTTCTGCAATCCCAACTACGGCATCGCCACCGATCCGGCCATTTTCCAGCGCCGCGTGGAACAGGTCTGTCGCTTGGCCGGGCTGGAGCGCCGGCGCTTGCTGCAATGGATCCTCGCCTGGTCGGGGCTGTCCGCCGCCTGGTTCATGGAAGACGGGCAGGCGGCGGACATCGACTTTCGCGTCGCTGAGCTGGCGGCGCGCGCGCTGGATCTCCCGCTGCCGGGCGGCGACTCAGGGTTCATCCTGCCAGTAATCGAGCGAGGTTGAAGGGCGCTGCAGGTAGCGCACCTGCTGGCCGTCTGCGCCGCGCGCCATCGCCTGGTATTTGCCGGAATCCGGGTACATCACCAGCTCCGGCTGCTCGCGCGTGCTGACGGACAGGTACTTCAGCGGCGCATCGGAGGTGTTGATGATCTGGTGCGGGTATTCCGGGCCCGGCGGAATGAAGATGACATCCCCGCTGACGATCGGCAGCATTTCTCCGGCCACCCGCAGCGTACCGCTGCCTTCCAGAATGATGAACATTTCCTCCTGAGCGTAGTGAAAATGGTAGGGGCAGGAGCGCATACCCGGCGCGACACAATCGAAAGAGGCGCCCAGCTTGTCGGCGGCGGTGCCGGTGCCGAGGCGAGCGCCGACGCTGTCATACAGCGGCGGCCGCCGATCGTGCCGCTTATCTACTCGTTCGACATTGCGTATCAGGCGCTGAGCCAACAGCGCAGCTTTCTCAGTCATAGGCTTCCTTGGTGACGGCGTCACTTATTTTGTGAATTGATCTCAAGACGACAGAGAAAGTGAAGGCGCCACGGCGGCACTTGTCAATGTAGACCGCCCGTTATGCTTGGCTTGTTCGCTGCGGCAGCGACAGCAGCAGATGGGCGATCGCGCCGCCGACGATGCCCCAGAAGGCCGAACCGATGCCCAGTAACGTGACGCCGGAGGCGGTGATGAGGAAGGCGATCAGCGCCGCGTCGCGCTGTTTCTCATCATGCAGCGCGCGCTGCAGGCTGCCGCCGATGGTGCCGAGCAGCGCCAGCCCGGCGATGGTGTGGATCAGGGCGAGGGGCAGCGCGCTGAACAGCAGGCCGATGGCGCCGCCGAACAGCCCGGCCAACAGGTAGAAGCCGCCGGCGGCCACCGCGCCCATATAGCGGCGCTGCGGATCGGGATGCACGTCCGGGCCCATGCAGATGGCGGCGGTGATCGCGGCGATGCACACCGAGAATCCGCCGAACGGCGCCAGCAGCAGCGCGGTGAGCGCCGTCCAGGCGATCAGCGGTGACGTAGGCACGCGGTAGCCCGCCGCCTGCAGCGTGGCGATGCCGGGCGCATTCTGCGAAGCCATGGTCACCACGAAGAACGGCACGCCGATGCCCAGCAGCGTCGGCCAACTGAAGTGCGGCGCGATAAATTCCGGCATGGCAAACGCCGGCGCGTGTTGCGCCGGCTGGATATTGCCCTGCAGCGCGGCGATCGCCAGCCCGGCCGCCAGCGTCAGCACGATGGCGTAGCGCGGCAGATAACGGCGGCTGAGCAGATAGGCCAGCCCCATGCCGGCGCTCAGCGGGAAATTGAGCTGCAGCGAAGCGAAGGCGTCCAGCCCGAAACGCAACAGGATCCCCGCCAGCATCGCGGCGGAAATCGCCTGCGGAATATAGTCCATCAGGCGGGCGAACAGCCCGGTGACGCCGCACAGCAGGATCAGGCCGGAAGCGAAGATAAACACGCCGATCGCCTCGTTGATCGGCGTGCCGGGCAGGCTGGTGACCAACAGCGCCGCACCGGGCGTCGACCAGGCGGTGAGGATCGGGGTACGGTAGTAAAGCGACAGTCCCAGCGAGGTGACGCCCATCGCGATCCCCAGCGCGCTCAGCCAGCCGCCGATCTGCGCCGGCGTGGCGCCTGCAGCGGCGGCGGCCTGGAAAATGATCGCGGCAGAACTGGTGTAACCCACCAGAACGGCGACAAAGCCGGCCATGACGGCGGGCAGGGTCAGGTGGCGCAGGGAGAGGGCTGGGCGCATGAGGTGCTCCAATCGGTGACTGTGCGTTATAACGCACGATGAGAAATCAGCATAGCACCGTGCGCTATAGCGCACAAGCGGGTATAATCGAGCCCGACATGCAGAGGAGAACAGGATGCAGGAACTTGCCGGCCACTTGGCGCACACCCTTCGCACGCTGCGCATACAGCGCGGCTGGAGCCTGACGCAGGCGGCGGAATACACCGGCGTCAGCAAGGCGATGCTCGGGCAGATCGAACGCGGCGAGTCCAGCCCGACGGTGGCGACGCTGTGGAAGATCGCCACCGGTTTCAACGTGGCGTTCTCCGCCTTTCTCGAGGCTTCTCCCGCGCAGCAGCAGGCGACGCTGCACCGCTACGGCGATCTGCCGGTGTACGATCAGGACAACGCCGATATGCGCGTGGTGCCGCTGTTTCCCTACGATCGCCAGCTGGGTTTCGATATGTTCGTCATCGATCTTGCGCCGGGCGCGCTCAGCGAGTCGTCGCCCCATGAGCCGGGCGTGATCGAGCATGTCATCGTGATCAGCGGCCGGTTGGAGTTGGCGATAGAGGGCGAATGGCACAGCCTGGCCGCCGGCGAGGCGATGCGCTTTCAGGCCGATCGGCCGCACGCTTACCGCAACGCCAGTTCACAAACGGTGCGTATCCACGATCTGATCCACTATCCTCAATCCTGACTCAACGCGGCGGCCGTGGGCTTTGACTCCGCGCCGCCAAACGCCTACCTTGTTGAAAATGACGCTTATTTCACAGGCTGTCGCCCACGACGGGGCGGCGTTGCAGCCGACTCAAAAGGAGCTTGATTTTGCCGGTCACCAATCGACGTCAGTTTATTAAACTCAGTGCGCAAACCGCAGGAGCCGTATTCGCGATGACTTCATTACCCAACAGTATCCGCCTGGCGATGGCGGCGGAAGGCGGCGCGGCCGCCGGCGATGAATTCCTGTGGCTGGAGGAGCTGCAGGGTAAAAAAGCGCTGCAATGGGTGCAGCAGGAAAATCAGCGCTCCGTGGCGCGTTTCGGCCAGGGCGAAGACTTTCAGCGCATTGAGCGCGAGGTGCTGGATATCCTCAATAAAGACACCCAGATCCCGTGGGTGAGCAAGCGCGGCGAGTACTATTACAACTTCTGGCAGGACCAGGCCAACCCGCGCGGCCTGCTGCGGCGCACCACGCTGGACGAGTACCGCAAGGCCAAACCGGCCTGGGAAACGGTGCTGGATATCGATGCGTTGGGCAAGGCGGAGGGCAAGGATTGGGTTTATCAGGGCTCGCAGCCGCTGGCGCCGGAATACCGCTATTGCCTGATGCAGCTGTCGCCGGACGGCGGCGACGCCACCGAAATCCGCGAATTCGATCTGGTGGCCAAACGCTTCGTCAAGGACGGCTTCAACGTGCCGGTGGCGAAAAGCCGGGTTTCCTGGGTCGATCGGGACACGCTGTTCATCGCCACCGATTTCGGCCCCGGCTCGATGACCCAGTCCGGTTACGCGCGCATCGCCAAACGCTGGCGGCGCGGCACGCCGCTGAGCGCCGCCGAAACGCTGTATGAAGCGCAGCCTGAGGACATGGCGGTCTTCGCCTATCACGATCGCACGCCGGGCTTTGAGCGCGATTTCGTCGGCCGCAGCCTGGATTTCTATCGCCGCGACTACTTCTTGCTGGCTAAGGACGGCCGGCAGATCAAAATCGACATCCCGGCCGACGCCGAGCTGGACACGCATCGGGAATGGCTGCTGATCAAACCGAGCAGCGACTGGGAGGTGGGCGGCAAGCGTTATCCGTCCGGTGCGCTGCTGGCGGCCAACTTCGATGACTATCTGGCGGGCAAGCGCGAGCTGCAGCTGCTGTTTACCCCGACGGCGGAGCAGGCGCTGAGCGGCTACAGCGGCACCCGCGATCATCTGATCCTCAGCATCATGGATAACGTGGTCAACCGGCTGGAAGTGCTGACGCCGCAGGGCGGCAGCTGGCAACGTCGCCCGCTGGGCAACCCCGGCGCCATCAGCACCCTTTCCGCCGGCGGCATCGAAGAAGAGAGCAACGCCTATTTCCTGACCGTCAGCGGGTTCCTGCAGCCGACCTCGCTGTACATGGGCAATCTTGACGGCGGTGAGGCGACGCTGCTGAAACAGGCGCCGCAGGATTTTGATGCGTCAGGCTACCGGGTGAGCCAGCATTTTGCGCGTTCCAAGGACGGTACCCGCGTGCCGTATTTCCAGATTGCCGCCAAAGATCTCAAACTGGACGGCAGCACGCCGACGCTGCTGTATGGCTACGGCGGGTTTGAAGTGCCGCTGCTGCCGGGCTATCTCGGCGGCAAGGCGCCGGCCTGGCTGGAGCGCGGCGGGGTGTACGTGGTGGCCAACATCCGCGGCGGCGGCGAATACGGCCCGGCCTGGCACCAGGCGGCGCTCAAGCAGAATCGCCATCGCGCCTACGAGGATTTCGCCGCCGTGGCCGAAGATCTCATCGCACGCAAGGTGACCTCGGCGCCGCATCTGGGCGCGCGCGGCGGCAGCAACGGCGGCCTGTTGGTGGGCAATATGCTGACGCTGTATCCGCAGCTGTTCGGCTGCATCGTCTGCGAAGTGCCGCTGCTGGACATGCAGCGCTATACGCAGCTTTCCGCCGGCGCGTCGTGGATCGCCGAATACGGTGACCCGAGCAAGCCGGAGCAGTGGGCTTATATCAAAACCTTCTCGCCGTACCACAACATTCAGGCGAAAACGGCCTATCCGCCGGTGCTGTTCTATACCGCGACCAGCGACGATCGGGTCAACCCGGCCCACGCCCGCAAAATGGCCGCGCGCATGCAGGCGATGGGGTATCAGCAGGCTTATTTCTACGAGAATACCGAAGGCGGGCACAGCGCCGCCGCCGACAAGCAACAGGCGGCGTTCCACAGCGCATTGGTGAGCGAGTTCATGTGGGCCAACCTGAGCGGCAAACCCAAGTCAGCGTAAGCCTTTTTCTTGCAGGCATAAAAAAACACCGGGGCGTTAACTCCGGTGTTTTTATTTACGTCTCAATCTGCCGGCGATCAGCGAGCCGCGGTGGCTTCCTGCGCTTTCTGATTGGCGTCTTCCGTGGTGTCCAGCGTCATGCGATACAGCTTCGGCGCGGTCAGCATCATCAGGATAGCGATGACGGCGGTGACGATACCGATCTGCATAAACACATGGCTGTAGATGGCCAGCGAAGCGTGCGCGTCGTTGATGTCGCTTGGGACGGCGGTCAGACCGGCAACCTTACCGGCGATCAGCGCGGCGGCGGCGGTAGTCAGGAACCAGGAGCCCATGATGAAGCCCATCAGACGCTGTGGCACCAGCTGCGCCACCATCGCCAGACCCAGGCCGGAAATCATCAGCTCGCCGATGCTCTGCAGCGCGTAGCTCAGGATCAGCCAGTTGACCGACACGATGCCCTGTTCGTTGGCGAAGCTGGCGCCCCACGGCAGCACCAGGAAGGCGCAGGAGCAGAGGATCATGCCGAAAGCGAACTTGTGCGGCATCGGCAGGCGATCGCCCATTTTGTTATACAGCGCGGCCAGAATCGGGCTGGCGAGCATGATCCAGAACGGGTTCAACGCCTGATACTGCTCCGGCTCGAAGGCGACGCCGAAGATGCTGTGTTCCACGTTGTGGATGGCGAAGAAGTTCAGCGAGGTTGGCATCTGGCTGTACAGCACGAAGAACACCACCGCTTCCAGCATCAGCAGGAAGGCGACGATCATCTTGCGGCGAGCGGCGCCGTGCAGGGCGAAGGTTTCCTTGGCGAACACCAGAACGATGCCGGCGGAAACCAGGGCCAGCGCCCAGCGCGCGATCACCTGGTTGTGCAGCAGCCAGCTGGACACGGCGATCAACGCCACGATGCCGACCAGCACCATCAGCAGTTTCGGCAGATGCAGCGGCTTGAAGTCAGGCTTGGAACCGTTTTCCTTCACCCACTTGCGGCACATCATAAAGTTGACCAGGGTGATCAGCATGCCGACCACGCTCAGCGAGAACGCCACGCTCCAGCCGTATTTCGCCGCCAGCCACGGAGTGGCCAGCATAGAGAAGAAGGAACCGATGTTCACCGACATGTAATACATGGTGAAGGCACCGTCGAGACGCGGATCGTCTTTCTCATAGCAGGTGGACAACAGAGAGGACGGGTTGGCCTTGAACAGACCGCTGCCCACGGCGATGGTCGCCATGCCCATGTAGACCCAGAAGATGTCGTGGCCGGAGTAAGCCACCATGGCGTAACCGGCGGCCAGCACCAGCGCGCCGAGCACGATCACGCGTTTGGCGCCCAGCACTTTGTCGCCCAGCCAGCCGCCGATGGCGACGAAACCGTATACCAGGGCGCTGAAGGAAGAGAACAGGGTGATGGAGTCGGCTTCGCTCATGCCGAGCATCTTGACCAGATAAACCGCCATGATGCCCTGCAGGCCGTAGTAGCCGAAACGCTCCCACAGTTCGATCGAGAAGATCAGATAGAACGCTTTCGGTTGTTTGAACGCGTTAAGGCTCACGCTCTCCGGATGTTGGTTGTTTGCTGTTGACACTGGTACCTCTGTTTTTTCGCAGCCCGTCTTTGGAGGACGGGAAAGTACAAAAGTTGATGCGGAACGGCATCCTTTTGCGTTGTTATAGGATGGGGACGGCGGTTAATGTTCACTATCTTTGTCAACGAGGCAAGCAGTTTGTCATATTCGGTTACATTTAACGCCCGCAGGATTATGCCGCGATGTTGCAAATGTTATGCAGTATTAACTTTCGGGTTTTAATGGTTTGCCGATTTTTTGTTTTGATTAAAAGCTATACGAATTTTAAACAGGGATATATTCTGCTGAATTGCTATTTTTTAGCGCATCAGTGTAGGTGAGGTTATTAATCCGTTGGAATGTTGTGCACATGGCGCATTTTGTAAAATTATAGAAATTTGGGAAAACGGTACTGGCATTTGTGAACGCCTTGTGATCCTGAAAGCGTGACGTTCACCGCAATTTTCGACTAATTTTTCGCTTGAAAATAACACGGCACTGAGCTTTTCACTGAAAACCTCGAAATTGCCGGGGTTACTGCTGCGCGATATCACATTTCCGATAAAAAAGAGGCGCTGGCGGGGGGAGAGGTGGCGACGGGTGCGGTTTGCCGCACCCAACAGACTCAGGATTCCGGATAAACCTTTTCTTTATACTCGCACAGGTCTTCGATAATGCAGGAGCCACAGCGCGGTTTGCGCGCGATGCAGGTATAGCGGCCGTGCAGGATCAGCCAGTGGTGGCAATCGACCTTGAATTCGGCGGGCACCACCTTCAACAGCTTCTCTTCCACCTGATCGACGTTCTTGCCTGGCGCGAAGTGAGTGCGGTTGCACACCCGGAAGATGTGGGTGTCCACGGCGATGGTCGCCCAGCCGAAGGCGGTATTGAGCACCACGTTGGCGGTCTTGCGGCCGACGCCCGGCAGCGCTTCCAGCGCGGCACGATCTTCCGGCACTTCGCCGCCGTGCAGCTCCAGCAGCATGCGGCAGGTTTTGATCACGTTTTCGGCCTTGCTGTTGAACAGACCAATGGTCTTGATGTACTCCTTGACGCCATCAACCCCCAGCGCCAGCATGGCGGCGGGGGTGTTGGCGACCGGATAAAGCTTGGCGGTCGCTTTGTTGACGCTGACGTCGGTGGCCTGTGCGGACAGCAATACCGCGATCAGCAGTTCAAACGGCGTGGTGTACACCAGCTCGGTGGTCGGGTGCGGGTTGTTGTCGCGCAGCCGGGTCAAAATTTCCAGTCGCTTCTGCTTGTTCATCAGGCCTTCTCAGCACGTCCTTGTTCCAGCAGCGGTTCCACCGCCAGGGCGCGGGCTTTGCGCGCCTTCATTTTTTCGTCGATCAGATATTTGACCGCCAGCAGCAACCCCAGGCCGATAAAGGCGCCCGGCGGCAACATGGCCAGCAGGAAGGGGCTGTCGAAATGCACCACTTCGATGCGCAGCGACTTGGCCCAGCCGCCCAGCAGCTGGTCGGCGCCGTCGAACAGCGTGCCGTTGCCCAACAGTTCTCGCATCGAGCCCAGCGTCACCATCACGCCGGTGGCGCCGAGGCCGATCGCCAGACCGTCCAGCGCCGAGAGGCCGACCGGTTTTCGCGCCGCCACCGCTTCGGCACGGCCGACCACGATGCAGTTGGTCACGATCAACGGAATAAAGATCCCGAGCGACTGATACAAACCGAAGGCATAGGCGTTGATCAGCATCTGCACGATGCTCACCACCGCGGCGATGATCATCACGTAGATCGGAATACGCACTTCGCTCGGCACCCAGCGGCGCACCGCGGAAATCGAGGCGTTGGTCAAGACCAAAACCAGGGTGGTGGCCAACCCCAGGCCGAGCGCGTTGGTGACGGTGGAGGTCACCGCCAGCAGCGGGCACATGCCCAGCAGCTGCACCAGGGCGGAGTTGTTCTTCCACAACCCCTGGACGATCAATTCTTTGGCTTCACTCATTCGGCGGCTCCACACGCAGGTAAGCTTTCAAGTTTAGGCGGCAGCGTTTCCATATACAACGCCGTGCGGCGCACTGCATTGACCACCGCACGCGGTGTAAT
Source organism: Serratia sp. CY33525 (assembly GCF_052169115.1). Taxonomy (NCBI): domain Bacteria; kingdom Pseudomonadati; phylum Pseudomonadota; class Gammaproteobacteria; order Enterobacterales; family Yersiniaceae; genus Serratia; species Serratia sp. CY33525. Next base: position 111,299 of record NZ_JBJNLK010000004.1, on the reverse strand, counting down.
GGTGGCGCCGGTGAACTGATCGAACATACCGCCGTCTTTCTTCACCGCCCAGCGCTTATCGTCCGGGCCTTCGATTTTCTTGCCGCTGAAGAAGGAAATCCAGTCGGAAATGCGCAGTTCGATTTTGTCCCCCAGCCCCGGGGTTTCGTGGTGTTCAATCACGCGGGTGCCGAGCACCGTGCCGTTGAAATCGGCGCCGACCAGCAGCTTGATGGCGCCGGAGTAGCCGTCCGGCGCGGTGGTTTCCAGCGCGGCGGCGGTCGGTTGCCCGTTTTTGCGTGCCAGGTACAAGCGGTGCGGCGCGCCGTCACCCAGCGCCGGATCGCTGACCAGGAGGCATTCGTTCTGCATAATGTTGTCGTAGTTTTCCGGCGGCACCACCTGATCGAGCAGCGCTTTTTGCTGCAGCGCCGCCTGATGGGCGATGGTGCCTTTCGTCAAGGTATAGACCACGGCGGTCAGGCCGGTGGTGACCGCCGCGAACACCGCCAGCGTGGTGCCGTGCTTTCTCATGGAATTCAGCATGGCGGCTCCTTAGCGATGGCCGTACACGCGCGGCTGCGTGTAGTGGTCGATTAACGGGACGGTGATGTTGGCGAGCAGCACGGCGAAAGCCACGCCGTCGGGGTAGCCGCCATAGACGCGGATCAGCCAGACCAGCACGCCGATTAGCGCGCCGTAGATCAGGCGGCCCTTCGGCGTGGTGGAGGCGCTGACCGGATCGGTGGCGATAAAGAACGCGCCCAGCATGCTGGCGCCGGAGAACAGGTGGATCAGCGGCGAAGCCTGATGCGCCGGATCTATCCACCAGGCAAGGCCGGAGCAGAAGGCGATGGCGGCCAACATGCTGAAAGGGATTTGCCAATGGATCAGGCGGCGCGCCAGCATAAACAGGCCGCCGGCCAGGAAGCCGAGGTTGACCCACTGCCAGCCGATGCCGGCCAGCGCGCCGCCGAACAGCGGCTGCTGTAACACCTGTTCCACGCTGTGGCCGCTGCGCAGGCCGGTTTTAAAGCCGTCGAGCGGCGTAGCCTGGCTGATGCCGTCCACGCCCATCTGCAGTTCGTGCAGCGTCGCGCCTTGCGAGGTATGGCCGCTGAAAATGGCCAGCAGCGTGTCGTGGAGCGACAGCGCGGTGGCGCGCAGCTCATCCGGCGGCAGCCAGCTGGTCATCTGTACCGGGAAGGAGATCAGCAGCACCACGTAACCGACCATCGCCGGGTTGAACGGGTTCTGCCCGAGGCCGCCGTACAGCTGCTTGGCGATGACGATGGCGAAGAAGGTACCGATAACGATCATCCACCACGGGGCCAGCGGCGGCAGGCTGATGCCGAGCAGCAGGGCGGTCAGCAAAGCGGAGTTATCTGCCAGCCGGCTGCGCACCGGCAGCTTGCGCAGCCTGAGGATCGCGCCTTCTGCGGCCAGCGCGACGATCGCCGCCAGCGCCACCTGAATCAATACGCCGTAGCCGAAGAACCAAATCTGCGCCGCGATGCCGGGAATGCACGCCAGCATCACCCACAGCATGATGCGGCTGGTGCTTTGCTGGTTGTGGGTGAACGGCGAGCTGGCGATGTGTAAGCCTTTGGCGGCTGTGGGTGATACCGGCCTGAACTTCATAGAGTAACGATACCTTCTGCGCCGCGCCTGCGGCAGTTTCGATGCGCCGAATTGCGGGCGCGGCAAAAATAATAGCCGAGCATTCTACCTGATTCGATGCGAGGGTAATACGCCTTAATGATAGGGGTATTGGGCTTTCCGCGCATCTGGCGATCGGGACGGCGCGATTTGATTTTTTTTTGGCCGGAAAATGGGCTAACGTGAGGAATTGTCAGTGGAACTTGTGCCGCCATCGACCGCAATAAATGGGTTAACCGTATGAATGAAATATCATTTTTCACCAGATTTCCGCACAAAATAACAACTTTCACATAATCCGTGTAGGTTACTATCGCGAACATTATTGAGTCAGTGAACCCATAATAATGACAAATGAAGACATTTTTTTTATTGAAGAGCTAATTGAGTGGGTGGAGATACATCTGGAGAAACGGCCAAACCTGGATGAAGTCGCGCGTATTTCGGGCTATTCCAAGTGGCATCTGCAGCGTAAATTCAAGCGTATTACCGGCATTCAACTCGCCACCTACATCCGTTCGCGTATCCTGACGCGCGCCGCGGTGGCGCTGCGCATTACTCGTCGCTCGATCATCGACATTTCCGATGAGCTGGGCTTCGACTCGCAGCAGACCTTTACCCGCATGTTCAAGCAGCGCTTCGGCACCACGCCCAATCGCTACCGTTCGATGACGCACTGGGACGTGAAAAACCTGATGCCGCGCTTTAACTTCGAAGCCAGCTACGGCGCCGGTTATTACCCGGAAGTGAAGCGGCTGACGCTGCCCGAGATGCAGTTGGTCGGTTTCACGCGCCGGCTGGATTTCGCCTCCGAACAGGAGCTGGAGTACTCTTCCTGCATGGCGATGAAGGACGAGATTTTCAACGACTTCTTCAAGGGGCTGCACGTCGACTGTCGGCGGATTTACAGCATCTACTCCCCTCATGCCGGGGAGGGCGACGAGCTCTCATCCACGCTGGTGATGGCGGTCGATCCTGAACACAAAAAGGATATTCTTTCCAACTATCAAATCGACACTTTCCATCTGCCGAGCCGCGAGTTTATCTCCATCAACCATAAGGGTTCGGCGAAAGAGTGTTTGCAGTTTTTCGGCTACCTGATGTCGCATGTAATGCCGGGGCTGAAGGATGAAGTGCGCGGCAGTATGGAAATGGAGATCATTCAAACCAAAGAGTGGAATCCGGAATCCAAACTGCGCCAGATTGATGTGGATTACACCTACCTGATCTCTATCGATTAAACGGCGCCGACGTCAGCCAGGCGCCGCTGTCATCATTTGTCTTCCGTTTCCGCCGCCAGCGATTCCCTGGCGGCTTTTTTGGCTTTGGCGCGGGCGATAGCCGCCGCGACCGCCGCCTTGCGCGGATCTTCCTCGGCGGTTACCGGCGCCGTTTCCGCCGGTGCAGGGGCGTCCGCCTGCTGCGCCGCTTTCTTGGCTTTGGCGCGGGCGATAGCTGCCGCGACCGCCGCCTTGCGCGGATCTTCTTCGGCGGCTGCCGGCGCCGTTTCCGCCGGTGCAGGGGCATCCGTCTGCTGCGCCGCTTTCTTGGCTTTGGCGCGGGCGATAGCTGCCGCGACCGCCGCCTTGCGCGGGTCTTCTTCGGCGGCTGCCGGCGCCGTTTCCGCCGGTGCAGGGGCGTCCGTCTGCTGCGCCGCTTTCTTGGCTTTGGCGCGGGCGATAGCCGCCGCGACCGCCGCCTTGCGCGGATCTTCTTCGGCGGTTACCGGCGCCGTTTCCGCCGGTGCAGGGGCGTCCGCCTGCTGCGCCGCTTTCTTGGCTTTGACACGCGCCAGTGCCGCCGCGACCGCCGCCTTGCGCGGATCTTCTTCGGCGCTTGCCGGAGCCGGTTCCACTGCGGCTGGGGTATCTGCCTGCTGCTCTGCCTTTTTGGCTTTGACGCGCGCCAGGGCGGCAGCAACGGCCGCTTTACGCGGATCGTCCTCTGTTGCCGCCGGGGCGGCGTTGTCTGCGGCCGGCGCTTCCTTGCGCGCTTTCACGCGGGCCAGCGCCGCGGCCACGGCGGCTTTGCGCGCGTCGTCGCCGGAGGCCGCCGGTGGCGCCTCTTTTTCCGCCTCGGCCGCCAACTGGGCGCGGCGTTCACGCGCCTGCGCTTTACGCGCTTCGCGGGCGGCGATCATTTCGCTGTTATCCGGCTGCTGGCCGTCGACCGGCGTGACCGCCGCTTCGGCATTTTTGCTGCGCACGCGCGCCAACGCGGCCTGCACCGCACCCTGATCGTCGTCGGTCAGTTTGACGGCGGCTTTTTTGTGCCGCTCTTCGCGCGCCAGCTTCTCGCGCTCCAGGCGGGCCAGCTTGGCTTCGTAACGCGCCTTGGCCTCGGCGGCGCGCGCCGCTTCAAGATCGATAGCCTTGATCTCGGCCTTTTCCTGACGGTAGTACTGCACCAGCGGGATGTTGCTGGGGCAGACGAACGCGCAGGCGCCGCATTCAATGCAGTCGAACAGGTTATGGTTGCGCGCCTTGTCGTGCTCCTGCCCACGGCTGAACCAGTACAGCTGCTGCGGCAGCAGCCCGGCAGGGCAAGCGTCTACGCACAGGCCGCAGCGGATGCAGGACTGCTCCGGCTCCTGCGGTGTCATTTCATCGACCGTCGGCGCCAGAATGCAGTTGCTGATCTTGACGATCGGCACATTCAGCGCAGGCAGGGTGAAGCCCATCAGCGGGCCGCCCATGACCACCATCTGCTGCGCCTGCGGGCGGAAACCGGCGAAGTCAAGCAGGTGCTGCACCGGCGTGCCGATGCGCGCCCACAGGTTGCCCGGGCGCTCGATCGCGTCGCCGGTCAGGGTCACTACGCGCTCAATCAGCGGTTCACCGTCGACGATCGCTCGCTTGATGGCGAAGGCGGTGCCGACGTTTTGCATCAATACGCCGATGGCAGAGGAGTGCTTGCCGTGCGGCACTTCCTTGCCGGTCAGGATCTTGGTCAGCTGTTTGGCGCCGCCGGACGGGTATTTGGTGGGGATAACGCGCAGCGCAATGCCGGACTGGCCGCGCAACGCCTGCTTCAGCGCCGCGATCGCCTCCGGTTTGTTGTCTTCGATGCCGATCAGCGTGACCTTGGGTTGCAGAATATGTTGCAGGATCTGCGTGCCTTCAACGATCTGATCGGCATGTTCCTGCATCAGGCGATCGTCGGCGGTGATGTAAGGCTCGCACTCGGCGGCGTTGAGGATCAGCGTTTCCACGCCGCTCATGCCGCCCTGCAGCTTGCTGGCGGTCGGGAAACCGGCGCCGCCCAGACCGGCGATGCCGGCCTGATGAATACGTTGAATCAGATCCGCGGCGGGCGCTTGGCGATAGTCAGCCACCGGATCGCGTTCGCCCCAGCGGTCTTCGCCGTCCGCCTCGATAATCACGCACAGCTCCGTCAGCCCGGAAGGGTGCGCGGTGATGTGCGGCGTGATGGCGCTGACGGTGCCCGACGTGGGGGCGTGAACCGGCACGGTGCGGCCGCGGCCGACGGTCAGCGGCTGGCCTTTCAACACCCGATCGCCGGCATTGACGCACAGCTCGCCTTCCGGCCCCAGATGCTGCTGCAGCGGAATGATAAAGGTCTTGGGCAGGGGAGCGACACGCAGCGGCGCACCGCTGGACTGCGTTTTCATTTCCGGCGGATGGATCCCGCCGTTGAAATCCCAGATCCGGTCTTTTTTAAAGGCGGCGAACAGATTAAGCATGTTGCTCCACGTGGATCACTTGCACCGGGATCGTCTTCATGTCCCACTTCCAGTTGGCGGTGGTGGTGGCGACCGGTCTCATTTCAATACAGTCGGTAGGGCAAGGGGCGACGCACAGGTCGCAGCCGGTGCAGAGGTCGGTGATGACGGTGTGCATGGCGCGGGTGGCGCCGACGATGGCGTCCACCGGGCAGGCCTGAATGCACTTGGTGCAGCCGATGCAGTTGGCCTCGTCGATATAGGCCACTTTACGCTCCGGCTCGGCGGCGGCTTCGCTGCCCAGCGGCTGCGGCTCGACGTTGAGCAGCTCCGCCAGTTTCAACATCACCTGTTCGCCACCCGGCGCGCATTTGTTGATCATCTCGCCGTTGGCCACCGCCTCGGCGTAGGGGCGGCAACCGGGGTAGCCGCACTGGCCGCACTGGCTCTGCGGCAGGATCGCGTCGACCTGCTCGGCGACCGGATCCTCCTCCACCTCAAAACGGCGCGCGGCGTAGCCCAGCACCAGTCCGAACAGCAGCCCGAGCGCGCTTAAAGCCGCGATAGCTATCCACAACGCAGTCATTAGAATTTCACCAGCCCGGTAAAGCCCATAAAGGCCAGCGACATCAGCCCGGCGGTGATCAGTGCGATCGAGGAGCCGCGGAACGGCGCCGGCACGTCGGCGACCGCCAGACGTTCGCGAATGGCGGCAAACAGCACCATGACCAGCGAGAAACCGGCGGCGGCGCTGAAGCCGTACACGGCGGACTGCAGAAAGTTGTAGCCGAGGTTAACGTTAAGCAACGCCACGCCCAGCACCGCGCAGTTGGTGGTGATCAGCGGCAGGAAGATGCCCAGCAGGCGGTAGAGCGCCGGGCTGGTCTTGCGCACCACCATCTCGGTGAACTGCACGACGACGGCGATCACCAGAATGAAGGAGAGCGTGCGCAGGTACACCAGATCCAGCGGAACCAGAATAAAGGTGTTGATCACCCAGGCGCTGACGGAGGCCAGCGTCATGACGAAGGTGGTGGCCATTCCCATGCCGATGGCGCTTTCCAGCTTCTTGGAAACGCCGAGGAACGGGCACAGGCCAAGAAACTTCACCAGAACGAAGTTGTTCACCAGTACGGTGCCGACAAACAGGAGCAGGTATTCGGTCATTGCGATGCCTAAAAAAATAAAAGCCGCCTATTATCGGGAATCGGCGGCCGGACGACAACATATGAATCGCAGGGGTATTGCCTTTTTTGGCGAAAATTTACACAAAACACCCGATAAAACGTGCTGCAACCGCCCTTAACGTTCGGTAAAGGTGCCTTTGACCCGCTGCGAGCGCTTGATGTAAGGCACCAGCAGCGCCGCCATCAGCAGCGGCCAGCCGAGGCTGCGCACCGCCACTTCATCCGGCACCGGCGCGAAGGCGAAGGCTTTCACCGCCAGGAGCACCGTGATCAGCAGCCACAGCAAAAACAGTTTGGGAAAGCGCTGCGAGCGCTGGCAAAACAGCCACAGCAGCCACAGGGTGAAGCACCACATCAAGAGCGTGGTCAGCACCGAAAAGTACCATTGCAGGGTAAACGCCTGGGCGTTGGTCAGCAGGTAGTCGCGCGATTCGGGCATGAAGATCGCCATGGCGTACAGGAGCAGCATCAGGCTGGCGCTGAGCAGGGTGACGATCAGATAGGCCATCGGGGCCAGCAACCAACCGCCGATACGAGAGTATTCAGCTTGAGACATAAAGGCTTCCTGATTGAAACGGGGATCACAGGCGGCATAGCTTAGCGGGTAATACCGGCTTCGTCATCTCAATCAACCGGATAGCTCGGCATCGCGGCGGGTGGCAGCACGTTTGGCTACTCGACGCCGTATTAAGCCCGCTTCAAATTAACATCTCATTTACTTCTTGTTCCATCCGGCCGCATGGTGTCAAATCGAAAGGTCTGTCGTGAGCCTGCAAGAGGAAATCCCATGGCTGAGAAAATTCGTGTCGGGCTGGTCGGTTACGGTTACGCCGGCAAAACCTTTCATGCGCCGCTGATCGCCGGTACGTCGGGGTTGGAGCTGGCTGCCGTCGCCAGCAGCGATGCCGGCAAAGTGCACGCCGACTGGCCGTCGATGGCGGTGGTGGGCGATGCGCAGGCGCTGTTCGCCGATCCCACCCTCGATCTGATCGTGATTCCCACTCCCAACGACACCCACTTCCCGCTGGCGCAGCAGGCGCTGGCCGCCGGCAAGCACGTGGTGGTGGATAAACCGTTTACCGTGACATTGTCACAAGCGCAGGCGCTGCAACAGCAGGCGCAGCAGAGCGGTTTGCTGCTGTCGGTATTTCACAACCGCCGCTGGGACAGCGACTTCCTTACTTTGAAAGCGCTGCTGAATGAGGGTGCGCTGGGCGAGGTGGTCTATTTCGAGTCGCATTTCGATCGTTACCGGCCGCAGGTGCGCCAGCGCTGGCGTGAACAGGGCGGCGTCGGCAGCGGTATCTGGTACGATTTGGCGCCGCACTTGCTCGATCAGGCGCTGCAACTCTTCGGCAAGCCCGAGCGGCTGTTCGTCGATCTGGGGGAATTGCGGCCGGGGGCGCAGGCGGTGGACTATTTCCACGCCTTGCTGAGCTATGGCGATCGCCGCGTGGTGCTGCACGCCAGCATGCTGGCGGCGGCGGAGAGCCCGCGTTACGTGGTGCACGGCACCCGCGGCAGCTATATCAAATACGGCCTGGACCCGCAGGAAGACCGGCTGAAGGCCGGCGAGCGCCTGCCTCAGGCCGATTGGGGCTATGACATGCGCGACGGCGTGGTGACGCTGTCACGTGGCGATCTGCTGGCGGAGCAGCCGCTGCTCAACATTCCCGGCAATTACCCGGCCTATTACGCGGCGGTGCGCGACGCGATCGCCGGCATCGGCGAAAACCCGGTGCCGGCCGCCGACGCCATCGCGGTGATGGCATTGATCGAACTGGGGCTGGAATCGGCCCGGCTGCAGCAGGCGCTGCCGGTGGTCTGAGCCCGTCCATTTCTCTGTGGCCCGGCGCAACGTCGGGCCTTTTTACGACTTTACGTGCAAGGAAATCCGTTTCATGTCCTGGTTGCAGCGTTTGCGCATTGATAAATTTTTGCTGGTTCTGATTTTGGTGGTGATCGTCGCCTCGCTGTTCCCTTGCGAAGGCATCTGGAAAACCTTCTTTGAACACCTGACCACCGCCGCCATCGCGCTGTTGTTCTTTATGCACGGCGCCAAGCTGTCGCGCGAGGCGATCGTCGCCGGCATGAGCCACTGGAAGCTGCATCTGCTGGTGTTCCTCAGCACCTTTGCGCTGTTCCCGCTGCTTGGGCTGGCGATGAACCTGCTGGTGCCGGGCATCATGACCCCGACGGTCTATCTCGGCTTCCTCTATCTGTGCGCGCTGCCGGCCACGGTGCAATCGGCCATCGCCTTTACCTCGGCGGCGGGCGGCAACGTGGCGGCGGCGATCTGCAGCGCCTCGGCGTCGAGCATTCTCGGCGTGTTCCTGTCGCCGCTGCTGGTGGGCGCGTTGATGCATACCCAGGGCGGCAATACCGACGTGCTGCACGCCATTGGCTCAATTATTTTGCAGCTGATGGTGCCATTTGTGGTCGGTCACCTGGCGCGGCCGCTGATCGGCAAGTGGGTCGATCGCCATCGCAAGCTGATCAACCTGACCGACCGTTCGTCGATCCTGCTGGTGGTATATACCGCGTTCAGCGCGGCGGTGGTGGAAGGGATTTGGCATCGCATCGACGGCTGGTCGCTGCTGACCATCCTGGTGATGTCGCTGGTGCTGCTGACGGTGGTGTTGGTGATCAACACCTATGCGGCGCGTTGGCTGGGCTTCAACACCGCCGATGAAATCACCATCGTCTTCTGCGGCTCGAAAAAAAGCCTGGCGAACGGCATCCCGATGGCCAACGTGCTGTTCCCGGCCGCGGCGGTAGGCGCCATGGTGCTGCCGCTGATGATTTTCCACCAGGTGCAGCTGATGGTGTGCGCGGTGCTGGCGCAGCGCTATGCGCGTAAAACCGCCAAACAACGGGCCGAGGCGGAGGCGCTGGCGGCCAAATAGAACGCAGGCCGCTAACGGCAGCCCAGCGCGTCGAGCAGAAAGTCGGCGCGCTCGTCGGGCGAGACGCGCGGCAGTTCCTGCAGCTGATAGCCATGTTGGCGATAGGCGGCCAGCATCGCTCGATAGGTCTGCTCGGCTTCGGCGAAAGATTGTTTTCTCTCGCTGTCCTGCGCGTAGATCGCTCGCCACGGTGGGGCGATGAACACCGTATCGGCATAGCGAAAAGCGCCGATCGCCGCGGTTAAGGGCGCGGGGATCGGCAACCCGCACAGCGTCAGGTAACCGGCGATATCCGGCAGGCCGCGATCGAAGAACCAGCATGTTGCGCCCGTCGCTTCCCGCCATGAGCGCAGTTCCCAATCCAGCATCCGCTCGGCGAAAGCCTGGCGATCGCCCCACGGCAGCGCATTGCCGCCAATACTCACCTGCTCCTGAATAATCGCCCGGCCCGCCTCCTGCGAATGCGGGTAGCCACGGCGATGAAGAACCTCGATGAGCGTGCTTTTGCCCGAACCCGGGCCGCCGGTCAGCACGATGCGGCGTAGTTTGTCAGACATAAGAAATTCCTCTAGTGCGGCAGAGTTATGGGTGAAAACAGCGATAAAGACGAGCAGGCGGAAGAAAACGGGGATGAGAAGAAGGCGCCGTGTGGCGCCTTGGGGGAATTTAACCTTGCACTTTGGCGCGCAGCGCCTGTTTTTCCTGCTCGCTGAGGAAGGCCAGCTTCAGGCCGTTTTCCTGCGCGGTGCGGATTTCCTCCGGCGTCAGCCCGGCCTGCGGCGCGGCGACGCGGTATTCGTGCTCGATCTCGATGCCCTGAACCGCCGGATCGTCGGTGTTGATCGATGCCAGCACGCCGTGGCGCAGGAAGGTGGCCAGCGGATGCTGTGCCAGCGAAGGCACGGTGCTGGTCTGGATGTTGGAGGTCAGGCAGGACTCGATGCCGATGCCGTGTTCCGCCAGGAAGTCCATCAGTGCCGGATCTTCGACCGCTTTCACCCCGTGGCCGATACGCTCGGCGCCCAGCTCGCGGATCGCCTGCCAGATACTTTCCGGGCCGGCGGCTTCGCCCGCATGCACGGTGATGCGCAGGCCGGCGTCGCGCGCGCGGTTGAAGTGGTTGAGGAACAGGCTGCCGGGGAAGCCCAGCTCATCGCCCGCCAAATCCAGCGCGGTAATGCCGTCGCGGTGCGCCAGCAACCCTTCCAATTCCTGCAGACAGGCGGCCTCACCAAAGGTGCGGCTCATGATGCCGATCAGGCGAATGTCGATGTCGCGATCGCGGCAGCCCGAACGGATCCCGTCGATCACCGCTTCCACCACGCCGGCGACCGGCAGCTGGTGCTTCATCGCCATGTAGTAAGGGGAAAAACGCAGCTCGGCGTAGTGCAGGCCGGCGTTGGCGGCGTCTTCGACGTTTTCGTAGGCCACACGGCGGCAGGCGTCCAGATCGCCCAGCACCGCCACGCCCCAGTCCAGTTTCTGCAGGAAGCTGACCAGATCCGGTTCGGCGTGGGTGATCTGCACGTGCGGGCGCAGGCTCTCCAAATCGTTGGCCGGCAGGGCGAGATTGAATTGGCGACCGAGGTCGAGAATGGTCTGCGCGCGGATGTTGCCGTCGAGATGGCGGTGAATGTCGGTAAGCGGTAGGCGGGGATCGATCATGCTGGGCACTCGCTAATTTATCGTAGGTAAAGTGCAGAACAGTATAAAAACAAATGAATGAAACTTGCCATCTTGTTGCATAAAAAAGTGACTTGAATCACAAATAATGCGAGATCTATCGCATTATCGTCGTGAATCAGGCTTTCAACACGCTGACGCCCGCCTGCTGCAACGGCGCGATCAATGCGTCGTCGGTGGCGCGTTCAACGATGATGGTATGCGCCAGCGTAATATCGCCGATCGCATACTGCGAGGCGGCGTTAAGCTTGGCGGCGGAGGCCAGCACCACGGTTTCCGCCGCGCGGGCCGCCAACGCCCGCTTGATGTAGGCCTCTTCCAGATCGCCGGTGCTCAGCCCCGCGGTGGGGTGCACGCCGGTTACGCCCATAAAATAGATATCGGCGCGAATATGCGACATCGCCTCCACCGCGGCGGCGCCGACGCTGACGATCGAATGCTTGTACAGCCGGCCGCCGATCAGGATCACCTCCACCGTGGGGTGATCGACCAGGCCTACGGCAACGCTGGGGCTGTGGGTGACGATGGTGGCGTTCAGGTTGGGCGGCAGCTGCCTGACCAGCTCGGCGGAGGTGGTGCCGCCATCGATAATCACTACCTGGCCGGGGGCGATCATCGCCGCCGCCGCTTTGGCGATCGCGCGTTTGGCGCCGGATTCCAACTGATTGCGCTCGGCGAAGCTGGCAATGGCAGAGGAAACCGGCAGGGCGCCGCCATGTACCCGTTGCAGCAACCCCTCGGCGTCCAGTTCGCGCAGATCGCGCCGGACAGTGTCTTCCGACAGCCCGAACATTTCGCTGAGCTGCTTGGCCAACACCTGGCCATCCTGGGCCAGTTTTTCCAGGATGATTTTCTTGCGCTGGCTGGTCAACATGGCCATTTTCCTCTCAAATTTGCTTTGCACGAAATATCTTGATCATACACGAAATTGCACGATAGTATCAATTTCCTTCCTCTGGCGGAGTAAACCGATGATAGCCACCAAAGACAGGGTTCGCATTGTCGAAACCCGGGTGTTGTCCGATGACTGGTACCTGCTGAAAAAAACCACCTTTGATTTTCTGCGGCGCGACGGCGTTTGGCAGCGGCAAAGTCGCGAGGCCTACGATCGCGGCGACGGCGCGGTGATTTTGCTGTTCAACCGGCGGGCGCAAACGGTGATCCTGACGCGCCAGTTCCGCTTTCCGGTGTTCGTCAACGGCCATGACGGCATGTTGATTGAGGCCGCCGCCGGGCTGCTGGATAACGCCTCGCCGGAGGCGCGCATCCGCGCCGAAGCGGAAGAGGAAACCGGCTATTTCGTGCAGAACGTGGAGAAGGTGTTCGAAGCCTACATGAGCCCCGGCTCGGTCACCGAGAAGCTGCACTTTTTCGTCGGCGAATATCAGGCGGGCGACCGCGTCAACGAGGGCGGCGGGGTGGTGGCGGAGGGGGAAGATCTGGAGGTGCTCGAGCTGCCGCTGGCGCAAGCCCTGCAGGCGGTTCGCCAGGGCACGATCGTTGACGCCAAGACCATCATGCTGCTGCAGTTTGTCGCCTTGAACCGCACATTGGAGGAAGAACGATGAAAGCGCAACAAATCCTGATCGCCGGCCCCTATCGCAGCGGCACCGATGGCGATCCGCAGCGTATCGCTGCCAATCTGGCGCGCCTGGAACAGGCGGCGCTGGCGGTTTACCAGCGGGGGCACGTGCCGGTGATCGGCGAGTGGCTGGCGCTGCCTTTGGCGGCCGCGGCGGGTTCCACGCAGCTTGGCGATGCGGTGAGCGAGGCGTTTCTCTACCCGGTAGCCCATCGGCTGATTGCGCAGTGTCAGGCGGTGTATCGCATCGAAGGGGCATCTGCGGGGGCCGATAACGACGTGCGGTTGGCCAACGAGTGGGGCCTGACGGTCTATCGCCGCCTGGAGGAGATCCCGCCTGTTCAGGGGTAACGAAGGGGCGGGCAGAGGCTCGCCCCCTCGCGCTATTGCTCGTCCAGCACCAACCGCAATCCGGCGATCAGCTTGTCCATGCCGGCCTCCAGCTTGCTGCGCGGGCAGCCGACGTTGAGGCGCAGGAAACCGCGGCCTTCCTCGCCGTAGGTAAAGCCCGGCATGATCGCCACCTTTTCGCGCTCGATCAGCACCTGCTGCAGCGCTCGATCGTCTACGGCCAGCGGCCGCAGATCGATCCAGGCCAGGTAGGTGGCCTGCGGCGGACGCCAGCCCAGCGCCGGAAACGCCTGCTCCAGCCGTTCGGCGACGTAGGTCAGATTATCCTGCAGGTAGTCGCGCAGGGCATCCAGCCAGGGTTCGCCGTGGCGATAGGCGGCCACGTGCGCGGCCACCGCCAGCACCGCCGGCGAAGAGAGGCCGTCGCGGGCTTTGAGCTGCTGGAAGTAGGCTTCGCGGCTGGCGGCGTCGCTGATGAAGCCGTAGGCGCCGGTCAGCGCCGGAATGTTGAAACTCTTGGAACCGGAGGTCAGCAGGGCCCAGGCGCCGCTCGCCACCTGGCTCCACGGCGTATGGCGGTGTTCCCCCCAGACCATGTCCATATGGATCTCGTCGCTGATGACGCGCACGTCGTGGCGTTCACACAGTTCGGCCATCTGCTGCAGCTCGTCGCGGCGCCACACTTTGCCGGTGGGGTTATGCGGGCTGCACAGCAGCAGGATCTTGGTCTGCGGCCGCGCCAGCAACGCTTCGAGGTGCGCCATATCGCAGCGCCAGTCGTCGCCGGCTTTTTGCAGCGGGCAGGCCAACAGCTGGCGCTGGTTGGCGAGGATCACCTTGTAGAAAGCGTCGTAGGCCGGGGTATGGGTCACCACGTAATCGCCCGGCACCGACCACTGGCGGATCAGCTGCGCCGCCATGTAGATAACGGAAGGGCCGTACACCGCCGTCGCGGTGTCGATGGCGACGTTGAAACGTTGCTGATACCAGTGGCGCAGCGCGCCGAGAAAATCCTCGTGCTGCCAGCGGCTGTAGCCCAGCACGCCGTGCTGCAGGCGCTGCTGCAATGCGTCGAGAATGCACGGCGCGGTGGCGAAATCCATATCGGAGATGGTGAACGGCAGCAGGTCGTCGCTGCCGAAACGATCGGCGATATAGTCCCACTGGGTGCACCAGGTGCCGTGGCGGTCGATCGGGGTGGAGAAATCAAACATGGGTGGCTCCCTGCAGGGCCGCGGCAGGTTGCGCCGTGGCTATCAGTGAGTCTAATTCATCCTTCACCGATTGCACCTGCGGGCCGATCACCACCTGCAGATTATGGTCGTTGAGATGCACCACGCCGATGGCGCGGTTGGCCTTCAGCGCCGCGTCGTCCACCCGGCTCATGTCGTTGACCGACAGGCGCAGGCGGGTGATGCAGTTGTCCAGCGTGATGATGTTGTCCGGGCCGCCGAGCGCCGCCAAAATCGCCGGCACGTTGTAGCCGGATTTGCCCACCGCGCTGCTTGGCGCGCTTTGGCTGACGGCGCCGTCGCTCTCGCGGCCTGGCGTTTTGATGTTAAAGCGCTGGATGGCGAAGCGGAAAATGGCGTAATAGCCGACGAACCAGACGGCGGCCACCACCGGCACCAGATACCACTTGGTGGCGGTGCCGTGCAGAATGCCGAACACCACGAAGTCGATGATATTGCCGTCGGTATTGCCGATGGTCACGCCCAGCAGCGCCATCACGGTAAAGCCCAGCCCGGTGAGCAGCGCGTGGATCAGGTAGAGGAACGGCGCGACGAACAGGAACAGGAACTCGATCGGCTCGGTGGTGCCGCCGACCACGCAGGCCACCACGCCGGAAATCAACAGCCCTTTGATTTTATGACGGTTCTCCGGTTTGGCGCAGTGGTACATCGCCAGCGCCGCGCCCGGCAGGCCGCCGAGGAACGCCGGCATTTTACCCTGCGACAGGAAGCGGGTGGCGCTTTCGGCGAAGCCGGTGGTGGTTGGGCAGGAAAGCTGCGCCTGGAAGATGGTCAGGGCGCCGCTGACGCTGTGGCCGCATACTTCCATGGTGCCGCCCGCCTCGGTAAAGCGGATCAGCGCCACCAGAATGTGCTGCAGGCCGAACGGCAGCAGCAGGCGTTCGCCGGTGCCGAACAGCATCGGGCCAAAGGCGCCGGCGCTGTTGATCACCCAACCCAGCCCGGTGATGCCGGCGGCGAACCACGGCCAGATCAGCGGGATCACCAGGCCGCACAGGCCCAGCACCACGGTGGTGACGATCGGCACGAAGCGCGTGCCGCCGAAGAACGCCAGCGCGTCCGGCAGGCGGATGGTGTGGAAGCGTTCATGCAGGCGATAGACGATGATGCCGACGATCACCGCGCCGAGGATGCCGGTATCGATCGACTGAATGCCGAGGATGTTCTGGATATTGTTGGCTTTCAGCACCAGCGGATCGCTGGTGGGCAGCACGCCGGCGGCGGTCAGGTAGAAATTGGTGCCCAGATTCAGCACGGCGAAGCCGACGAAGCCGGAGAAGGCGGCGACGCCCTTGTTCTCGCGCGCCATACCCAGCGGAATGGCGATGGCGAACATCACCGGCAGGAAGCTGAAGGCGAAGGAGCCTACCTTGCTCATCCAGGTAAAGATCAGCTGGAAGATCGGGTGGCCGATAAACGGCATCAGGGTGATCACGTCGCGGCTGCTCAGCGAGCTGCCGATCCCCAGCATGATGCCGCAGAAAGAGAGTAAGGCGACGGGCAACATGAAGGTTTTGCCCAGGCTCTGGAAGAACTCCCAGAGCGTGATTTTGGGTTTGTTGGCTGCTGACATAACCGACTTCTCCTGGCGAAAAGACGAGCAAAAAGGGGACTTCTGATTAGGTAAAAAGAAGATAAAACGTTTTACCTAACAAAAATGCGCCGCCAATCACAAATCTGCCGCCCGGTTTTTGGCGACAATGCGGCAGGCAGTAAAACGTTTTACTGAGATAACGGATTCGGTATACCCTTGATCATTACGGCGCGGGTTGCCCAGGAACGGGTTCGCAGAGACTATGAGCATCAAAAAGATCACCATCACCGATGTGGCGCAACAGGCGGGCGTGTCGGTCACCACGGTTTCCCTGGTGTTGAGCGGCAAGGGGCGCATTTCGCCGACCACCGTCGAGAAGGTCAATCAGGCGATAGAGCAGCTGGGCTATGTGCGCAATCGCCAGGCGGCTACGCTGCGCGGCGGGGAGTCCGGGGTGATCGGCCTTATTCTGCGCGACATCTGCGAACCCTTCTATGCCGAAATGACCGCCGGGCTGAGCGAAGCGCTGGAGGCGCACGACAAGCTGCTGTTTTTGACGCAGAGCGGGCGCGACGGCCAGGGCTTGCAGCGGGCGTTTGACGCGCTGCTGGCGCAGGGCGTCGACGGCATCGTGCTGGCGGGCGGCATTCGCGCGGCGGCGGGCCTGAAGGAGAAGGCGGCCGAGCAGGGCGTACCGCTGGTCTGCGTGGCGCGCTCCAGCGGCCTCGATGGCGTGGACGTGGTGCGGCCGGACAACATGCAGGCCGCCAAGCTGGCCACCGAATTTTTGATCAAGCGCGGCCACAGCCAAATCGCCTACCTCGGCGGCCAGAGCGATTCATTGACGCGCGCCGAGCGGCTGGGCGGCTTTTGCGCCACGCTGGTGCAGTACGGCCTGCCGTTTCGCAGTGAATGGATCGTCGAGTGCGATTGCCGGCAGCGCCAGGCGGCGGAAGCGGCGGAGCAACTGCTGCGCCATTACCCGAATATTACCGCCATCGTCTGCCACAAGGCGTCGGTGGCGCTCGGCGCCTATTTTGGCCTGGCGCGCAGCGGCCGCAGCATCGGTTCGGACGGGGTCGACGCCTACTACGGGCGGCAGGTGGCGCTGATCGGCTTCGGCGACGTGCCGGAGGCCGAACTGACCGAGCCGCCGCTGACCTTCGTCTCCAGTTCGGCGCGGGAAGTGGGGCGCAGCGCCGCCGCGCGCCTGCTGCAGCGCATCGGTGACGCCGACCTGCCGGCGCAGAACGTCATTCTGCCGCCGACGCTGATCCGGCGCGGCTCCGCCTAGCCCTGCTGCTGTTCCTCCTCCGCCTCCCGGCGGATCCAGCCGATAAAGGTTTTCATCGCCGGCGTCAGATCTCGCGATTTCAAATGGGTCAGCCAATAGGCGCCGAGCGCGGCCTCGGCGGCGAACGGCCGCTGCAGCGCGCCGGCGGCCAGTTCGCGGCGGAACATGCTGACCGGCGCCAGCGCCACGCCATCGCACTGGATCGCGCCTTCCACCATCAGCCTTGACGAGTCGAACACCGGGCCGTTGATCCGCCACGGCGTCACCTGTGCCGCCGCGAACCAGCGTTCCCACTCGTCCTTGCGGTAGGTGCGCATCAGCTGCTCGTGCTGCAGATCCTGCGGCGTGCGCAGGCGCGCGGCGACCGCCGGCGGGCAAAGCACCGTCAGCGGCGCGTCGAACAGCTTGATATTGCAGGTGGCGGGCCAGAGGCCTTCGCCGAAGCGGATGGCGAAATCCATGCCGTCGGCCGACAGATTGACCAGGTTGTTGTGGGTCAGCACCCGTAGATCGATAAACGGGTGCGCCGTGCGGAATGCCGCCAGCCGCGGCATCAGCCAGCCGACGGCGAAGGTGCCGACCACCGCCACCGTCAGCACCTCGTGGAAATGCCCGCCTTCGAACTGCTGCAGCACCGCCTCGATGCGGTCGAAGGCGTCGCTCAATATCGGCAGCAGCGCCTGGCCCTCTTCGGTCAGATCCAGCCCGCGCGGCAGGCGGCGGAACAGCTGAATGCCCAGCTGTTCTTCCAGCATGCGCACCTGCTGGCTGACGGCGGCCTGGGTGACGCGCAGCTCCAGACCGGCGCGGGTGAAGTTCAGGTGGCGAGCGGAGGATTCGAACGCCCGCAGGGCGTTGAGGGGAAGTCGATTGCGCATTGTCGATAGCCATAAGTTTTTCTTTATGCTGGCTGAAATTATTATCGCTTGTCAACCCGGCGGCAAAATCCGATATTTGGCGCGGCTGCTGTGAGCGTCGCCGCAGCCGTAAAGGAATGACATCATCAATCAGGGAAAGCGCCGTGCATAACGCCAATAAAAACTTTTGGCCGCGGCTGATACCCTGCAACCTAAGAGCTTCTATCATGACGAAAATGAACCGCCTGGCGGCCGCGCTGATCGCCGCACTGATCTTGCCGACCGCGCAGGCCGCGCAGCAGCAGGATATCGACGCCGTTATTCAGCCGCTGATGAAAAAATATGGCGTACCGGGCATGGCGATCGCCGTGTCGGTCGACGGCAAACAGCAGATTTACCCGTATGGCGTCGCCTCGAAGCAGACCGGCAAACCGATCACCGAGCAGACGCTGTTCGAAGTGGGCTCGCTGAGCAAAACCTTTACCGCGACGCTGGCGGTCTATGCGCAGCAGCAGGGCAAGCTGTCGTTCAACGATCCGGCCAGCCGCTATCTGCCCGAGCTGCGCGGCAGCGCCTTCGACGGCGTCAGCCTGCTGAATCTGGCGACGCATACCTCCGGCCTGCCGCTGTTCGTGCCGGACGACGTCACCAACGACGCCCAGCTGATGGCCTACTACCGGGCCTGGCAGCCGAAACACCCGGCGGGCAGCTACCGCGTCTATTCCAACCTCGGCATCGGCATGCTGGGCATGATCGCCGCCAAGAGCCTCGACCAGCCGTTTATCCAGGCGATGGAACAGGGGATGCTGCCGGCGCTGGGCATGAGCCACACCTACGTTCAGGTGCCGGCGGCGCAGATGGCTAACTATGCGCAGGGTTACAGCAAGGACGATAAGCCGGTGCGGGTCAACCCCGGCCCGCTGGATGCCGAGTCTTACGGCATCAAGTCCAACGCTCGCGATCTGATTCGCTATCTGGACGCCAACCTGCAGCAGGTGAAGGTGGCGCAGCCGTGGCGCGACGCGCTGGCCGCGACGCACGTCGGGTATTACAAGGCGGGCGCGTTCACGCAGGATCTGATGTGGGAGAACTACCCGTATCCAGTGAAACTGTCGCGTTTGATTGAAGGCAACAACGCCGGGATGATCATGAACGGCACGCCGGCCACCGCCATCACGCCGCCGCAGCCGGAATTGCGCGCCGGCTGGTATAACAAAACCGGCTCCACCGGCGGCTTCTCCACCTACGCGGTATTTATCCCGGCGAAAAATATCGCCGTGGTGATGCTGGCCAACAAGTGGTTCCCGAACGACGATCGCGTCGAGGCGGCTTACCACATCGTCCAGGCGCTGGAGAAGCGCTGACGGCCAGGGGCGCCGACGAGGTGCCCCTACCAGCGATGCTGCCGTTCACGTTGCTCGCGCATGAAATCGATAAAGGCGCGCAGCTTGAGCGGCAGATGCCGGCCGGCGGGAAAGTAGATGAAAAACCCCGACGCTTCGCTGGCGTAATCCGGCAGCACTTCCACCAGTTGCCCCTGCGCCAGCTCCTGCAACACCGTGCCCTGAAAACGCTGTGCGATACCCAGGCTCGCCAACGCCGCATCCTTGATCAGCCGATCTTCGTTAAAAATCAAACTACCGCTGACGTCCAGCGCGCGTTCATCGTCGCCCAGGCTGAAATACCAGGGTTCCAGTTTGCCGCTGCCGGGAAAACGGTAGCGCAGGCAGTGGTGAGCGGGCAGATCGTCCGGCGTGGCCGGTACGCCGCAGCGCGCCAGATAGTCGGGCGAGGCGACCAGCACCCGACGCTGGCCGTTGTCGATCGGCACGGCGATCATGTCCTTTTGCAGCATGGCATGCATGCGAATGCCGGCATCGAAACTGCCCAGCACCAGATCGGAAAAGCGGTCTTCGGTAAACAGTTCCAGCTGCACGTCGGGATAGCGCCGTTGAAATTCCGCCAGATGCGGCATCACCAGCAGCGAAGCGGCCAGCTGCGGCAGCGTAATGCGCAGCAGGCCCGCCGGCTGCGCGCCCAGAGCGCGCACGTCGTCCGCCGCCACGTCGATCTGGCTCATCGCCGGCGATACCTTCTGATAGAACAACCGGCCCTCGTCACTGAGGCGCACCGAGCGGCTGGTGCGGTGAAATAACCGCACTCCCAGCTGATTCTCCAGCGCCTGAATGTTTTGCGACACCGCCGGCGGCGTGACGCCGAGTTGGCTGGCCGCGCGGGTAAAGTTGCCCAGGCGCGCGACGGCTTCGAAATAGGGCAACAGCTGCAGGAGTGAACTCATCTATCAATAACCTGTGCTTAATGATTCATTAAATTATGCCTTATTTTAATTTATGACGAAGGTTTTAGACTGATTTTACTTTCCATCAGAGAGATGAAAATCATGTCGGCAGAACAACGGGTGTTAACAGAACGGATCGCGGCGATCGATCAACAGGCGATGGCCGAAGGGCGCATCGTGGGTAGCGTAGTGCTGGTGGCGCGGCGGGGCGAGATTTGCTACGCCGGGGCGGCCGGCTATGCCGATCGCGAAGCGCGGCGGCCGATGCGGCGAGAAACGCAGTTTCGGCTGTCGTCGGTCTCCAAACCCTATACCACGCTGGCGGTGCTGCGCCTGATTGAGCAGGGCAAGCTGAGCCTGGACGACGCGGTCAGCGACTGGCTGCCGTGGTTCACTCCGGCGTTGGCGGACGGCCGGCGCCCGGCGATCAAGATTCGTCATTTGCTGAGCCACACCGCCGGGCTGGACTATCGGCTGAACCAGCCGCCGGCGGGCGTTTATCATCAGCTGGGGATCCAGGACGGCGTGGAGCTGTCGACGCTGACGCTGGAGCAAAACCTGCGGCTGTTGGCACAGGCACCGTTGCTGTCGGCGCCGGGGGAGCGCTTCAATTATTCGCTGGCGATCGACGTGCTTGGCGCGGTGCTGGAACGGGTGACGGGCATGCCGCTGCCGCAGCTGTTTGTCGAATGGGTGGCGCGGCCGCTGGGGCTCGGCAATACCGCGTTTTATGCGACGGACGCCGCGAATCTGGCGACACCGTATTACAACACGCCGCAAGGGCCGCAGCGCATGCATGAAGGCCTGCGGCTGGCGCTGCCGGAGGAGATGGCGGGGGGCGAGGTACTGTTTTCACCCGCGCGGGCGCTTAACTCCGGGGCCTATCCTTCCGGCGGTGCGGGCATGGTCGGCGATGCCGACGATGTGCTGCGGCTGGTGGAGGCGCTGCGCAGCGGCGGGCAGGGCATGTTGCGGCCGGACACGGTGGCGTTGCTGCGCAGCCCGCACGTGGGGGCGCAGGCGCAAACGCAAGGGCCGGGCTGGGGATTCGGTTTCGGCGGGGCGCTGCTGGTGGACACAGATGCCGCGCAGACGCCGCAGCATGCCGGCACGCTGACCTGGGGCGGCGTTTACGGCCACAGCTGGTTCTTTGATCCACAGGCGCAGCTGAGCGTGGTGATACTGACCAACACCGCGTTTGAAGGCATGTGCGGCCGCTATCCGCAGCAGATCCGCGATGCGGTTTACGCCGCGGAAATGGGGTAAATAAAAAGGGCCCCGCAGGGGCCCTTGATCAGGCTGTCAGGCGATTACTGCGCCGGTGCCGGAGCGGGTTCCGCTTCCTGCGCCGGTTCAGCGTCTTCCGCCGGGGCGCCCAGGATGGCGAACTGGCCGATGAACTCTTGCAGCGACATCTTGTTGCCGTTGAGGTCAACCTGGTTGTCGGCATAGTGGAACTTGCTCGCGATCACGCCGTCTTTCTGGGTGGTCAGCTTGAACATCTGGCCCATGGCCGCCAGGCCCTGCACCTGCTGCTGCGCCAGTTTCTGCGCGTCTTCCGCATTGTAACCCTGCAACAGCGCGGTTTTCGCGGTCACTTCGGTGGCCATCGCTTCCGGAATGGTCAGGTTGATATCCAGCTTTTTAACCGCCTGCGCGATCAGCTGATCCGGCGATTGCGCCGGGGAGGCGGCTTTGCTCGGATCGGTCAGCGCCAGATCCAGCGTGAAGGTGCTCTCGCCCTTGCTGTTTTTCCAGCTCAGCGGCGCGATGCTGAGGCTCGGGTTGCCTTTCAGCAGCAGCGGCAGGTTCTTTTGCAACAGCTCGGCGTTTTGCTGCTCATACACGGCCGGATCCAGGTTCTCGCCCTGTTGCAGCAGCGCCATGGTCTGGCGGTTGTAGCTGTCGGCGAAGTCTTTCAGCGCCTTGCCGTCGACGTTGTCGATTTTCAGCGCCAGCTTGCCGGCGCCGAAATCGTTGCCCTGCACCTTGAGCGCGTCCATGGTGTAGTCGATCTGGCCGCCGATGTTGCTGCTGCCTTGCTCGCCGAACTTGCTCACCAGGTTGAAACCGTCCAACGCCACGGTATCTTTACCGTCGATCGTCAGTTTGAACTGCTTCAGCGTCATCGTCTGATCGCCGAGCTTCACGCCGAACTTGCTCTCGTTGCTGTTGCCCTTCAGGTTGAAGCCCTGGAAGGTGATCTGCTCGTTTTGACCGAATTCGTTCGGGCTGGCGAACACGATATTGTCGCTATTGGCGTCCAGCACGAATTTTTTCAGATCGCTGGACACATCGGCGTTAATGGTGGCGCCGCTGAATTTCAGCGAAGACTTATCCTTCTGGTAGTCCAGCGGGATGATGTCGATGGCGGACGAGGTGTCCCCGCTGTAAGAGATGCGCGAATCGGCGGTAAACAGCGATTTGCCTTTGGTGGTGTCAAACAGGCCTTTCACCGCCGGGGTATTTTCCAGCTCGGTATGCACCGACGCCATGCTCGGCAGCAGATTGAATTTTTTCAGCTGGGCGAAGGGGAACGGGCCGTGATCGATGGTTTCCAGGAACGCCACTTCTTCGCCGGCTTTCAGCGCCGCGTCTTCACTGGTATCCGTGCCGTCGGAGCGCAGCACATAACGCACTTTACTGCTGAACAGGCCGCGCTGGTAATTTTCATAGCTCAGCTTCACGCCGGCTTTCGGCAGGTAAGCTTTCAGCTGGCCGTTGGCGTTGTCGACGACTTCGCCCATGTGCTGCTCGATCAGTTTCCCGGTGTACCAGGATGCCCCGGTCCATGCTGCGCCAAGAACCACAATGACGCTGACAGCGACTAACGATTTTTTCATAGCTCTGTTTCATCCTTTTTTCTTATCACCCTCCGTTGCGCGGGAGGGGCAAATAGGGGCCGAAAATAAACGCCCGCAGGCGTTTAATTGTGGGGGTAGCTCTCGCTTTCAGCAAGCAATTTGCTGAAATTTATCAACGGTTAGGCCAGATGGTTATAAACCCTGGCGATGCGGCCGCTGCCGCTGACGTTGACCGGGGATTCGAAAGCCCCGATAAAGCAGGATTCGCCCGGTTTGAGCGTCAGGCGTTGCCCGGATTTTTCCAGCGTCGCTTCGCCGGTGACGCAGAACACGATGGCGGCGCTTTGCTGCGCCAGCACCTGCGGGGCGGTGGTCAAATCGTGCAGCGAGAAGGCGAAATCCTCCACCGGAATCGGGAAGAACAGCTCGTTGCCGCGTGGCTCCGGCTGGGTCAGCAGGCCGGAAGCCGGCTGCGGGCGGAACTGCAGATTGGCCAGTAGCTCGGGCACGTCGATGAATTTCGGCGTCAGGCCCGCGCGCAGCACGTTGTCCGAGTTGGCCATCACCTCCAGCGCCACGCCTTTCAGGTAGGCGTGCGGCGTTTCGGCATACAGGAACATCGCTTCGCCCGGCGCGAGCTGCACCACGTTCAGCAGCAGCGGTGAGAACAGGCCGCTGTCGTCCGGATAGAAGCCGGCGATAAAGCGTACGGTGTCCCAGGGTTCCCCCTGCTGGTTGTTGAGCGCGGCTTTCAATACGCCGAGCGCCAGCGACTTTTGCTCGCCGCTCATCGTCAGCAGGCTGGCGAACAGGGATGCGAGATGCGCAGTGTCCGGCTGTTGCAGGAAGGCGGCGATGTCGTGGTGTGCGCCGGCGATCGGTTGCAGCAGGGAAACGATATCGGCCAGTTCGCGAAAGCCGTTCATCGCCAGGAACGGCGTGAGGGCGAACACCAGCTCGGGCTTGTGGTTGGGATCTTTATAGTTGCGTTCGGCGGCGCTCAGGGGGATGCCGGCGGCATTCTCTTTCGCGAAGCCGATTTCGGCCGCCGCTTTGCTCGGGTGGACCTGGATCGACAGTGGCTGATCGGCGCAGAGTACTTTAAACAGGAACGGCAACTCGCCAAAGCGGCTGGCGACGTTGGTGCCCAGCTGTTTTGGCTGGTCTTCATCGATCAGATCGCGCAGCGAACGCAGCTCGCCGTCGGCGCCCGGCACGCGGGAAGGGCTCTTGGGATGGGCGCCCATCCACAGTTCGGCCATCGGCAGATTATCAGGGTTGGCGATGCCGTAAAGACGGGTCAGCGCATCGTGGCTGCCCCAGGCGTAATTCTGTACCGCGTTGGTCATTTTTTGCATGTCGATAAACGTCCTTAGCGTCATTGCCGTACCGGATGGCAATAACTTACTGATTTTATACGGTTAGTTAAATCTGTGCCGACAACCATCATACGCCCGCGTCGGCAGGAAAAATCATGGGCGCGATCAAAACAACGCCGAATAACGTCGCGCCCGGCAACGGGGCCAAAGTATAGCGTGATAACGATCGGCGCCTCAATTGGCGCGCAGGCCTCAAGGCGGCCCGGAAAACCCGCCGTTCGATTATTTTTTGAACCGGCAGGATTATTGCCGATAGTCCGCTCACCCTGCCGCATTATTTATTATTCAGCATGTCAAAATATGACTGCTGAATTTATTTTTTACCGTCTGAGCCATTCCCTTATTATTATTTTCACGCTGCGCCGGGCGATCACACGCCGAGCTTAAACCTGCGCGTCAGACCCCTTTACCGTAACGGCTAACGAGTCGATTTAACAAAACCAGAGGTCTGTTGCATGAAAAAACTGTTGTTGCTGTTGGGGCTTTGCGCCGGCGCAGCCCAGGCGGCGGTGATCGTCACCTATCCCTACGCGGCGCCGCGCGCCGTGGCGATCGCGCCGGCGCCGATCGTCGTTGCACCCGCGCCGGTCGCGGTTCCCGCCGCGATCGTGCCCGTGGCGCACCCGTTGGCGCTCACCGCCGGCGCGGTGGCGACCGGGGCCTATCGGCATCATGAACGGCAGGACGCCTACGACGAGATCAATCATCTGCAGCAACAACGTATCGATGAGCTCAATCATTTACAGGCGCAGCGCATCAATAATTTTAATTCGCGTCATCCGCGTTAATGAGTAGCCACACTTTTATTCTCCTGGCTCATTCCCGGCCGTTTATTTCGCCGCGGGTTAACCGATGGAAAATAACCGCGTCGTTAATGGGTAAAAAAGATGAAACGTGCTGTGAGATAACTCTCTTAATGCGAATAGTTATTATGTCACTATACTGGGAGTGCATGCCGACGGGGGGTAGCGCGTCGGCCTAACCCTACGATTTTAGGAATTATGCTAAGGAGATAATGATGGCAGGCGTTCGTATCGAAAAAGACTCTATGGGCCCCATCGAAGTACCGGCCGACAAGCTGTGGGGCGCGCAAACCCAGCGTTCGTTGGCGCATTTCCGCATTTCCTCCGAAAAGATGCCGACCGCGCTGATCCACGCGCTGGCGTTGACCAAGCGCGCCGCCGCGCAGGTGAACGTGGATCTGGGGCTGCTGCCGGCCGAACGGGGCGCCGCCATTATCAGCGCCGCCGACGAAGTGCTGGCGGACAGCCATGCCGACCAGTTCCCGCTGTCGATCTGGCAAACCGGTTCCGGCACCCAGACCAACATGAACATGAACGAAGTGTTGGCCAACCGCGCCAGCGAGCTGCTGGGCGGCGTGCGCGGTGAAGAGCGCAAGGTGCACCCGAACGACGACGTCAATAAAAGCCAAAGCTCCAACGACGTGTTTCCCACCGCGATGCACGTGGCGGCGGTGATTGCGCTGCGCGAACATCTGATCCCCGAGCTGAAAGTGCTGCACAAGACGCTGAGCGACAAGGCTGAAGCCTACCGCGACATCGTCAAAATCGGCCGCACTCATCTGCAGGACGCCACGCCGCTGACCCTGGGGCAGGAGATCTCCGGTTGGGCGGCGATGCTGGCGCACAATCTGAAACACATCGAGGACAGTATCCCGCACATCGCCGAGCTGGCGCTTGGCGGCACGGCGGTCGGCACCGGGCTGAACACCCATCCGGAGTACGCGGTGCGCGTGGCTAAAGCGCTGGCGGAATTGACCCATCAGCCGTTCGTCACCGCCCCGAACAAGTTCGAAGCGCTGGCGACCTGCGACGCGCTGGTGCAAGGGCATGGCGCGCTGAAAGGGCTGGCGGCCTCGCTGATGAAGATCGCCAACGACGTGCGCTGGCTGGCTTCCGGCCCGCGCTGCGGCATCGGCGAGATTTCGATCCCGGAGAACGAACCGGGCAGTTCCATCATGCCGGGCAAGGTCAACCCGACCCAGTGTGAGGCGATGACCATGCTGTGCGCCCAGGTGCTGGGCAACGACGTGGCGGTAAACATTGGCGGCGCTTCCGGCAACTTCGAGCTGAACGTGTTCCGCCCGATGGTGATCCACAACTACCTGCAGTCGATTCGCCTGCTGGCCGACGGCATGCAGGGTTTCAACGAGCACTGCGCGGTGGGCATCGAACCGAACCGCGATCGCATCACCCAGTTGCTGAACGAATCGCTGATGCTGGTGACGGCGCTCAACACCCACATCGGCTACGACAAGGCGGCGGAAATCGCCAAGAAAGCGCACAAGGAAGGGCTGACGCTGAAAGCCGCGGCGCTGAAGCTGGGCTACCTGTCCGAAGCGCAGTTCGACGAGTGGGTGCGGCCGGAAGCGATGGTTGGCAGCATGCAGAAATGATTGATCTGTGAGGCAACCGGGGGCTTACTGAGGTAAGCCCTTTTTTTGTGGAGAAATCAAGATGTCGCGCGCACAACGTTTACTCGATCTGATGCAGCTGCTGCGCAGCCGCCGTTATCCGGTGGCGGGCCATGTGCTGGCGCAGACGCTGGGTATCAGCATGCGCACGCTGTACCGCGATATCGCCACGCTGCAGCAGCAGGGGGCGGAGATCGCCGGCGAGGCGGGCGTCGGCTATGTGCTGCGCCCCGGCTTTATGCTGCCGCCGCTGATGTTCTCTCAGGCGGAGACAGAAGCGTTGGTGCTGGGCATGCGCTGGGTCAGCCGCCGCGGCGACAGCCAGCTGGCGAGCGCGGCGGGCCAGGCGCTGGCCAAGATCGCCGCCGTGCTGCCGCCGGCGCTGCGGGAGGAGCTGGAGGCCAACACGCTGTTGATCGCGCCGGTTCAGGCACCGCCGGTGGCGGATGCGATGCGGGTGCTGATCCGTGACACCATCCGCCACGAGCGCAAGCTGCATATCGACTATCTCGATCTGGCGGGGCAGCGCAGCGAACGCCTGCTGTGGCCCTTTGCGCTGGGCTTTTTCGACCAGCTCCAGGTGCTGGTCGCCTGGTGCGAGCTGCGCCAGGCGTTTCGCCATTTTCGCCTCGATCGCATTCAGGCCGCCATGCCGTTGGAACAGCGCTATCCGCGCGGCCGGCGGCGGCTGCTGAAAGAGTGGCGCCTCAGCGAGGGCATTGTGGAGCAATAGCGGCACGCTGCTGCCATAAACTGTCAGCCGCGCGCTTTAGTCTGTGCCTATCGGGAACCGGCCGGTTCCCATCACCCAGAGGACAGACCGATGACTCTTCCCAGCATGACCCTGCTTTACGTCGACAACCCGCTGAACAGCGCCGCCTTTTATCAACGCTTACTGGGACAGGCGCCGGTAGAGCTTTCTCCCGGCTTCGCCCTGTTCGTGCTCAACAACGGCTTTAAGCTGGGGATGTGGGCCAAACAGGGGGTAAAACCTGCGGCGACCCTGACCGGCGGCGGCGGTGAACTGGGCTTTTTGTGCCAGGATCCGCAAGAGGTCGAGGCGCGCTATAACCAGTGGCGCGAACTCGGGCTGCCGATTGAACAAACGCCGACCGAGATGGCGTTCGGTTACACCTTCGTGGCGCGGGATCCGGACGGCCATCGCCTGCGGGTGTATGCCCTCAGCGAGTAGCGTCGTCGGTATACAGGTGCAGGCGTGGCACCAGCAGCCGCAGCGGCCGGGCGTCGGGTTTGTAACGGTGTTTCACCGCGTCGACGTCGTAGTTGAGCAGCTCGCCAATCTTCGGCACCGCGGCGCCGTTTTCAACCTGACACAGGGCGATCAGCGGCAGCGGGCAGGGGTGTTGCACCTGTTTTTGCTGCTGCTGATACCACACCCGGGCGATCGGCTGCACTTTGACCGGCCGCTTGATTTTCAGCGTCGCGTGCTGCGGCAGGCGGCTGACGTCGTCTATCTCGCGGCTGACCAGGGCAGCCCACTGTTCACGGCTGTGCGGCGGCACCGCGCGGCCGGCTTTCAGGCTTTTCTCCAGCTGCGCCAGGATGTCGTCCCGCTTGACGTTTTTGATGATGTGCTTGTTGGCCCAGCCAAAGCGCACGGAGTCGGGATTGGTCAGGGCGGTGAGGGTGCGATAGGCGCTGAGGGTAATCAGCCCGTGCAGATGGGTGTGCACGAACTCGAAACGCTGCTCCGGCGCCAGGCCGGAATCGACGGTGATAATCTGTTCCAGCTCGCCCTTCAGGCGATTGATCAGCGCCAGCTGCGTTTGCAGCACCTGATACTCCGGCTGCTCCACCGCCAGACAGATGACGCCGGGCAGGCGAACGGCGGCCTTGCTGCTGACATTCTCCCGGTTATGGTGGATAAACAGCCGCTGATAGTGCTCCAGCGCCAGATCGCGCGCCGCTTGCCCCACATGCTGTTCGACCGCGATATGTGAGATGGCCTGATGTTCCTGGCCTTTTTCAACCTCCGGCAGGCTGAACACCCGCGCCGCCAGCAACCGCAGCGGGGCGATCTGCTGCTGCAGCGCGCCGAGCGCCTGCTCCAGTTCGGTAAAGCAGGCGTTCATCCGGCCTATCACATCGTATCTGCTCATCGCACCCTCCTATTTTAGTTACAACATACTATAGAAGAGTAGCAGACTGGGGGCAACATAGGCTACCGGGGAAAAGGCAGCTTCATTGGCCACCCGGCTTATCAGCGGAAAATACGCCATAACGGTCTTTGGCGGCAGGGCACGCAAGACACTCTGTATGCGTAGTGTTTTGATTATTTTATGGATTTTATCCTGTTCGTTTGTGTTTTGTTTAATCCATTTTCCGCACGCCGTTGTCCAAACGCTGGAACAAACGGAATGGCAGGACGCGATGAGCCCTTGGGGTTATCTTTTCTTCTGTCATTAACGGGCGCTTTAAACGGAGGTTCACTGTGGATATTAAACAGAAAGTCAAAAACATGACGCTGGAAGAGAAAATCGGGCAAAAAATCATGCTGGATTTTCGCTACTGGGATCGGAGCGGTAGCAGCAATCAGGATATGACCGTTCCCAATGAAGCCATTGGCAAGCTGATCGCCGATAACCACGTGGGTGGGGTGATCCTGTTTGCCAATAATCTGAAAGACAAGCAGCAGATCAACACGTTGACGGCCTGGTATGCCGCGATGAAAACCCACGCGGGCATACGTTTGTTTATTGGCACCGATAACGAAGGCGGTAACGTTTTCCGGCTGCCGCGCGGCGACTATGCCTCATTTCCCGGCAATATGGCGCTCGCAGCGGCGATTGAGGGCGGTGCGGATAAACATCTCGCCGTTGAACAAGGCAAACTGATGGCCCAGGATATGCGCGCGTTGCATATCAATACCAACTTTGCCCCGGTCGTGGACGTCAACACCAACCCGTTCAATCCGGTGATTAACGTTCGCGCCTTCAGCGATGATAAGAACACCGTTTCCCGTCTGGCAGAGAAAATGGTGGCGGGCATGAAACAGCAGGGGCTGATCACCGCTTACAAGCACTTCCCCGGCCATGGCAGCACCTCGACCGACTCGCATACCGGTTTGCCGCGCGTCGATCGCACGCGGGAAGAGGCTTTTGCCATCGATATCGCCCCTTACAAGCAGGCCATCGATCGCTGCGCGGCGCCGGACATGGTCATGACCGCCCATATTCAGTATCCGGCACTGGATAACCGCCAGATAGACACCCGCAGCGGTGAAAAAATCACGGTGCCGGCCACCATGTCGCATGAAATTCAGACCCAGATCCTGCGCAATGAATTGGGGTATGCCGGCGTAACGATTTCAGACGCGCTGGATATGGGCGCGATTGCCGAGCATTTCAGCCAGCAAGCGGCCGCTGAAAACGTCTTTGCCGCCGGGGTGGATATTGCCCTGATGCCTGTCAGCATCGCCTCGCCGGCCCAGGCGCGCTTGCTGCCGGAACTGATCCGTTACCTTGCGGACAGGGTGAAAATGGGGCATCTCAGCGAAGCCGATATCGATGCCTCGGTCGAGCGAATTTTGCGCCTCAAATTACGCCATAACCTGATGGGGCATCGCGAAGCTCCTTGTTCCAGCAGCGTTTCGTCCTCAGCGCACAAGCTGGAAAAACGCATCGCCGATCGCTCCATTACCGTGGTGATCAATCGCCACAGCCTGTTGCCGTTGAAGGACAAAACGCTGCGCTACTTTATTTTGACCCCGTGGGGCGAGCAGGCCAACGGCATTGCGCGCGTGATGGCGCAGGAGGGGTATCAGAACGTCGTTGCCGCGAAGGAAACGGAACTGAGCGATGCCCAGATCAGAGAGCATATTGCCGGCTGCGACGTGTTCCTGCTCGGAACGCTGTCAACCCGCTTTACGCCTGCCGAGCAGGATGGGGTGGTGACTTCCGCAACCGGAGCGGGCAATGACGGCAGCCCTTATCCGGGCTGGTTGAAATACGCTGCCGAGCAGGGGAAAAAACGCGTTCACCTCTCACTGCGCGCCCCTTACGATATCGTGAACTATGCCGCAGAGGTGGAGGCGGCCGTCGCCACCTACGCCTACTACGGTTATGACAGCGGCGTGTGGCGCGGCCCTTCGATGGTCTCTTTAGCGCAGGTGCTGACGGGTAAAATCAAACCGCAGGGCAAATTGCCGGTCAACACTTGGCATGACTACGATGCGGAAACCAATACGGGCAAGGTGGCGTTCCCTCGCGGGACTGGGCTGAGCTGGTGATGGGGTAAGGACACCGGCGTCGTCTGAAAAAGGCGACGCCGGCAGCTTGATAGCGGGCAGTTTCTTGCTCTGCACGTAACGACATGGGATAACCGTCACTCACGGAAGGAGAATCAGGATGCCGACAGGCGCAACAAAATTAGGCGGATGGCTGTTGATGGCCGCCATGCTGGGTGTGAGCGGATGCGCCAAGCCACCCGAACCGGAGAAGCCCCCGCGGCCGACACCGCCGATAACACCAATGAGGGGCATCTGGCTGGCCACGGTCATTGGCCTGGACTGGCCGCCGGCGGCCTCCCTGAATGCGGAAACCGCGCAAGAGCGGGTTTGCCAGCAGAAACAGGGGCTGACGGACGCGCTGGACGAGATGGTGAAAACCGGGATTAACACGGTCTATTTTCAGGTTAAACCGGACGGCACGGCCCTGTGGCGCTCAAACATCTTGCCCTGGTCTGAGGTGTTGACCGGCACCGTTGGCCAGGATCCCGGCTATGATCCGCTGGCCTTTATGCTGCAAGAAGCGCATCGGCGCGGCATCAAGGTGCATGCCTGGCTGAACCCTTATCGGGTTTCCATGAATACCCGCCCACAGACGATTGATGCACTCAATCATACGCTGCAGTCGCCGCCGGCCAGCGTCTATGCGCTGCATCCCGACTGGATACGCACCGCCAACGAGCGCTTCGTGCTCGACCCCGGCCTGCCCGACGTGCGCAACTGGATCACCGGCGTGGTGGCTGAAATAGTCAAAAACTACGATGTCGACGGCATTCAGTTTGACGATTATTTCTATTACGAAACGCCGCAATCGCCGCTGGATGATGAACGAACGTATCGCGCATACGGCAAAGGATTTGCAGACAAAGCCGCCTGGCGCAGAGACAACACGCTGCAATTGATAAAACAGGTGTCAGCCGCCGTCAAAGCATTGAAGCCCGAGGTTGCGTTTGGCGTCAGTCCGGCGGGCGTATGGCGAAACAAAGCGGACGATCCTGACGGTTCGGCGACGCGGGCAGGCGCGCCATCGTACGATACGGCCTATGCCGATACGCGCCAGTGGGTAAAACTGGGGCTGCTCGATTACATCGCACCGCAGCTGTATTGGCCTTTTGATCGTGAAATTGTCCGCTACGACGTGCTGGCCAACTGGTGGGCCGAGGTGGTGAAAGGCACGTCGGTTCGGCTCTATGCCGGGGTGGCCCTGTATAAAGTAGGCACGCCTGCCGCCGGCGAGCCGGCCTGGGCTGTCGAGGGCGGCGTTCCCGAACTGAAAAGGCAGCTGGATCTCAACGAAAGCCTGCCGGGAATGGGGGGAACCATCCTGTTCCGGCAACGCTATCTGACTGAGCCGCAAACGGATAAGGCGGTGGAGTACCTGCGCACCCGCTGGAAAACCGGTCAATAATCACAGGCACTGGCATGACACGCCGCGGCAAACCACCGCGGCTTTTTCTCTTCAAAGGCGCGCCGCTTCCGGCAGGCGTTTCAGGTAATGCACCACCAGCAGCGCCAGCAGCAGCATCAGGCTGATGAACGCCGCCACGCCATTCCAGCCGAAGCTGTGCCAGAACACGCCGCCGAGGGTGCCGGCCACGCTGGAGCCGACGTAATAACAGAACAGATACAGCGACGACGCCTGGCCTTTGGCGCGGCGCGCGCGGCGGCCGATCCAGCTGCTGGCCACCGAGTGGGCGGCGAAAAAGCCGGCGGTGAACAGCATCATGCCGATAAAGATCGCCGGCACCTGCGGCAGCGCGGTAATCAGAATCCCGATCAGCATAATCACGATCGAGGCCAGCAGCACCGGGCCGCGCCCGAAGCGCGAGGTGAGCGCGCCGGCCTTGGGCGAGCTGTAGGAGCCGGTGAGGTATACCACCGACAGCAGGCCGACGATCGCCTGGCTCAGGTGGTAAGGATCCGCCAGCAGGCGATAGCCGATGTAGTTGAACAGGGTGACGAAGCTGCCCATCAGCAGGAAACCTTCCGCGAACAGCAGCGGCAGGCCCTTATCGTGCCAATGCAGTTTGAAATTGATCAGCAGGGTGCGCGGGCGCAGCGAGCTGGCGCGAAAATGCCGCGAGGCAGGCAGGATGCGCCAGAACATGCAGGCGGCGGCGAGGGCGAACAGGCCGATGACCCCGAGCGACACGCGCCAGGAGAAGAAGTCGGTCAACACCCCGGTCACCAGGCGGCCGCTCATGCCGCCGATCGAGTTGCCGCTGATATACAGCCCCATCGAGAAGGCGACGAAGCTGGGATGGATCTCTTCGCTGAGATAGGTCATGCCGACCGCCGCCACGCCGCTCAGCGACAGGCCGATCAGCGCGCGCATCAGCAAAATGCCGTGCCAGCTGGTCATAAAGGCGCAGATCAGCGTGCAGACCGCCGCCAGCAGCAACGCCACCACCATCACCGATTTGCGGCCGATGGCGTCGGACAGCGGCCCGGTGAACATCAGGCCGATCGCCAGCAGGCCGGTGGAGACCGAGAGCGACAGGCTGCTTTCCGCCGGCGAGACGCCGAAATCTTGCGACAGCACCGGCAGGATCGGCTGCACGCAGTAAAGCAACGCGAAGGTCGCCAGCCCGGCGGAAAACAGCGCCAGCGTCACGCGCATAAACTGCGGCGTGCCGCGTTCGATGTAGGGGAGTTTGTTGTTGAGGGTGGAGCGTTTTACTTTTGGCGCAGCGGCCGCGTCATCGTTGGCGGCCAGCGTCGACGGCATCGCGGCCGCAGAACGCACAGGGGTTGTCACAGTGTTTCCTTACCGAACTTCGGGGAGATAAACAGACACTTTGCAGATAACAAAATGATAGGGAGCGGCGATTTTTTTGTCTAATATATTAATAATTAAAATTAAGACGTTTTAAATATGAATATCGAATTGAGGCACCTGCGTTACTTTATCGCCGTGGCGGAAGAGCTGCATTTTGGCCGCGCCGCCGAGCGGCTGCGCATCTCCCAGCCGCCGCTCAGCCAGCAAATCCAGGCGCTGGAGGAGATGGTCGGCGCGCGGCTGCTGGCGCGCAACAACCGCAACGTCAGTTTGACCCAGGCCGGGGAGATGTTCCTCAAAGAAGCCTATCAGGTGCTCGATCAGGTCGGGCGCGCGGCGGAAAAGGCGGCGCGTCTGGATCGCGGTGAACTGGGGGAAATGACCATCGGCTTTACCTCTTCCGCGCCCTTTATCGGCGTGGTGTCGCGCAGCCTGCGCGCCTTTCGTCAGCACTCGCCGCAGGTGCATATCAAAATGCGCGAAATCAACACCAAACAGCAGATCGAACCGCTGCTGAACGGTGAGCTGGATCTGGGGGTGATGCGCAACACGCGGCTGCCGGAGGCGCTTCACTATCAGCTGCTGCTGCGCGAACCGCTGGTGGCGGTGGTGCCGCAAGGGCATCCGCTGGCGGAAACGCCCGGCGGCGCGCTGCGGTTTCAACATTTGGCGCAGGAGCCGTTCGTGTTTTTCTCGCGCGAAGTGGGCACCGCGCTGTACGACGAAATTCTGCTGCTACTCGGCAAGGCCGGCATAACTCCGTACATCACCCAGGAAGTGGGCGAAGCGATGACCATTATCGGGCTGGTTTCCGCCGGGTTGGGGGTGTCGATTCTGCCGGCCTCTTTCGCCCGGGTGCGGGTGGACGGCGTGCGCTATTTGCCGCTGGCGGAACCCGACGCCACCACCGAAGTGTGGCTGGTGCATCACCGCCGGCGGCCGCTGACCGCTGCGGCGCAGGCGCTGATGGCGTTGATGCTCAAATGACGCCGAAACCGGGTAAATAAAACTCGATTCACACTGAAATTGCGAGGAATTTGTGCAGCAAATCACATAACGAATCAAATAGTTGACGCTGTATGACAAAAGCCCCACCATAACCCCTAGTCTTTATTTAGAAGCGCGAAAAATAGTAGGAGCAGGTTTGTGATTGCGGTTGGGCAGCCTGGGCATATCGATCAAATCAAGCAGACTAATGCGGGGGCGGTTTATCGGCTAATCGATCAACTGGGCCCGATTTCGCGCATCGAACTGTCAAAACGCGCGCAGCTGGCGCCCGCCAGCATCACCAAGATCGTGCGCGAACTGCTGGAAGCCCACCTGGTCAAGGAAACCGAGTACCAGGAAATCGGCAGCCGGGGCCGCCCGGCGGTGGGACTGGTGCTGGACACCGAAGCCTGGCATTACCTGTCCGCCCGCATCAGCCGCGGCAGCATCACGCTGGCGCTGCGCGATCTCAGCAGCAAACTGGTGGTGGAGGAACAGCTGCCGCTGGCGGCCGAACACCCCGAACCGCTGTTGAAACGCATCCTGACCGAAGTCGATCAGTTCTTTATCCGCCACCAAAGCAAGCTGGAGCGGCTGACGGCGATCGCCATCACGCTGCCGGGCATGATCGACGTGCAGTCCGGCGTGGTGCACCGCATGCCGTTTTACGACGTGCTGGAGATGCCGCTCGGCCCGGCGCTGGAAACCCGCACCGGCCTGCCGGTTTACCTGCAGCACGACATCAGCGCCTGGACCATGGCCGAGGCGCTGTACGGCGCCTCACGCGGCAGCCAGAACGTCATTCAGGTGGTGATCGACCATAACGTCGGCGCCGGGGTGATCACCGGCGGCCATGTGCTGCACGCCGGCAGCCACAGCGTGGTGGAGATCGGCCACACCCAGGTCGATCCTTACGGCAAACGCTGCTACTGCGGCAACCACGGCTGTCTCGAGACCGTGGCCAGCATCGAGAACATGCTGGAGATCGCCCAGCAGCGGCTGAGCGGCTCGATGAGCTCCAGCCTGCACGGCGCGCCGCTGACCGTTGAATCGCTGTGCGACGCCGCGCTGGCGGGCGATCAGCTGGCGCGGGACATCATCCTCGGCGTCGGCCACAGCGTGGGGCGCATTCTGGCTATCATGGTCAACCTGTTCAATCCGGAGAAGATCCTGGTGGGCTCGCCGCTCAACCGCGCGGCGGAGATCTTGCATCCGGCCATCGCCTCCTGCATTCGTCAGCAGGCGCTGCCGGCCTATAGCGAGCAGGTCAAGGTCGAATCCACGCAGTTCTTCAATCAGGGCACCATGCCCGGCGCGGCGCTGGTGAAAGAGGCGCTGTACAACGGTTCATTGCTGGTGCAGCTGCTGCAGGGCTAACATCAGAACTTCTTATTAATCCCGCAAAAGATTGAGCTACCTCAAGCCCCTATGAGGGCGCATCCCCTAGAATTTTTCCGCAAGACTTCTTCGCCGCCGGTGCGGCGACACATTGTTAACGGGGCATTCTGGGGCATTTTATTCATGTTGAAGCGTTTATTTGTGACAGGCACGGATACCGACGTCGGTAAAACCGTGGTTTCCCGCGGGTTGATGCAGGCGCTGGCCGCCGATGGCCGTTCGGTGGCCGGCTACAAGCCGATCGCCGCGCGCTGCCAGGAAACCAGTGAGGGCATCCGCAATAAAGACGCTTTGGTGTTGCAGGCCACCTCAACCCTGCCGCTGTCCTACGAGGAGATCAATCCCATCACCTGCCTGGATGAGGTGTTTCACGCGCATGCAACCGAGGACATCAACTATGGCGTGATGAGCAGCGGTCTGCGCGATCTGTCCGCCAAAGCCGACACGGTGGTGGTGGAAGGCAGCGGCGGTTGGCGGGTGCTGATGAACGATCTGCGGCCTTACGCCGAGTGGGTGGTGCAGGAACAGCTGCCGGTGGTGCTGGTGGTGGGCATCAAACTGGGCTGCGTCAGCCACGCGCTGCTGACCGCGCAGTCGATCATCAACGACGGTCTGCCGCTGCTGGGCTGGGTCGCCAACCGCATCAACCCGGGGTTGGCGCACTATGCCGAAACCATCGCGGCGCTGCAGCAGCGCATTCCCGCGCCGCTGCTGGGTGAAATTCCGTATCTGCCGCGCGCGGAGCAGCGCGAACTGGCGCACTACCTCGATATTTCCACGCTGCTGTAAGCTCGCTCAGGCGCAGAGCGTCGCCAACAGCCGGGCGGCGATCAGCAGGCCCAGCCCATACACCGTGTGGGTGAGCAGGCTGAGGAGCCGCGCTTTTCGTGGGTAGGCGGTTTTTGCCGCCGCCACGCCAAAGCCCAGCGCGGGCTGCATCACCAGAAATGGCGCCGCCAGGCTCAGCCAGCCGCTCAACAGCGCGATGAGCGGCTCCGGCGTCGCATACCACTCGCTGCCCGCCAACCCGAGCGGGATAAAGGCAAACGCGATGCCGATGGCGTAATGCAATATCCAGCCGATTTCTCTCTCTCCCCGGCGCGGCGGCGCCGTAACGATGGTGGCGTGAAACCAGCGGCCGTCGAACATGCCGAGAAACCAACGGCCCACCAGCGCATAATCGAGAGAAGGGATGTCGAAGCGCCGCTTCAGCAGCAGCGCCCACAGATCCATACAGAGGGTGGCGCCGGCGCCGGTTAACAGGATGCGCACTAACAGATCGGGGGTCATAGGGTGTCCTTGGCTCAGTGACGTGATAATGTGCGCACAGTGTGCAACTTAAAGTCGGCTTCAAGTCAATGGCAAAAGAACTGGATATCGGCGCGGTGGCGCGCCTGAGCGGAGTCGCGCCTTCCGCGCTGCGGCATTACGAGAAAAAGGGGCTGATCGCGTCGACGGGCCGCCACGGTTTGCGCCGCCAATACGCCGCCGGCGTGCTTGACCAACTGCGGCTGATCGCGCTGGCGCGCCTGGCCGGTTTTACGCTGGACGAGATGAGCGCCTTGTTTGACGAACGGGGCAAGATAGCGCTCGATCGCGGGCTGCT
This sequence comes from Serratia sp. CY33525, assembly GCF_052169115.1. Taxonomy (NCBI): domain Bacteria; kingdom Pseudomonadati; phylum Pseudomonadota; class Gammaproteobacteria; order Enterobacterales; family Yersiniaceae; genus Serratia; species Serratia sp. CY33525. The sequence continues at coordinate 73,400 of NZ_JBJNLK010000004.1, read as the reverse complement.
GGCGGCGCGGGCGGATGAACTGGATCGCCATATCCAACGCCTGATGCAGGTGCGCGACGGGCTGCGCCACATGGTCGATTGCCCTGAACCCGAGCACCTGCAGTGCCCGCAGTTCAGGAAAATCCTGCAGCAGGGCGAGTTCTAAGCCTCGCGTTTGGGCGGCGGCGCCGAGTGATACACCGACACCGGCCGCAGGCCGCGCGACACGGTGGTGGCGATCACGCACGAGAGCAGAATGCCGGGCAGCAGCGCGTATTCGCCGGTCATTTCAAACACCATCAGCGCCGCCATGATTGGCGCATGGGTGGTGGCGGCCAGCAGGGTGGCCATGCCGGTCAGCGCCAGCAGCAGCGGCACCGCCGCATCCATGCCCGGCCACAGGCCAAACAGCTGACCGATGATCGAACCGAGCGCGGCGCCGACGAACAGCGTCGGGGTGAAGACCCCGCCCGGCGCGCCCGACCCGCTGCTGGCGAGGATCGCCAACAGTTTGCACACCAGGATCGCCCCCAGCAGCAATACCCCCGGCGGCGCGATCAGCAGCGCCTGTACCACGCTGTAACCGTTGCCCCACACCTGCGGGAACAGCAGCGAAAGCAGCCCGACGATCAGGCCGCCCAGCGCCAGCTGCAACGGCGGCTTCAACCGCAGCGAGCGGAAGGCATGGCCGGTGGCGGTCATCAGCCATAAAAACAGCGGCCCACCGGCGCCGGCCACCACGCCGACCAGCGCCATCAGCAGGTATTGCGTCGGCAAGGGGGCGGCGAGCGGCGTCACCAGATAGAGCGGCGCCTGGCCGCCGTTGAGCAGGTTGGTCATCAGCAGGGCGCTGACCGCGGCGATCACCACCGGGCCGAGCGAGGCCAGCATCAGGGTGCCGAACAGGATCTCGGCGATAAACAGGCTGCCCGCCAGCGGCGCATGATAGGCGCTGGCCATCCCGGCGGCGGCGGCGCAGGCCACCCACAGTTTCCATTCTTTCTCGTGCGTAAAGCGCTGGGCGAACAGCGAGCCCACCAGCGCCGCCAGCAGGATCATCGCGCCTTCGCGGCCGATGGCGCTGCCGCTCGACACCACCAGCAGCGACGCCAGGCACTTCACCACGCTGGCGCCGGTGTCCAGCTTGCCGTTGCCGGTCTCGATCGCTTCCATATAGTCGGTGGGCGCCGCCGGGCGCTGGTGGCGGTAGCGCTGATGCATATAAAGCAGCAGGCCCGCCGCCAGCCCGCCCAGCGCCGGAGTGAGGGCGCGCCGCCAGCCGGGCAGCGCGGCGGCGGCGGCCACCAGGCTGCCGTCGGCATTGCCGAGCAGCAGCCACTCGAGGCCAATCATCGAACGGTGGAACAGCCACACCGCCAGGGCGGCGGCGACGCCGATGAACACGGCGATAAACAGGCTGCGCAACAGGGCGCGATAGTGGTGCAGGTGGACCAATCTTTTCATGCGTGGGCGGCGTCGTGAGAAAAATCAAAGGGTCATCAGCGCATTGTGCTTGGCGCTCCGGCCGATGACCAGTGAATCTTTAGCAAACTGCGGCGTGGGCGGGGCGGCGAGCGCCCCGGCGTGGGTTATTGCGGCGTCAGCACCCGGCGCGTGCGGCCGGAGCTGAGGTAGTCGGCGATGTAATCCTGCGAGATTTCGCCGCTGTAGCGGCCGTCTTCATCGACGATCGGCATCCAGGAGGTGTTGTGCTCGTACAGCTTCGACAGCACCACGCGCAGGTTCTCCTCCGCACGGGCGGTGACGCGGAAATGGTGCAGGCTGTCGGCGCAGACGCCCGGCGCGCCGCGCGCCTCGCGGCGCTTGACGTACCCCAGCGGCTTGCCGTCGGCGTCCACCACCGTCACCGAGCGGGCGTCGATATCGTCCATCAGCCCGAACGCTTCCACTAGCGGCGTCTCCCGCCGCACCGTCACCGTTTCCTGTTGATCGGCCACGTCGCCGGCCTGCACCAGCAGCAGGCGCTTCAGCGTGCGATCCTGGCCGACAAAGGAAGCGACGAAGTCGTTGGCCGGCCGCGCCAGCAGCTCATCGGCGCTGGCGTTCTGCACGATTTTGCCCTGGCGGAACACCGCGATGCGATCGCCGAGCTTCAGCGCTTCGTCGATGTCGTGGCTCACCAGCATCACGGTCTTTTTCAGCTGGCGCTGCATGTCGAGAAACTCGTTCTGGATGGTTTCGCGGTTGATCGGATCCACTGCGCCGAAGGGTTCATCCATCAGCAGCACCGGTGGATCGGCCGCCAGCGCGCGGATCACGCCGATGCGCTGCTGCTGCCCGCCAGACATCTCTTTCGGGTAGCGGTGCAAAAAACGCTTGGGATCCAGCGCCACCATGCTCATCAGCTCCTCGGCGCGATCGTGGCAGCGTTTTTTGTCCCAGCCCAGCATGCGCGGCACCACGGTAATGTTCTCCTCGATGGTCATGTTGGGAAACAGGCCGATCTGCTGGATGACGTAGCCGATTTTGCGGCGCAGGCTGACGGTATCCAGCGCGCTGGTGTCTTCGCCGTTGACCAGAATGGTGCCGCCGGTGGGTTCGATCAGGCGGTTGATCATCTTCAGCGTGGTGGTTTTGCCGCAGCCGGAAGGGCCGAGCAGCACGCAGATTTCGCCTTCCGGCACGTCCAGATTGATGTTGTCTACGGCGTTGAACGGCGTGCCGTTCTTTTGCATGAACTGTTTGGTCAGATTTTCCAATTTAATCATGAGCGGATCCCCTTGGGCGTTAGCGCAATTTGCAAGCGGTGCAATAACCAATCGAGGACGATCGCCAGCAGGCTGATCATCACGGCGCCGGTAATCAACTGGCGAATGTCGCTGCTGCTGATTCCGTTGAGCAGCAGCAGGCCGAGGCCGCCGGCGCCGATCACCGCAGCGATCGCCATCACGCCGATATTCATCACCACGGCGGTGCGGATGCCGCCGAAAATCACCGGCAGCGCCACCGGGATCTCCACCCAGCGCAGGCGTTGCCAGAACGTCATGCCGATGCCGCGGCCGGCTTCGCGCAGCCCGCCGGGCAGGTTGTCGAGCGCGGTGTGGGTGTTGCGCACGATTGGCAGCAGCGAGTAAAGGAACACCGCGGTGATCGCCGGCACGTAGCCGATGCCGTGGCCGATTAAGGAAAACAGCGGGATCATCAGCCCGAACAGGGCGATGGAGGGCACGGTCAGCACCAGCGTGGCCAGGCTCAGCACCGGCGTCGCCAGCCATTTGTGGCGGACGATCAGCACGCCGAGCGGCACGCCGATCAGGATCGCCAGGCCGACGGCGACGCCGACCAGCAGCAGATGTTCCAGCGTCAATCCAGCGATATAGGCCCAGTTTTGCCAGGCGTAAAGTATGGTATTCATCACATGCCTCCCTAAATCAGGCCGCGCTGCTTGAGGAACGCGTCGGCGACCTGTTGCGGCGTCTGGTAGTCGATATCCACCCTGGCGTTAAGCTCGGTGATCACCTGATTGTTGAACTGTTTCGACAGCGTGTTCAGCGCCTCTTCCAGCCCCGGCGTGTTTTGCAACACGTCGGCGCGCACCACCGGCGTGACCGCATAGCTCGGGAAGTAACCCTTGTCGTCTTCGAGCACCTGCAGATCGAAGCCTTTCACCCGGCCGTCGGTGGTGTACACCAGCCCGGCGTCGACGAAGCCGTCGCGGATGGCGTTGTAGACCAGGCCGGGGTCCATTTGGCGGATTTGCGGACGATCGAGCGGCATGTCGTACAGCGCCTGCATCGGCTTCAGGCCGTCCGAGCGGCCGGCAAACTCCAGATCCAGCCCCAGCAGCCAGTTGTGTTTCGGGTCGGTTTTACGCACCTGTTCCACTTTGGCCACCAGCTGCGACATGGTGCGAATCTGCTCTTTTTCCGCGCGCTGGCGCTGCATGGCGAAGGCGTAGGTGTTGTTCATGTCCGCCGGCTGCAGCCACACCAGGCCGAGTTTGGCGTCGAGCTTTTTCACCGTGTCGTAAGTTTCCTGCGGCGTCATGCGCTTATTGATGTGGTTAAAGATGATCAGCGAGGTGCCGGTGTATTCCCAGGTCATGTCGATCTGTTTGTTGATCATGGCGTTGCGGGTGATCACCGTGGCCAGATTGGTCTTGGGTTCGACCTGAAAACCCTTGGCCCGCAGGTATTGCACGGTGATCGCCGACAGAATGCGCTGTTCGGTAAAGTTCTTGCTCGCCAGCGTCAGCGGGGCGGCCCAGGCGGCCGCGCCGGTCATCAGCAAGGAGAACAGCAGCGCGTGGCGGAGGCGTTGTAACCATCGAGTCATCGCGTTTCTCCCATCAGGATGCGGTGTGCGGGCTGAGCCGGCGGCCGAGACCGGCCAGCGCCAGATCGAGCAGCAGGGCGATCAGCGCGGTGGCGGCGGCGCCGAGGATCAGCGTCGGGAAGTCGTTCAGGTAGATGCCGGGGAAGATCAGTTCGCCGTAGCTGCTGGCGCCGATCAAAAATGCCAGCGGCGCGGTGCCGACGTTGATCGCCATTGCGATGCGCACCCCGGCGAAGATCACCGGCAGGGCGTTGGGCAGTTCGACCTGGCGCAGCCGCTGCCCGGCGGTCATGCCAATACCGTTGGCGGCCTCGACCAGCGCCGGCGGCACCGAACGCAGGCCGGCATAGGTATTGCGCACGATGGGCAGCAGCGAGGCGAGGAACAGCGCCACCACCGCCGGCCGGTCGCCGATGCCGATGATCACCATCGCCAGCGCCAGCACCGCCAGCGGCGGCAGGGTGTTGCCGACGTTAAAGATCTGCATCACGTGCTCCGCCCAGCGGCGGGCGAAAGGGCGGCTCAGCAGGATGCCGCTGGGAATGCCGACCAGCAGCGACAGCAGCATGGAGCACGCCACCAGGAACATGTGCTGCTGGCCGAGGTAAATCAAATCTTCCCGGCGCGACTTGAGGGTTTCCCAGCCGATGCCGTAAACCAGCAGCGCGACGACGGCGATAAACAGCAGGCTCCCGAGGAGCAGGCGCCGGTATGGCGCTGACTTGTGCATGATGTTGCGTCCTCCGTTGCGCGGAGCGGCCGATAGGCGGCGCATTCCGCTCTGATTGTTACCCACTGCCCGGCGGGCGTGGCGGTACAAAACGGGCGTTTCGCATGAGGTTAGCGAGATTGAGCGAAGGGTGCGTTCGGCACAGCGTGCTGAACGTAGGCTCAATACGTGAGTTAATCAGCATAAGATACTGATATTTAAACCCGAGAAAGCACGAAGCCCAAAGGCGCCGGCTAGGGAAGGTATAGCACCCTGACGTTGAGCGTGCCAAGTTTTATGAACAAAATCAGCTGATTGAGTTTGCCCAGATTGGCGCCGCAGACCGCGTCAGCGCTGGGATGCGTGGAAAGTAAAAAAAATCCGCAGCAAAACGTTACGCCGTAACAATCAGTCCAAATGGTGCGATTCGCCGCCGGCAAAGGCAGGATGTGAGGGCGGATAGACTCGGCGCAGACGCTTGCTGATATACTCAAGGAAAATAAAAACGCCAGGAAGCCTGCATAACGCCATGACAAATAACGTTTCACCCGCACCCATCACCCACCGCCCGCTGATCCTGATCGCCTGCATGCTGGCGATGTTCATGTCGGCGATCGAAGCCACCATCGTCGCCACCGCCATGCCGACCATCATCGGCGATCTCGGCGGCTTTTCGCTGCTGGGCTGGGTGTTCGCGGTCTATTTGCTGGCGCAGGCGATCACCATTCCCATCTACGGCCGGCTGGCGGATCTCTACGGCCGCAAGCGGGTGTTCTTCTTCGGCGCCACGCTGTTCCTGCTGGGATCGGTGCTGTGCGGCTTCGCCCCCGACATGTATTGGCTGATCGGCTTCCGTCTGCTGCAGGGGCTGGGCGCCGGCGCCATCATGCCGATCGCCTCCACCATCATCGGCGACATCTACAGCGCCACCGAGCGGCCGAAGGTGATGGGCTATCTGTCGAGCGTGTGGGGCGTGTCGGCGATCATCGGCCCGCTGCTGGGGGCGTTTATCGTGCAGCACCTGCCGTGGGCGCTGGTTTTCTGGGTCAACCTGCCGATCGGCCTGCTGGCGATGCTTTTCCTCTGGCGCTATCTGCCGGCGCATCAGCAGCTGCGGCGGCACGCGCTGGATCTGGCGGGCACCGCCTGGCTGACGCTGTTTGTTTCGGCGCTGCTGCTGGCGTTGTTGCAGGTGGAAAGCTTGGGATGGTGGGTGGTACCGTTGCTCGCGCTGGCGGCGGCGTCGCTGGCGCTGCTTGTCCGCCAGGAGCGGCGCGCGGTCGAACCTCTGTTCCCGCTGGCGCTGTGGCAAAGCCGGGTGATCGTCGCCGGCAACATCGGCGGGCTGGTGATCGGCGCGGCGATGATGGGCATCAGCGCCTTCCTGCCTACTTTCATTCAGGGCGTAATGGGCGGCTCGCCGCTGGAGGCGGGCACCACGCTGGCGCTGATGTCGATCGGTTGGCCGTTGGCCAGCACGCTGAGCGGCCGTTTGATGCTGATGACCTCGTACCGCGCGACGGCGTTGCTGGGTGCGCTGCTGTTGGTGGCGGGCGGCCTGATCCTGCTGATGCTGCAGCCGACCGGCGGCCTGCTGTGGGGCCGGGTGGCGGCGTTTATGGTCGGCGCCGGCATGGGGTTGTGCAACACCACGTTTTTAGTGTCGGTGCAGAACGCGGCGCATTACAGCATTCGCGGCATCGCCACCGCCTGTACGGTGTTTACCCGCATGGTGGGTTCGGCCATCGGCACTGCGATTTTGGGCGCCACGCTGAACCTCAACCTGCAGTGGCGTTTGCCGGAGGTTGACGATCCGGTGCAGCGGCTGATGGAGCCGGCGGTGCGGCAGAGCATGGGAAGCGAAGCGCTGGCGCAGCTGATCCAGCAGGTGGCGGCTTCGCTGCATTGGGTGTTCCTGGCGTCGGCGTTGGTGTCGTTGCTGGCGTTGGCGGCGGCGATGCTGATCCCGGCGCGTTGTCGACCGCAGGGCGAAGGGGAAGAGGCGGAGCAGGCGTAAGGGAAAAGTAAAGGGCGCGGCTGTGAATGAACTGCGCCCTGGATAGCCGATGCGGCTTACTGCGTGTTGGAGGTATCCTGGCTGCTGCCGGTCTGCGCCGCGTCACCGCGATCGTCGCCATTGTTCAGGCGGGTATAGACGATCTTCTGGGTGTCGTTTTCGCAGTGGCCGACCACTTGGCCGCCCGCTTGATCGGCCTGATCGTTAGGCACGATCTCCAGTTTGAAGCCGGACTCCGGAACGCCGTTATTGATGATTTTCTGCGAAATGTCCGCTTTCACGCTTTCGCAGGAGGCCAGAGCCGCGAACGGCGCGCCGGCCAGCAAGACAGCGGTTAATATCAGCGTTTTCTTCATCACGTCATCCTTTTAGACAATGGACTTCCTGTAACAGGATAGCAGTAATGGCGGCCGGGTTTCACGCTTGCCCGCCCGCCGCAGGCGGATTAAGGATTAATCCGACGCCCGGTCTGACGATCCAGACATTTACGGGTGTCAGGCTCCCAGTACGCGTTGACGTTGTTGCTGTCGTTGCAGCGATCTTCATCATCCGCCGCGCGATCGGCCTTGTCGAACTCTTTCTCGACGCGAGTGTTAACCTTGTGGCGCAGGGATTTGGTATCATTCCACTGCTCTTTGCTCTGGCGTGCTTCTTCGGTGCTCATCGCGCCGCTGCCTTTGCCATCGACGGTGACGCAGGTGCTGCCCTGCGTGCAGGTGGCGGCCAGCGCCGGCGCCTGCCAGGCGCCCATAACGGCCAGCATGGCGACCGGCAGCATCCCGCGCAGCAGTCGTTGGGTCGAAAATGTTTTCATCGTTTCATCCTTATGAGTGAGTGCGCCTGATGATGGCGACACTGGCGTTACTTCGCCCGCAGGCGTGGTGACAAATATACCACCGCGCTTCTGAAATTCACCAGCCAAGCGCCGATTCGTTTACTTTATCGAGAGAAAACTGCGACCGATGTTAAAAACCACGCTGTTGTTTTTCGCCACTGCCCTGGCTGAAATTATCGGCTGTTTCTTGCCTTATCTCTGGCTCAAAAAGCAGGGCAGCGCCTGGCTATTGCTGCCGGCGGCATTGAGCCTGATGCTGTTTGTCTGGCTGTTGACGCTGCATCCGGCGGCCAGCGGGCGGGTCTATGCGGCCTACGGCGGCGTGTATGTGGCGACGGCGTTGCTGTGGCTGCGGGTGGTGGACGGGGTGAAGCTGTCTGCGCTGGACTGGGTGGGCGCGGGGGTGGCGCTGGCGGGCATGTTGATCATCGTTTCCGGCTGGCGCGCAGCCTGAGTAAACACGGCGGGAGTCGCCTCCCGCCGCCGGAGATCAGGCACCGCGGTGGATGTTCAGCCCGGCGAAGGACTGGCTGACCGGCATCATTTCCAGCGTGTTGATGTTGACGCGCGCCGGCAACGTCGCGACCCAGAACACCGACTCGGCGATGTCTTCCGGCGTCAGCGCATCGGCGCCTTCGTAGGTTTTGTTGACCTTGCCGTCATCGCCCTTGAAGCGCACGTTGGAGAACTCGGTGCCGCCCACCAGGCCCGGCTCGATATCGGTCACGCGGATGCGCGTGCCGTGCAGATCGGCGCGCAGGCCCAGGCTGAACTGTTTGACGAACGCCTTGGTGGCGCCGTACACGTTGCCGCCGGCGTAAGGCCAGTTGGCGGCGGTGGAGCCGATGTTGATCACATGGCCGACGTTGCGCTCGACCATGGCCGGCAGCAGCGCGCGCGTCATGTTCACCAGCCCTTTGGCGTTGGTGTCGATCATGGTTTCCCAGTCATCGGCGTTGGCCTTGTGCGCCGGCTCCAGCCCCAGCGCCAGCCCGGCGTTGTTCACCAGCACGTCGATCTGGCGCAGCTCGGCCGGCAGTGCTTCGATCGCCTGTTGAATGGCGGCGCGGTTGCGCACGTCGAGCCGCACGATGTGCAGCGCTTGCCCTAATTCGTCCTGCAGCTCTTCGAGACGCTCAAGGCGGCGCCCGGCGGCGATCACCTGATGGCCTTCACGGATAAAACGGCGTGCGATTGCCTCGCCGAAACCGGAGGTGGCGCCGGTAACAAAAATAATCATGTTGCTGTTCCTCAACTGTTTTTACCCTACATGCCTCTATCATTAGCACAAACCCGCTGGCAGTGGCAGCGGTTATCGCGGCGCAGAGAAAAAAAGGCCGCACCGGGCCGGCGGCCCGATGCTGATTAGCGCTGAGGCGGCAGGTGGTAGACCACGGCGTCATACTTGATGTTTTCACGCTTACCGGCCAGCACGCCGCCCAGCGACTCGGCGAGGCGGCGGCTGGCGGTATTTTGCTCGGCCACCGGGTAGATAAGGTGCTGAGGCTGAAAGCGCTCGCTGACCCAGCGCGCGATGCCCTGCACGATTTCGCGCCCGTAGCCCTGGCCGTGCAGGCTCTCTTTCACCCAGATGCCCAGCTCCGGGGTGCGGCTGCGCAGGTTGTGCGCGCCGCCGACGCCGACAAACTGCCGGTCTTCGCGCCGACGGGCGACGAAGATCACTTCTTCGCCTTCGCGCATCAGCGGCAGCCAGCCTTGCCAGACGTTGGCGAAATCTTCCGGCGACGCCTCCGGTTCAAAGGCCATAAAGCGCGTCAGAGTGGGGGTGATCGCCTGGTAAACATCGTCGGCGTCTGCTGCGGTAAAGGGGGCAATCAACAAACGGTCGGTGTCCACGCGGCACTGAGAAAGGTCATTATGATTCATCTTATTTTCCCTCGCTTTTCAGGCCAGAACGGCAAAAAATCCGCGCCCATAAATCAGGGCGGATCGTCGATATTACGCGCATTGACGGCAGAAGCGACTTATTTTTCGCCGCTTGGGCAAGATGGAAAGATCGGGATTGGTGACAATGTCACGTTATGAATGAAGCGGCGAGCGCGCTGAGGTGCGCCCGCCGCCGGGGATCAGAACTTCACCGAGCCTTGCAGATAGATCGTGCGCGGCTGGCCGATGTACAGACCTTTGTTATTGTCGTCATAGGCACGGGTGAAATACTCGTGGTTGAACAGGTTTTTCACGCCGACGCCCAGATTCAGGCCGGCCATTTCCGGGCCGAAATCATAGGCGGCGCGCACGCCCCACAGCATATAGCCGGGAATGCGACCGGTGCTGCCGTCGGCGCTTTCCGCCACGGTGTTGGCGTTATCGGCGAACTGGCTGGATTGGAACTCGCCGTTGAGGTTAAACGCCCAGTTGCCCGGCGTGTAGTCCAGCCCCAGCGTGCCTTTATGTTTCGGTGAGAACGGCACCTGGTTGCCCTTGTAGCCGCCGTCTTCGCGGATAGTGGCGTTGACGTAGGCGTAGCTGGCGTAGGCGGTCAGATCGTCCAGTTTCGGCGTCAGCTGCGACAGATCGTAACGCAGGCTGCCCTCCAGCCCGGCGTGGCGAGTTTTGCCGCGCGCGGTCACGCTGTCGGTCACCTGGTTGGAGTCGTACTGGTTGTTGAAGTTGATCAGGAACAGCCCGATCTCGCCGGTCAGCGCATCGCCGGCGTAGCGGGTGCCCAGCTCCCAGGTGCGCGCCTTCTCCGGTTCAATCTTGCCGCTGTCGACCGCTTTGCCCATCTGGCTGTACTGCACGGTGCCGAAGGAGCCTTCGGTGTTGGCGTACAGGTTCCAGTATTCGTTAAGGTGATACATCACGTTCAACGCCGGCAGCGGCGCGTTATAGCTGACGTCGAGGCGGTTGTTCTTGATGTAGTTGTTCTGATACGACTTGATGTACTCGTAGCGCATGCCTGGCGTGATGGTCCAGTCGCCGATGTCGATGCGATCGTCGATATAGAAGGCGTGCGCCTCGGTGCCGGACTGGGTATCGCGATCGTACGGGCTGGCGCTGGACGGCAGCCGGCCGGTGCTGGCCTTGCTGGTGTAGCGCAGCTCGTGGGTGGATTCGCTGACGTAGCGGTAGCCGACGCCGACCTCATGCGCCGAGTCTCCCCAGCGGAAGCTCTGGCTGTAGCGCGGTTCCACGCCGCGCACCCAGTATTCGCGCGGTGACAGCGTCAGATTTTTGCCCTGATCCAGATAGCCGCTGCGCAGGGTGTAGGTGTAGAAGCTCTGCACGTCGAACTTGTGCTGTTGATCCGGCTGATACTGATAGCCGAAGTTCGCCAGCTGGCGGCGGCCCCAGAACTTGTCGTACGGGCGCGTCGACTGGAACGGGTTGGCGTTGTAGTCCGCCCGGCTCAGGCCGCCCGGCATGTCCGCTTCGCCTTCGTAGTATTGCAGCAGGCTATTGAAGGTGTGCACCTCGTTCGGGGCGTAACGGCTTTTCAGCATCACGTCGTCAATCTTGGTTGCGCTGTGCTCGCGCCAGTCGCTGCCGCGGGTGCCGGAGTAGAGCAGCGCCGCGCCGAAGCCGTTGTCGGCAGTGCCGCCGATCATCAGGTTGCCGGTGCCTTTCGGGTGATCCTGGCGCGAGGTCGGGCTGAGCTGCCCCTGCATGCCGGCCTCCATGCCGAAGGTTTTCGGGATGGCGCGGGTGACGAAGTTGACGACGCCGCCGACGCTCTGCGGCCCGTAGCGCACCGCGCCGCCGCCGCGCACCACGTCGATCGCGTCCATATTGCCGAGCGAGACCGGCGCCAGCGACAGCTGCGGCTGGCCGTAAGGCGCGAAGGGCACCGGGATGCCGTCCATCAGCACGGTGGAGCGGCTGGCGAGGCGCGGGTTGAGGCCGCGAATGCCGAAGTTCAGCGCCATGTCATGGCTGCCGGTGCCGTTGTTCTCCGGCGCCACCACGCCCGGCACCCGGTTCAACGCTTCGCGCACGGTGGTGGTGCCGGTTTTGGCGAATTCTTCGCGGCGCACCACGTCGCGCGCGCCGGGATGTTCGAACACGTCTACCTGGCGGCCTTCCGCCAGCCAGTCACCGACCACGGTGATGTCTTCTTCCTTCTGCGGCTGCGGCCGTTTGGCCAGCGTGTAACCGTTGTTGCCGAGCGCTTTAGCCTGCAGGCCGCTGCCCGCCAGCAGGGCGTTCAGGCCGTCATCAACGCCGTAGCTGCCGCTCAGGCCCGGCGAACGTTTACCGGCGGTCAGCGTGCCGTCCACCGAGAGCGCGATGCCGGCGCGAGCGGCGAAAGCGTTCAGCGCGCCGTCCAACTCACCGGCCGGAATATGATAGGCTGCGGCGGCGCTGGCGGCGCTCGCCGTCAGCGGTGCGGCGAATGCCAGGCCAATAGCCACGGCCAGCGGCGTGGCGCGTTTTCCCCAAAGCGAAGCCGGCGCTACTTTTCCCCAAGCGTTGTTCATACCTTCTCCTGAATCATTTTTTATTTATTGCTGCAGTGTTTTCCTGGGAGTCGGATGAGCGAAGCAAAAGGGACAATCAAGAATGCGATTTTTTATCATTTTCATTTAAAAAATTCAGGCGGGAACGATTTGCAGCCAATAACGGGTAAAGCTTTGCAGGCGCACCGGCAGCGTCTGGCTGAGCAGGGCGAGGGCGCGATCGGTATCGTTGAGCGGGAAACTGCCGCTGACGCGCAGGCCGGCGACGGCCGGATCGCAGCTCAGGTGGCCGCGTCGGTAGCGCGCCAGTTCGGCGATCACCCGGTCCAGCCGCCATTGGCTGACGCTCAGCACGCCGCGCAGCCAGCCGTCCTGCGCCGCAGCCGGTTGCTTGTCGCTGAAGGCCGAGGCGCTGAAGCCGATCTGTTCCCCGGCGTCCACCCGGCGCGTTTGCTGCGGATCCTGCGCCAGCTGCGCTTCGACCGCATGCTCCAGCACCGTCAGGCGCGTCTCGCCGCCGATCTCGCGCACCAAAAAGCGGGTGCCGAGCGCGCGCATCGCCCCCTGCGGGCTTTGCACCCACAGCGGCCGGGGGTCGCGCCCGGTAATCAGGCTGATTTCTCCGGCGTGCAAACGGATCAACCGTTGACGATCGTCGTAATGCACGTCCACCGCACTGGCGGTGTTCAGCACCAGCTGGGTGCCGTCGCTTAACACAATGGGTTTGATTTCGCCGGTGGCGGTGCGGTAGTCGGCGCGCAGCTCCCGGCCGAACGGCGATTGGTAAAGGAAACCGCCGCCGCCTACGCCAAGCAACAGCAGCAGGCTTTTCAGCAGGGTGCGGCGGTCGATCGCCGACTGGCGGCCGGCGCGATCGAGCGCGCGGTAGCTGAACTTGCCCGGCACGCCCTGCAGCTGGCTCTGCAGCGCTTCGACGCGCTGCCAGGCCCAGCGGTGATCGGCGTGCTGCTGGTGCCAGGCTTGCCACTGTAGGCGCTGGCGGTCGGTGACGTGCTCATCGCACAACAGGGCATACCAGTGTGCGGCCATCTTCAGCGCCTGGCGCTGCTCGGGGGTAATGGCGTTGCTCATGAGAAAACGTCGTTTTCCAGGCTGAACAGCAGGCAATGCTCGGTGGCCTTGGCCATGTATTTTTTAACCGAACTGACCGACACGCCGAGACGCACGGCGATGTCCGCATAGCCCAGGCCTTCGAGCTGCGACAGCAGAAAGGCCTGTTTCGCTTTCGGCCCCAGGCCGTCGAGCATGGCGTCTATCTGCTGCAGGCTTTCCAACAGGCTCTGGCGCTGTTCCGGCGACGGGGCGTAGCCTTCCGGGATCAGCGTCAGCATCTCCAGATAGGCGCGCTCCAGCGTTCTGCGGCGGAACAGATCGACCATCACCCGCTTGGCGACGGTGACCAGAAAGTCTTTCGGCTCGCGCAGGGTCTCCGCGGCGTCGCTTTTCAGCAGGCGCATAAAGGTGTCCTGCGCCACATCGTCCGCGTCGAAGGCGCAACCCAGCCGACGGCGCAACCATCCCTGCAACCAGGCGTGATGGGTGGCGTAAAGGCGCGACAGCGCGGCGTGCGGGGCGGAAGCGGTGGCGGACATGGTTTTCGCATTGCTGGTCAAAAAGATGCGCGGATGATAATTGAGAATGGTTATCGTTTCAAGTTTGTCGGGTGGGTTCCTGAATGGTTCCGACCTCTTTTTATCGCCTTGAAATAGGCTGACGGGCGTGAAAATATCCCTTTGCCCATTAAAGGTGCAGCAACGGTGTTATTTCGGTAAGCAAACGGTTGCTATTAGTCTGCCGTCGAAGATCGCCGCGTGTTTTATTCTTTTTCTTCGGTTGGTTTTCTTTGTTTAATTAGTATCACTTTGTTTTAACGTGAAAATATATTTTATGTCGGTCTATTGGCACACGGCTTGCTATGCTTAACCCGGTCTTTAAGTTTGGGCAACAGAAGGCATTGTTTCATCGGCGCAGGTTATTATGCGGGTGAGATTGGCCGGTCGTCACAAGGAAGAAAATAATGGCACTGCAATTCACCACGGCTATTCGTGGCAATTTTTTTGATATCGCGGCCTGCGTGGAGGAACCGCAACAGCTTGACGAACGCCTGCGGCACATTCCCGACGGTTTGTTGCTGCTGAACGGGGGCGTCATCGTCTGGTTCGGCAGCTGGCAGCAGGGCGAGGCGCTGCTGCCGCCGGGTTTCGCGGTCACGGAGTATCGCGACAAACCGATCGTACCGGGCTTTATCGACACCCATATCCACTATCCGCAAACCGAAATTATTGGCGCCTATGGCGACCAACTGCTGGACTGGTTAAATAATTACACCTTCCCGACCGAAAGCCGCTATGGCTGCGAGCGGCACGCCGACGCGATGTCGGCCTTCTTTCTGCGGGAGTTGCTGAGCAACGGCACCACCACCGCGCTGGTGTTCGGCAGCGTGCATCCGCAGTCGGTCGATGCGCTGTTCAGCCAGGCGCAAACGCTGAACATGCGCCTGATCGCCGGTAAGGTGATGATGGATCGCCATGCGCCGCAGGCGCTGCTGGAAACGCCGGAGCAGAGTTACCGCGACACGCGCGAGTTGATTGCACGCTGGCACGGCAAAGGCCGCCTCGGTTACGCCATTACGCCGCGCTTTGCGCCAACCAGCACCCCGGCGCTGCTGGCGCAGGTGCAGCGGCTGCGCGAAGAATTCCCCGACGTGTGGCTGCAGACGCACCTGAGCGAGAATCCGCAGGAAGTGGCCTGGGTAAAATCGCTGTTCCCGCAAAGCCAAAGCTATCTGGACGTTTACCATCGCTACGGCATGACCGGCGGCAAAAGCGTGTTCGCACACTGCCTGCACCTGGAGGAGCAGGAGTGGGACTGCCTGTGCGAGACCCGCTCGGCGATCGCCTTTTGCCCCACCTCCAACCTGTTCCTCGGCAGCGGGCTGTTCGACCTGCAGCAGGCCTGGCGCAAGCGGGTGAAGCTCGGCATCGGCACCGATGTGGGGGCAGGCACCTCCTTCAATATGTTGCGCACGCTGGGTGAGGCGTACAAGGTCGGCCAGCTGCAGCATTACCGGCTCTCCGCTGTAGAAGCGTTCTATCACGCCACTCTGGGCGGCGCCCGCGCGCTGTCGCTGGACGACAAAATCGGCAACTTCGACGTCGGCAAAGAGGCGGATTTCGTGGTGCTCGATCCGGCGGTCACGCCGCTGCAGCAGTTGCGCTACGCCAACAGCGCCACGCCGGCGGAACAAGGCTTCGTGCTGATGACGCTGGGGGACGATCGCAATATTTATCGCACCTATGTGGACGGAAAGGTGGTTTATCAGGCGGCGGTGTCAGACTGATTTCATTCGCGGTGCCGGCGCATAGGCATATTGGAATACGCCGACACCGCGTGGCGACAATTTTAACATAAGGAAGTGAAAGCCTTGATAGCGTTATTGCTGCACACGTTGTGGACGAAAAACAGACAATGGAAGGGCGGCGCATGATTATTTATTGGACATGCCGAGATGTAGTCTGAATACGATTATTTGGTTAGGGGACTCTTTATTGGTTTTTTATGAATATACCTAGTGATATACAGCCATGTTGCTGGATAAGTGCGTAAAAAGCATTGCATTTCTTCGGGGGGCTCTATATCATAATGAGAATAATTATCTTTACGATATCGCTGCTTAAAAAGCAACAGGCTTGTTTTAATCACTGTTGCTGTTTTTTCGGTGTACTTCTGCATTTTACGAGCCAGGATTGGCTTGAGCTTTATTTCTGGAAAGGGATTTCATGCGTGATTTGTTTCGACAGGAAGCCACGGATCATCAGCGGGCGAAATGGGCGGGTAAGGCCTTATTGATAAACGGCTTGCCCGCCTGGTGCTTTGGTCTTTTATCGTTTTTATTTATTCTTGTTTTCCTCTCTTTTCTTATATTCAGTCATTATACGCGCCGCATTAATGTTTATGGTGAAATCACCACCTTCCCCCGCTCAGTCAATGTGTTTGCACCCCAGCAGGGTTTTATCTCGGAACGCTTCGTCGAAGTGGGCGACGTGGTTAAAAAAGGCCAGCGTCTTTATCAGATTGATGTCAGCCGGGTGACGGATAACGGGAAAGTGAGCGCCAATACGCGCCTGGCGCTGGAAAACCAGTTAAAACACGTTGACAGCATCATCCTTAAGTTGCAAGACAACAAGCGCATGACGCTGGAAAATCTACGCGCGCAAAAAAAACAGTATGAATTGGCGCACATGCAGTCCAAACAGCTGTTGGATAACGCACGAGAAGGGGTGGCATTTGCTCAGGACAACATGCGTTCCTATAAGGAATATCAGCAGCGCGGTCTGATTACCAAAGATCAGCTTAGCGGACAAACCTATTCGTTTTATCAACAACAAAGTCTGTTCCAAAACCTGCATAGCCAACACATTCAGGAATCGTTGCAAATTACGAATTTGGAAAGCGACATCGTTACGCGCGCGGCAGATTTCGATAATCAAATTTCACAGTACCAGTTTCAGCGTAATGATTTGCAACGGCAGTTAGCGGAAGCCGATGCCAGCGGCGCATTGATCGTGAACGCCCCGAGCGATGGCCGCATTGAATCTCTCAGCGTTACCCCGGGTCAGATGGTCAATAGCGGTGACAGTCTGGTACAGATTATTCCACGTAATGGCGCGATTTATCAGCTAGTTTTATGGTTGCCGAACGCCAGTGTGCCTTATGTTTCAGCGGGGGACGCCATCAACATTCGTTATGATGCTTTCCCCTATGAGAAGTTTGGCCAGTTTCCCGGCAGGATAGAAAGCATCGCTTATGTGCCGGCCTCCATGCAAGAAATGTCAACTTACAGCAGTTCTCCCGTGCATCAGCCCAACGCGCAAACGGCATCTTATTACAAGGTCACCGTTTCCCTGGATGAAACGCATATCAGTTACCAGGGCAAGGCGTTGCAGCTCACTAACGGCATGCGGGCTCAATCCACGCTGTTTCTGGAAAAAAGGCCTTTATATCAATGGATGTTCTCGCCTTTCTACGATATGAAAAACAGCCTGATGGGGCCAATCAATGACTGAATCTTATTTCGACACGCTAAAGGGCAAACTCAATTTGTCGCTGCGCCGCAAAGTGCCGCAGATCCTGCAAACTGAAGCCTCGGAATGTGGGCTGGCCAGTCTGGCGATGGTATGCCATTACCATGGCTTGCAAATCGATCTGTTTAATCTGCGCAGCCGCTACGGCTTTTCTTCACGCGGGGCGACGCTGTCCGCGCTGATTGACATCGCGAGCGCACTGAAACTGCAATCCAGAGCGTTATCGCTGAATATCGATGAACTTAAGGCATTGAAAATGCCTTGTATTCTGCATTGGGACATGAAGCATTTCGTGGTGCTTGTCAGTGTCAGCCGAGGGCGGGCGGTGATCCATGATCCTGCCTTTGGCCGTAAAGTGCTGGGGTTGCATGAACTGTCGCGGCATTTTACCGGCGTAGCGCTTGAGCTGTGGCCAGACAGTGAATTTCAGCCGATCAAACAGCAAAGCAGATTGCGTTTTCGCAAGCTGATGAGCAATGTGCGCGGCCTCAAGGGGGCCTTGCTAAAGATCTTCTGTCTGTCGATCGTGATTGAAACGGTTAATCTGCTGTTGCCCGTCGGTACGCAGTTGGTCATGGACCATGTGATTCTGGCCGGCGATCATGATCTTTTAGCGCTGATATGCATAGGATTGCTGTTTTTTATTTTATTCCGTACCGGCGTATCCATGTTGCGCTCGTGGATCTCTATCGTCATGGGCGCGTTGATAGACGTGCAATGGAAGGCGGGAGTGTTCGATCATCTGATGAAATTGCCGCTTTCCTTCTTTGAGAAGCGCAAGTTGGGTGATATTCAATCCCGTTTCGGCTCATTGGATACGATAAGAGCGACTTTCACTACCAGCATCGTCAGCAGTATTATTGATGGCATCATGTCCGTAGGCGTATTTATCATGATGCTGCTCTATGGCGGCTGGTTGGTTTGGGTGGTGCTCGGCTTTACGGCGATATACGTTATTCTCAGGTTGTCGACCTATCAATATTATCGGCAGCTGTCGGAAGAGCAGTTGGTGAAAGGGGCACGAGCCGGGTCTCATTTCATGGAAACGTTGTATAGCGTCAGTACGTTAAAGGCGCTGGGGTTATCTGAAACCCGTTCGCAGTATTGGCTGAATCTAAACGTAGAAACGATCAATGCCGGTATCAAGCTGACCAAATTAAACATGATGTTTGGCGGCCTAGGGGCGTTTATCGCCACCTGCGATCAGGTGATCATCCTTTGGCTAGGCGCGGCATTGGTCATAGACAATCAAATGACGATCGGCATGTTTATCGCGTTTAACGCCTACCGCGGGCAGTTTTCGGAGCGTGCCAGCAGCCTGATCGACATGCTGCTTCAGCTGCGAATGCTGAGTTTGCATAATGAAAGGGTGGCGGACATTGTGCTTTCGTCACCGGAATCGCAAATGCCTGCGCGCCAGCTCTTCACAAAAGGCAAAGCCGCGGAGCTTCAGGTGCGGAATCTGCGCTACCAGTATGATCGCTTGGCGAAACCCATTATCGCGGATTTGAATCTCAGCATTGCAGCGGGAGAAAGCGTGGCGATTGTCGGTCCCTCCGGCGCGGGTAAAACCACGTTGATGAAGTTAATGTGTGGGTTGCTGTCGCCGGATGAAGGGGCCGTGCTGGTCGACGGTATGGATATCAGCAACATTGGCGTTAATAATTATCGCCAATGTATCGCTTGCGTGTTGCAGGATGACAAGCTGCTGGCGGGATCTATCGCTGAAAATATTTCAGGATTTGATGCCGAAATGGATCTGAAGCGTATTGAGGCGTGCGCACGACGTTGCAATATGCATGATGATATTCAAAACATGCCGATGGGCTATGAAACATTGATCGGCGAACTGGGGGGGAGCCTTTCTGGCGGGCAGAAACAGCGCTTATTGATAGCCCGTGCGCTCTATCGTCGCCCCAGCATTCTGTTTATGGACGAAGCGACTAGCCACCTGGATCTAGATAATGAAACACATATTAACCGCGCTATTTCACAACTGAACATTACCCGCGTGATTATTGCGCACCGTCCGTCGACGATTGCCTCTGCGGATAGAGTCATTCGACTCGGGTAATGTCAGCTTCGCTTTACCTGGCCTCTTCACCCCGATATTTTCGCTACGTCAACCGCGCACTCATCCTGCGGTGAACCCATGAAAAAAGGGTTATCACAATGATAACCCTGGCATGATGTGACGCTTTAGGCGCTGAAGCCAATGTTAACCGCAGAGGTCAACCGCGAGGCTTGCAGGGCCCCGATCAGTTCGAATCGGTATTGTTGTTGTTCCCCCACATGGTACCGCCGCCGTTGCTCCCGCCCCAGGGAATGCCTGATGGGCCAACTGAGCCGGGGGCACGATCGCCGGTGACATAGTTACCGACAGCACCGCCGACAATAGTGCCGACAACGCCGCCCGCCACGCCACCGATAGAGCCGATGCCGCCGCCGATCGCTGCGCCGACAGTTTCTGCGGAAACCGTCAATGTACCGCTGCGATCTCCTGCACCGGAAATGATTGAACATTCTTCAGAGGTAAGATTGCGCATACTTGCTCCTTAGTAATTAAATTTTAAAATAAGCCACGTTGATCATGCTGAGCGTCGCCCGCGATCGCTATTGAGCAATTTATGCGTGGCGATAACGGCAAAGGCGATAAGGGCGTATTTCAAGAAACGATTGAGGCTGAAATAATCCGCAGTCGCGCCAACAACAAGCCCGATTAAAATGGCGAACAATATAATGAATAATCTTTTCATATGATGGATACGAATCTTCCTGCATTAGTTACTGTCGGCAGGATTGTTCGTCGATGTTTGTTTATTGCCACCCAACATGGATTCCACCATTTTGCCAGCGGTATAGGCGGCACCACCGATAACGGCACCGGCAACAGCGCCTGGGCCAGCACCGACGCCGCCAGCCATGGCGCCGGTCATCGCTCCACCAACCGCGCCGGCAGCGACTGCACCGCCCAACTCTGCATAGCTGAAATCCCCAGCTGCCGCGATAAAGTTCACTTCATTAAGTGTAAGCTCTCTCATAATGACTTCCTTATATTATTGGTTTTTGGTTTTTGCAGTTTTCCGATACCAGAAAAATGCCACTAGCAAGGTTGAAAAGATAAAGGATTGAATGATTGTGCTGGTAAACCTCCTGTCTTCGGAAAAAAATAAAGAATAAAAAATATCCATAAATGTGTAGTAAAAGCAGAACAAAAAAATCCAACTGCTTGGTAATTTCATCAGTGCCTCGATAGGTTTGATTGATAGGGGGTATCTTCTCGCGTTATTCCAATGATGTTGACAACGCGTGCAGCAATTGCGTCAGCGCTCGAAGAAGTTGAGCGTTGTTTAAAATGCTGTAATGCGTTTCTGCACAATAACTGAGTTGAACGCTATGCGAGGATTGCATCTCCCAGCGTTGTGCAAGATGGGGGTGTTTACGCTGACGTTGCTGGCTGAGCCAAAGCGTTAGCGGTATCGCTATCTGCGGCAGGGGGCCGGCGTTATTCGTTAGTTCGAACGATTTTTTCAGCGCCCAACAGAAGGTTTCGGCATGTTCCAGCGTGATCTTCTCCGCAAGCACGCTCTGATTCAGCGCATAGTGCATTTTTATCTCGTTGGCGAAGCTGTCTATCGCATTCGTTTCTTGACGCCGACACAAATGGCGCGCAATACCGAGGGAGTCGAACAGACTGAGGTAACTTTGGGCCACGCTGAAACGTCGCTTCACTGCGGGCTGCTGGGCGGGAAAACCGCTGTCGACAACCACCGCATGCGCAAAGGGCGCGCCTTGTTCCGTGGCCAGCGCCGCCATATGGACAGCTAATTGGCCACCCAATGACCAGCCGGCGATAACGGCCGTGTCGCGTTTGGCACGCGGTATGGCCGCCAAGTGGGAGGCGGCCAATCGCTGCAGGGTGAGTGTGTCGTCTGCGCCTGGCGCGGCCAACCCCGGGCTGGCGATGGTAATGATGTTGGCGCAGGCGCAAAGCTGTTTTGTCCACTTTGCATATTGATGTACCTGGCCGCCGGCGCCATGCACCAAATACAAGGTGGGCAGAGAGGGGCGATCGGCTGAGCCGGACAGCATCGATAACGGCAGGGGCGCATTCGCGCGCAGACGCTCGGCAAGTTTATCGAGCTGTGAGTAGCCAAGGATTTCCGCCAGGGTTAATTCCACATTAAGGGCGCGCTTGATGTTGCCCAAAAACGTGATGCCGGAAAGCGAGCTGCCGCCATTGCTGAAGAAGCTGGCATGGGGGTCGATCTTGTCTGGGGTACAGCCTAATGTATCCGCCAACAGCTCTCGTAGCAGCTTGAGTTCCGCGGACGCCGTGGGTGCAACATCGCTGGCCTGACTCCGTTCGGTGCCTGGCGATAGCAAGGTGCGATCCAATTTGCCGTTGCGTGAAAGCGGGAAACGTTCAATGAGATGATAGCGGGATGGCGCCATATACGTGGGCAATGCGGCCGTAACCTGCTCGCGTATTCTTTGCTCTGCTTGAATGCAGGTTTTCCCCGCCTCGGTCAATGTGATGTAGGCCTCCAGATGCGGTGTGCCGTTCCCGGTTTCATCGCGACAGACGACACACGCTTCAGCGACCAGCTCGCTGCTTTTGAGCGCGAATTCGACGTCCCCCAATTCGACGCGAAAACCCTGCAGTTTCACCTGTTGGTCTTCGCGGCCGAGAAACTCGATGTAACCGCTGCGATGCCAACGGCCGCGATCGCCGGTGCGGTACACGCGTTCTCCGGTGGTTGGGAAAAGCACAAAGCTGCCGGCGGTGGTTTGGCTATCGCGCCAATACTCGCGGGCAACCCCAACGCCACCGATATAAATGTCGCCGGTAACGCCGAAACCGCACGGCTCGAGTTTTTCATCCAACACCCACATGCTCTGATTTGGCAATGCGGTTCCATAGGGGATGGCGTTTCTGTAGTGCGTATCTCGTGTAACCGGATGATAAATTGACCATATTGCCCCTTCGGTTGCACCGCCAAGGCTGGTGATGGTGGCGTTGGGGCAAAGCCGATGTGCCTCGGCGATCAGCCGCGAAGAGATGCGATCGCCGCTCAGCCAAATATGCCGCAGTTGAGGCAGCGACAGGATGTTTTCTTGTGCGCAATATTGCACCAGCATTTGCAAGATGGCGGGAACCGAGTTCCAGATGCTGATTTGCCGCTGGCGTATCGCATTTAGCCATGCTGACGGCTCTTTCGCTTCATGCGGCGATAGCACCGTTACCGATGCGCCGGCTAGCCAGCTGCCGAACAGGTCATAGACCGATAAATCGAAGGCCAGATCGGCGAGCGCCAATACGTTGTCACGATGAGAAACGTTAAACTGTCGGTTCATGGTCAGCAAGGTATTGGTGACGGCACCCTGTTCCATAGCCACACCTTTTGGCGTGCCGGTCGTCCCCGACGTATAAATGACATAGGCGAGCGCTTCCGCTTCGCCTGGCGGGAAGGTCGCTGTGTCTGTGACATGAGGGGAAAACAGCGCCTCCAGATCTTGAATGCGGGTAGTCTGCGGATAGCGGGCGCGATGGTGAGCCTGGTTGCTCAAAACCCAGGCGCAACCTGATATCCGCATAATGGCCGCTGCGCGGGCATCCGGCAATCCTTCGGCCAACGGCAAGTAGGCGCGTCCGGCGAGGATCACGCCGAGCGCCGCAATAGCTTGATGAGCGCCGCGTGGAAGATCGATGGCGATGAGCGCGCCTGGGGCGGTATGGGCGATCAGCCAATGCGCCACGAGGCCGGCGTGCCGCAACAGTCGATCGTAATGCCATACGCTATCGCCCTCGTATAACGCCGGGCGATCCGCATGCTGGTGGGCAGTGCGTAACAGCCGATCGGAAAGAGGTTGCCGCAAGAATGCCGGCATTGCCTGTCCGATGGAGAGCTGACGCAATTGCCGGTTATCGGCCATTGACGCCAGCGAATAGTGGCCGACGGCCCGCGAGGGATCGCAGGCAATTTGCTGCAGCAGCAATGCGTAAGCTTGCGCCAATCCATCAATGCGCTCCGGCGTAAACAGCTTGGCGTTGTATTGCCATTCCAACTGAATGCCCTCCGCGCTGGAAATCACTTCCAGAACCAGATCAAACTTGGGCGGCGCATAGCCTCTCGGCAGGGTGTTAACCTGCGCACCGCCAACATTCAGCTCATTGCTTTTGCGATGTTGGCAGACGAACATGATTTGAAAAATGGGGTGAAACTTGCCGCGCGTGGGCTTGAGTTGTTCAACCAGGTAAGAGAATGGCAAACCCTGATGTTTGAAAGCGCGCGCAAATTTATTCGCGTTCTTTTGCAGCAGCGCGGTGAAACTGTCGTCGCCAGTGATGATAAATTGGTGAGCGATCGTGTTGACGAAGCTGCCCACGGCATCGTTTAACGTTGGCTCGTTCCTGTTGGCGATCGGGCTACCGATGACCACGCGATCCGTCGCAGATTCTCTGGCAATCAGTAACGCGAAGGCGGAGTGCAACAGCGTAAACAGCGTCGTACCGTTATGTTTGGCTAACTGGGCCAGAGCCGACTGCAGTTCGTTCGTCAGCGATGTTCTGACGATATTCTGTGTTTTTCCTGCCGCGGTGATGGCGATATCGTATTCAAGCGCGTGTTTTTCCGGCGCACCATCCAGTTCATCGCGCCAAAACGCCATGCTGTCATCGACATTGGCGACGGCGAGGAAAGGGTCTTCAAGGTAGCGGAAAAACGCCTGGCCGTTGTCATAATGGCAATGCTCTTCGTGCGCGTGATAGCCACGGCTCAGTTCATCCACCAGCAAATTGGCCGTCCAGCCGTCGACCACGCAATGGTGAAAAGTCAAGAACAGATAGTGGTGCTGCGCGCTCTTTCTCAAGATCCGGCAGCGCAGGGGATACTCGGCACCGAGATCAAACGGAATCGTGCACTGGGCGTTAAGCGCCGCTAGCATACTTTTTTGCTGCTCCTCACTATTCTGCCCGCTGATGTCCTCGAGACTGTGTTCGAAAATGGTTTCATCAGGGTGCACGATGTCAACGGTGATGGCTTCCCCGTCTAGCCGATAGCGGCCGCAAAGCGCACCGTGCCGCTTGAGTAGTTTTTTCAGCGCGGCGAGCAAACGCGTGGGGTCAAAGGGCCCCAGAATCTCTTTGGCGATCGGAATGTTATACAGCGGGCTGTTCTTGGTGAAGTTTTCATACAGCCACAGGTATTGCCCCGCGTAGTGATTGACGGTGTAACAAGGCTTCTCCCCGGTGTCTCGCACTGCATTATCTGGCGTACAGACAGATAAAAATGCGGTGATGTCTTCCTGCACCGCACTGAGGGCGGCGGCGTCGACATGCTCAATGGTTTGGCGTCGAGGCGACAGCTCGCCGAATGTTGCTCCCTGTTTCGCCATTTCCATCAGATTGATCAGGCCGATGACGCTCATCAGTGCACTCCTTCTATGTTGACGTCGATAGCTTTCCCTGTTCGACCGCTTTTATTCGGGCGTTTGTCGCTGTGGGCGGAAATCAAATTCAGCCAATGCGACAAGCTACACAACTGCACTCCCGGGTTTCTCCGCTGTGCCATTGTGAAGGCTGCGCGATGATCGATATTCTCGCCATCATCGAAGCCGAAGATCCTCAGTACGCAGCCGTTCAATCGCTCATTGGCCGTATCGAACCGGATGTGCGGGAAATAGCCAAGCCGCGCGGAAAAGGCTATCAACTCAGTAACGCCGGCGTCGACGGCTTGGCGGCGCGAATCGATTTTATGCAGCAACAGCAGCCGCTCATGCCGAAAATCGCGCAGCAGGCTTTGCGTGAGTCTGGCGCCGCCGGCTGTATCATGCATAAAGATCATGTAGTTAACTCGGCCGGGCAGGACGAGCAGCAGGGCCGAAAGCGCATCAAGCCAACTGGCATATTGCGTGGCTTCGTTCGGTACGTTGAATATGGCCGCGTTCAGCGGCCATTCAGCATGCAACGGCAGCGCCTGCGGTGACAGAATGTCCACACCGTGTTTGTCGGCGAGGGCGGCCAACAAAAGTCGTTCATCTGCGCCTTCGGGAGATTGAATAAACAGCCGGCTGCTGGCCGGCGCCTCGGTTGATAGGCGGCGGCCGATAGCGCAGCGGATGTCCAGATGCTGCGGATCCAGGCCATAGCGTGCATGGGCCAGCTGCGTTAGGTGTCGGCAGAAATCGGCGAGTCTCGGATGTTCAAAAATATCGCTCAGGTTCAGATCCAACCGACAGTGGGCGTTAAGCGCGTTAATGATTTTTATGGCCTGCAGCGACTCGCCGCCGAGCGTGAAGAAGTCGCCATCGTCACTGCCCAGCGTCGCGAGCCAAACCTCATTCACCAGGGTGTTGAATGTCGTCGAACGCAATTCCCGTGTGGGTTCAGGCAGCCGGGATTGTCTTTCCAGGGTGCGATAATCAATCTTGCCGTTAGCCAGTTTGGCCAGCGGCGTTGGGTGATGCACGAAGCGCTGAGGAATATGTGCATTGGGCAGTTCGCCATACAGCGTGCGGCGCATTGCCTCGCTGAGCGGCTGCCGGCTGTGATAATGCGCGTACAGTTCCGTTCCCGCGTCGCCGCTTTTGGCCAGCACGGCAATTTCGACAATTGCAGGCAACCGGGCCAGACAGCTTTCTATCTCACCCATATTGACGCGCTGCCCGGCGATTTTCGCTTCACGAATTTTGCGGCCAAGGAACACCAGCTGCCCATCCTGGCGCTGGCAGGCGATATCGCCGGTACGAAAGGCGGGCATGGGATGGCCGTTAACCTCAAGGGTGACGAACTTTTCCGCGCTCAGCGTTGGCTGATGCAAATATCCCAGGCTGACGGTCGCTCCGGCTATCAGTAATTCGCCGCTGCAGCCGAGCGGCAACAGCCTGAGATCCTCGCCGACGATCGCCGTGTATATACCGTCCAACGGTGCGCCTATCGTCACGGCGGCGCCATCGTTTTTGATTTCGGCGACCGTCGCCACCACGGTTGTCTCGGTTGGGCCGTAGGAGTTGAATAACTTTCTGCCTTTGGGATAGTGCGCGAACCAGCTTTCTTTGGCTCGCGGTGAAAGGCTTTCGCCGCCGATGATAACGGTCGTGACGGCCGGCGGCAGCGTCTGTTCGCCGCCGGAGGCGAACAGCATCTCATTAAAGTAGGCAGTCGGCAGATCCAGCAGGCTGATTTGATGATCGGCGCAGAATGTGAAGAAAGCGGCAAAACTGTGCTTGACGGCCTCAGGGGCGATACACAGGTGGGCGCCGGCACCCAGCGTCATGAAAATTTCTTCAATGCACGCATCGAAATGCAAGGGCGCAAATTGCAACACGCGTTCATGCGGTTGAATGCCATAGCATTTTATCGCCGCATCGACAAAAACGTTGAGAGCATGTCGGGCGCCTATCACGCCTTTAGGCATTCCCGTCGAGCCGGAGGTAAACATGATATAGCCGGTTCCGGCCGGGAATGGCGGCGCCTCTGCCGCTGTTTGCCGGCGAAACACGGTGAAGTGCGCGAAATCCGCCGGCATATCGAGTGTCGATGCGCGCCAATGCGCCAATGCGTCAGGTTCGGAATGAAAGGAGGGAAGTGTGCGATCGGTAATCAGGATAGCGTCGCTAAACTGTTCAAGCAGTTGACGATGAGCCGCTCCATCCCCTTTGGCATTCAGGTTGACGAACGGCATTTTCAACTGCAGCGCAGCAAGCATGCAGATGATGGCTTCCGGCCCTTGCGGCAAGTCGAGCAACAGCACGGTGTATGCAGCACGGGCGGGGGCCAGGGTATCGGCCAGCGCACGCCACTGTTGCTGCAAAACGGCATAAGACAGCGCTCTTAGCGACAACGAAGCGTGTGCGGGCGTGAGGATCGCCGTGCGTTGCGGCGCTTGAACGACGGCACGATCGATACGTTGCATTATATCGACCACGTTCTCGTTGGCTGCTTTACCCTGCAGCGAGAGCGGGAAACGTTGTCGCAATGCCGCGACGGAAAGATTTTCCGGGTCGTGATACAGCAAGTCGCACAAGGTCTGTATCCCCTGGCTGTGCCGCACCAGGCTGGCCGCATCGTAAAGCCCTGAGTCGGCATCGATCTCCAGCCGAAGCGTTTGGTTATCGAGATCGGGACGCATGTTGAAGACCAGATCCTGCGCGCCTCCTGAGCGTAAATTACGGATTTCGCTGCGCTGCGCGGAAGAAAATGAGGCTGCCGCTTCAAAGGGAATGATATTGACCACGATGTTGAACAGCGGCGAGCGGCTGGTGACGCTCCTCAGACTTTTTATCTCTTCGTAACGGAACGCTTGATGTTTTTTGAGTTGCCTGAGCATGCGTTCAATGGTTTGCGCCAACTGTCGGCATGAGGCCGTGTCCTCAATATCGAGCGTCAAAGGAACAACGTTGGTTTTGCAAGTCAGCGCCTGCCTCGTCAGGGAGTCTGTTCGCGCCATCATTGGGACGCCGATCGTTTGCTGTTTCTCGCCGGTACACAAGTACAAATATGCCATCACTGCCACGAAAGTGCGCGCCAGCCAAGAAGGGTGCCCGGTTTGCAGCGCAAGGCGCTCGGCAGGATAGGGCAACGAAGTCACATGGCGGATCGTTTGTCCCGAGGGAATATTGGCGCAGGCTAATGTCATCGGGTCTGGCAGTGAGGCGCTGGCTGCTTGCCAAAAATGTCGGTCCGCTTGATAGGCGGCTGACTGTTTATACTCAGATTCAGCCCTGAGCAAGGCATCGATCGCAGGTACGTCTTGCGGTTGCTGCGTTTGGCCTCGGTAGGCCTGTGCCACTTGGTGGATCAGCAAATAAGTGCCGTAACCATCAAGCAGCAGATGGTGGCTGCAGAAATACCACAGAAAGCGTTGCTCACCCAGTCTAATGATTTTTTGTCTGAATAACGGCGCAGCGTTCAACGAGAACGGGCGCTTGGCATCCGCTTCCATTAATTCGATAGCGGTGGCCATATTGTTGGCGCGCTGCGAAAGATCTACCCATTCCACTGAGATGTTGGCGGTGACGGGATATTGATAAGGCGTACCGTTATCTTCATCAAACAGAACGTGCAGCGTCGGCGTTTGGCTGATGACGCGATGAATGACACGTTTCATTCTTGCGATATCGAGAGTGTGATTTATTTCGACATATTCCGCGATATTATAGCTCGATTTGTCATCGCCGATCTTGGTGCCGTAGTAAAATCCCGCCTGTGAATCCAATAGTTGATGCTTGCTCATCGGCTCATCCCTGATGTTTATTTTTCTTTATTTTTTTAACGTCATCAGTTTGCCCGTTCGGCGGGAACGCCATACAACCGTGCGACGTTCTGCGATTGGGTGAACTGTTTTAAGGTGTTCCAAACATAAATGCGCGCTGCCTGGCTTGCAGCAAAAATCTAAAATACACAGCGTGCCGCCCTCATCCCATTCTGAGGTATGGAGAAGAAACTGCGGATCGTTAATAAATCGACCCAGCGTCTCATCTCTCAGGTAGGCCCAGGTTATATATCCTAACGGATTGTCCAAATGGTCGAATAATATTTTGAATTGGTTTTGATTAATCGCTTCCTGAGTCCATAGCTGCAACGTTTTTATATGGTACAAACTGTAATTTTTATTCATCAGCATACAGTTAACGGCGAAGCCCAGGCTCTCGTATTGACTGAACTTACTTTTACCCTGCTGGTTTTCTTTGATAAAACTCACGAAATATCCTCAGCGTTATTATTGTAATACGTTGATCGCCTGGCGCTCGAAACGATCCAGATAGGTTTGCAACTGTTCGCTGATCTCGCTGACTTCACCGCGCCAGCCGGCAATTTCTTGAAAAATCACTTCACGGCGCATGAACGCGCGGGAGCCCAACCTTCGGGTGACGGTCTGCTTCATCGCCTGTTGTAATCCGGCGGCGGTTTGATCCGCTGATGTTTCCTGAAGGTACTTCGCGTATAACCGCTGGAATGCCAGAGAAAATTTCTCCTCTGCTGTCGTACCCTGTTGTTCGGCGGAAACCCTTACGGGCGAGTCGATGAGCCGATGCAACAGGGCAATCGCCGGATGAGCATTCCCCTGGCCCAGACCTTGTCGACGGCTAAAGACGCCGGGAGCCAAATCGAACATTTTTTGCAAGCGTTCGCCTAAGGCGAACCATTCGGCGGTGAGAGGCAGGCGTTGTAAAAATGCAGGGGCAAAACCCGCCATACCGAGATTATCCAGCAGGCAGGCTCGCTTGTAGGCCATACTAAAGGCCGCGCCGATGCCTTGGTGCGCTGCCGCGAGAAATGCCGGGCCAAATTGATGCTTGGCTAAATAAAAAGCGAGATCTTGCATGCCTCTCAGCAACAAAGGGGCGTCTTCGTTGAGTTTGTTGTGCTGAATGTAGCTGCGGCCGGGATCTCGACGTTCTGCGGGAAAAACGCTGCGAACACCATGAAAGTCCAGCAGCCTGCCGGCCATATCGCAATTGGAGGGTGAGGTCATCATCACCAAATGGCGGGTACGGCAGTAAGCTATCTGCGTCGCAAGGCGCCGGGCAAGCTCGCAGAGCCCGTAGAATGCTCGTTCTTCCTGCGGCAATGCCAACCAGCGCACAGCGTCAAACTCAGAGGGACGAGGCAGAAAGGACGGTGCGGCGACAATGAGCTTTTCGGTCCGCTCAATATCCGAAGGCTGCCTTTGCATCGCATCATGAGGATGATAGTAGGGCGCGCGGCAAAAATGTGCAGGGCGCACGACGGGTTCGCGCACCAGCAACGCCTTGCGGTTATGGACATCTCCCGCCGATGCAGGAGAGAGGGTGGCGATGGGGTTGTCGGTCAGCAAGATCGCCTTATTGGGCACGGCGCCGTAAGGCAGCAGTTTGGCCATGACGTTTCCCCACAATGCCTCCAATACTGCGCCGGTCATTGTCAACTCGCCATCGACATGCTTTGCCCCTTGACCGACTAACGCATTGGCTCCGATGCCTTTAACCTGCCATCGCCCATCAAAGCCACAGCGTGCGCCACCGCCGTTGCGCGAAATAGCCCCGCCGCCATAACGTTCGGCGAAAAAGACTTTTTCATCGTTTAAGAGCGGCGTGCCGTCATCAAAAATAGCATGACGATTATTTTCTTCGATGAGATAGCTGGCCTCATTTTTCAGTTCGTCCTGCTCGGCAGGGCTTAATTCGTTGTGCCAGAGTAATTGAGAACCTGTCTTTTTTGCGACAAAAGGAATCAAGCTTTCGTGAAGCATGGCGAGGTTTTTCATTTTTTTAATCGTTATTTTTATGGGTGCAGGGCAAGTTAAATATCGGCCTTGTTGTTCAAGGGATAATAAGGCCCACGTTTTTTAATTTGAAGAATCCGGTGTTGAAAGTGACGACGACGGTGAATGGCGACCACCGCCACTGCCATTCCATGTTGGGCCCATGGGAACCTGTGGAATAGCAACGTTAACCGGCATGTGCGGTGCGGCCTGAATAGCGATTTCCGTGCCCACGCCCACGGCTAATGATACGGGGGTGGGCAATTTCGCTATTGTGCTCAGGCTGCCGACAATAAGTGAAGTCGGATTATAAGAATCATTGCCGTCAGAACCGTTAATACATGACAACTCAACTTCCGTTAAGGCTCTCATTTAAGCTCCTTCTTGCGAGAGGTAATAGATAACACAAGCGAAAAAATAACTGCCATCGACAAACCATACATTGCCGTGATTTTAAGGGCGGCCGTATCCAAAAGGATCGCTTGGCGCTGCAGGCAGTAGTCTAAAAATACGGCAAGGGGGAATATCAAGAACAGCATGACGATATGGTACGTGCGCAAGCCTTTTTTCTTCGCGTTTTTATAAGTTGCACTGATAATGAGGATGAAAATGACAATAAGAACTATTTCCGTTATAAGTTGCAATTTGATTAGCTCCATTAATCAAAATTTACATCAAGTTACATTGAGTAACCTGATAAGTCAACAGGGTATTTTATGATTCTTCTTTATTTATCAATGGCATTGAATTAATTTCCAATAAACTAATTACATTATGTGACTATATATTGATGATAAAAAACAAAGATGTCACTGGCGCTTCTGGCAGCGGCCGGCGAGGCGGCTAACTTCTAATCACTTGTTTTTGCTCAAACTGCCAACTGCACCTAAGCTAGGAGGTGACTCAGAGGGAGCGATTCCCCGAGACCTTATTCCGTGGACATGGAGGAGTTTCGATTTGATGCGTTTATCCACATTGGTGCTGGCGATCGGCATGGCGCTGGGCTCGCAGGCACAGGCAGCAGAAACCCAACCTCACGCCGACCATAGCGCACTGCCCAGCGGCCAGGCGAAGGAGGCTAACGTGACCGGTGAAGCCAATCAGCACGACAAGCAAAAGACTCAAAATCCGTTCTTCTATCAAAGCCGTCTGCCGTTCCAGGCGCCGCCGTTCAACCTGATCAAGGAGAGCGACTACGCGCCGGCGATCGAAGCGGGCATCAAGCAAAAGCGGGAAGAGGTGGAGAAGATCGCCAACAACCCGGCCAAGCCTAATTTCAAGAATACCTTGGTGGCGCTGGAGCAGGCCGGTTCGCTGCTGACGCGGGTGATGAACGTGTTCGGCGCCATGACCTCGGCCAACACCAGCGACGCGCTGCAAAAGCTGGATGAAGAAACCTCGCCGAAGCTGGCGGCGCTGAACGACGACATTATGCTCAACGGCAAGCTGTTCGCGCGCATCAAGGCCATCTATCAGGATCGCGACGCGCTGAAGCTGGATCCGGAGTCGCGCCGGCTGGTGGAAGTGACCTACAAGAACTTCGAACTGGCGGGCGCCAACCTGTCGGACGCCGACAAGGCCAAGCTGAAGGCGCTGAACCAGGAAGCGGCGACGCTGAGCACCCAGTTCACCAACAAACTGTTGGCGGCGAGCAAAAACGGCGCGCTGGCGATAACCGACCAGGCGAAGCTGGACGGCCTGTCGGAAGGCGAGCTGGCTGCGGCGGCCCAGGCGGCCGCCGAACGCAAGCTGGAGAAACAGTGGCTGCTGGTGCTGCAAAACACCACGCAACAGCCGTTGCTGCAGAGCCTGAAAGATCGCGACACCCGCCAGGCGCTGTTCGACGCCTCCTGGACGCGTGCGGAGAAGGGCGACGGCAACGATACCCGCCAGACCATTTCCCGTCTGGCCAAGGTGCGTGCCGAGCAGGCCAGGCTGCTGGGCTACCCGAACTACGCCGCCTGGAAACTGCAAAACCAGATGGCCAAGACGCCGGATGCCGCGCTGAGCTTTATGCGCAACATCGTGCCGGCGGCCACCGCGCGCGCCGAGCGTGAAGCCAAAGACATTCAGGCGGTGATCGACCAGCAGAAAGGCGACTTCAAGGTGCAGGCCTGGGACTGGCAGTTCTATGCCGAACAGGTGCGCAAGGCCAAGTACGATCTGGACGAGTCGCAGATCAAGCCTTACTTCGAGCTGAACAACGTGCTGAACAACGGCGTGTTCTACGCCGCCAACCTGCTGTACGGCATCAGTTTCAAGGAGCGCAAGGACATCCCGGTCTATCAGCCGGACGTCAAGGTGTACGAAGTGTTCGACAAGGACGGCAAGTCGCTGGCGCTGTTCTACACCGACTACTTCAAGCGCGACAACAAGGGCGGCGGCGCCTGGATGAGCAACTTCGTCGATCAGTCGAAGCTCAACGGCACCAAGCCGGTGATTTACAACGTCGCCAACTTCACCAAACCGGCGCCGGGCCAGCCGGCGCTGCTGTCGTATGACGACGTAATCACCATGTTCCACGAGTTCGGCCATGCGCTGCACGGCATGTTCGCCGATCAGGAATACCCGAGCCTGTCGGGCACCAACACCGCACGCGACTTCGTCGAGTTCCCGTCGCAGTTCAACGAGCACTGGGTCAGCGATCCGAAAGTGTTCAGCCACTTCGCCAAGCACTACCAGACCGGCGAAGCGATGCCGCAGGAACTGGTCGACAAGATCAAGAAGGCCGACAAGTTCAACAAGGGCTACAGCATGACCGAGCTGCTGTCCGCCGCGCTGCTGGACATGCACTGGCACATGCTGACCGCCGATCAGCCGCAGCAGGACGTGGACAAGTTCGAGGCCGAGTCGCTGCAAAAAGACAAGGTCGATCTCAGCTACGTGCCGCCGCGCTACCGCTCCAGCTACTTCCAGCACATCTGGGGTAACGGCTATGCCGCGGGCTACTATGCCTATCTGTGGACGGAAATGCTGGCGGACGACGCCTTCCAGTGGTTCACCGAACACGGCGGCCTGACCGCCGAAAACGGCCAGCGCTTCCGCGACATGATCCTGTCGCGCGGCAACAGTCAGGATCTGGAGAAGCTGTACATCGACTGGCGCGGCAAAGAGCCGAGCATCGAACCGATGCTGATCAACCGCGGGCTGAAGGACGAGTAAGTTCGGCCACTCCCGGTAAGCAAACAAAAGGGCGCGTTATGCGCCCTTGGTCTTTTTGGCTTGGTCGACATTCAGCGGTTCACCACCTTGGCCGGCAGGGCCACCACCAGCAGCGAGCTGAGCAGCAGGCAGCCGGCGAAGGCCCAGAGCGCGCCGCCGCTCTTGCCGGTCAGATCCAGCGCCAGCCCCATCAGCGAATTACTCACCAGCCCGGCGATGTTGGCCAGCGAACAGGCCAGCGCGAAGCCGGTCGCCGCCGCCGTGCCGCGCAGGAAGGTGGCCGGCAGGCTGAAGAACACCGGCACCGCGCCGATGATCGCCGCCTGGGCGATGGAGAATAGCAGCACCGTGGCCAGCGCGTTGTGGGTAAAGAAGGTGCTGCCGGCCATCGCCAGCGCGCCGACGATAAACGGCACGATGATATGCCAGCGCCGTTCGCGCAGCCGGTCGGAACTGCTGCCGATCAGCAGCATGCCGAGCAGGGCGGCGACGCTGGGGATCGCCGTCAGGTAACCGATGGTGGTGATGTCGGTGACGCCGGCGGTTTTGATGAAGGTCGGCATCCAAAAGCCCATGGCGTAGGCGCTGAGCAGAATGGCGAAGTCGATGCCGCCGAGCATCCAGACTTTCAGGTTGAAGAAGCCGTCGCGGAAGCTGTGCTTGCCGTGATCGGCCTCGGCGTCGTCGCGCGCCAGATCGTCGGCGATGCGCTGTTTCTCCTCGGGCGTCAGCCACTTGGCCTGCTGGTAGGTGTTAGGCAACAGCCAAAAGGTCAGCACGCCCAACAGCACGCTGGGAATGCCCTCCAGCAAAAACAGCCATTGCCAGCCGTGCAGCCCGTGAAGCATGTCGAAATGGCCCATGATCCAGCCGGACAGCGGCCCGCCGATCACGCTGGACAGCGGCAGGCCGATCATGAACAGCGCGATGATGCGGCCGCGGCGATAGGTCGGGAACCACAGCGTCAGGTAAAAGAGCACGCCGGGCAGGAAACCGGCCTCCGCCACGCCGAGCAGGAAACGAATGACGTAGAACTGGGTCGGCGTGGTGACGAACATGGTGGCGGTAGACAACAGCCCCCAGGTGATCATGATGCGGGCGATCCACATCTTGGCGCCGACGCGCTGCAGGATCAGGTTGCTCGGCACTTCGAACAGAATATAGCCGACGAAGAACAGCCCGGCGCCGAGGCCGAAGGCCGCTTCGCTCAGCTGCAGCGCGTCGGCCATCTGCAGCTTGGCCAGCCCGACGTTGATGCGATCGAGGTAGGCCGCCAGGTAACACAGGCAAAGAAACGGGATCAGTTTCCAGGTGATTTTGCGGTACAGCAGCAGCGATTCTGCGTCCGCTTTCCCCGCCAGCGGGGTGTCGACAATGGCCATGATGTTGTCTCCAGGTGGTGCGTATTGGCCTCCGCAGGAGGCGCCTGTTGTGTTTGCGTTGCATGGGCGCCGCCCTGTTTCGGGCGGTCGCGTGAGGCGCTGTTTGCGCCTTCGTTATTGTCGTTGCAGGTGAATCCTTGACTCATAACCGGTTCAGGTAGTCGAGCGCCTCCCGTTTGTGCACCACGTCGCCGTATTTGCTGTCGATATCGAACAGGTTGGCTTCGTGCGGGCCGGGGTGACGATCGCCGACGCACTCGCGCACCACCATGGCGCGAAAGCCGTGCTGCACCGCGTCCACCGCGCTGGCGCGGATGCAGCCGCTGGTGGAGCAGCCGATCATCAGCAGCGTGTCGATCCCTTGCGCCACCAGCAGCGGCGCCAGCGCGGTGCCGAAGAAGGCGCTGGCGTATTGCTTGCTCAGCACCACCTCATCGGCCAGCGGCGCTACCGCCGGGCAGAACGCCGCCAGCGGGTTGCCCGCCACCATGTCCTTCATCACCGGCGCTTTTTTGACCCACAAACCGCCATCGGCAAAATGGCCTGCATGATAACGGATATGGGTGTGGATGACAGGAATTCCCGTGCGGCGCGCGCAGGCCAGCAGCTCGCGGCTCTCCTCGACCGCGCTCACCACGCCCGGCGCGAACAGCGGCGCGCCTTCGGTGGTGTAGGCCTGCATAAAGTCGATCGCCAGCAGCG
This sequence comes from Serratia sp. CY33525, assembly GCF_052169115.1. Classification (NCBI taxonomy): domain Bacteria; kingdom Pseudomonadati; phylum Pseudomonadota; class Gammaproteobacteria; order Enterobacterales; family Yersiniaceae; genus Serratia; species Serratia sp. CY33525. The sequence continues at coordinate 37,548 of NZ_JBJNLK010000004.1, read as the reverse complement.
CCGGGCGCCGGCCGAAGCCGATGCGCTGGCCCCAGACGCCGCGGTAGTTGTCGCTGAGGGTGTCGTTCATTCTGCCTCCTCAATAGGCGCCGGACAGCAGGGCGCCGGCGCCGGGAACGATCGGTTCCAGCTCCAGCGCGGTCAGCATCGCGTAAGTGGTGGCGATGGCGGCGGTGATCACCGGCTTGCCGGTTTGAGCCTCCACCGTCGGAACCGCCGGCAGCGAAGGCATCTGCACGCAGGCGGACAGCACGATAGCATCGACCTCGCGTAAATCCATCTCGGCGACGATCCCCGGCAGCCTGGCCGGATCGTGCCGGCCGACTTCGAGGTTGTCCGGGATCTCCAGCGCGCGCCATACCTTGACCTCAATGCCTTCGTGCTGGATGTAGTCCACCACCAGCTGGGTCAGCGGTTTCATATAGGGCGCCACCAGCGCGATGCGTTTGGCGCCGATCACCTTCAGGCCGTTGACCAGCGCGCCGGCGCTGCTGATAACCGGCGCGGCGGCCTGATTGTCTTTCGTCACCTGCGCCAGCCGAGCCTGCGATTCGCGGTGGTAGCCCAGCCCCATCGCCATGATGGCCACCAGGCAGGCGTAGCCGAGCACGTCGACCCGCGCGTCGGACAGCTCCAGCGCGCAGCGATCGGACTCGGCGTCCATCGCCGCCAGCTCTTCTTTATTGACGTGCTTCATGCGCATGCGGCTGGAATGAAAGGTGAAGCGCTCCGGGCGTATCAGCTGGCGCGCGCCCAGCATCGCCGGGATCTCGGTTTCCATCGTGGTGTTGGAGCTGGGCACGATCTGGCCGATGCGGTAGTGGTTGCTCATGTCGGTGTTCCTCAGTTAATCCAGAAAATCGCCCAGGGCGCGGAAGAAGCCGTCGAAGTCGTCCCACGGGATCATGTGCCCGGCGTTCTCGACCTCGACGATGGCGATCTCCGGCTGCAGCGCGCGGATCTCCGCCCGGTCTTCGGGCTGAATGACGCCGCCTTTGCCTGCGGCCATCAGCAGCGTCGGCATGGTCAGCAGCGGGTAGTCGCGGTGGCTGTCCACCTGATGAAAATCGTCGTAGGCGCGTTGGATCGCCGGCTCGTAACAGGTGTGCAGCCACTCGGCGCGCAGCCGGCGCTGCTCTTCGCTCCAGGTCGGGCAGAAGGCGCGCATCTGCTCGGCGCTCATGCCCGGCAGCGACTGCCGGATCGAGTCGGCGTACCACGGCCATTGGCCGGGATAGGCGCGGCGGCCGGGGCCGGAAACCGGCGGATCGACCAGCACCAGCCGCCGCACGCCGGCGGGCTGCAAAACGGCGGCGCGCAGGGCGAAGCGGGCGCCCATCGAATGGCCGAGCAGGGCGTAACTGTCCAGGCTCAGCGCGACGGCGAAGGCGTTGACGTCCTGCGCGCAGGTCTCCGCGTCATAAGCCAGTTCCGGGCCGCTGGACGACAGACCGCGGCCGCGCACGTCGAGCACGTAGACGTCGTATTTTTCCCCCAGCCGCTCGGCGACGAAACCCCAGGTGATCGCCGGGCTGGTGATGCCGGGGATCAGGATCAGCGCCGGGCCGTGGCCGCCATAGCGCAGGTAGTGTTGGCGAATGCCGTTGGCGTGAACGTGGGCGCCGTAGAGGAAGGTGCTCATGCGGCGTTCTCCGATTTCAGCGCTTGCGCGTACAGGTCATAGCCGTAGACCCAGGCCGGATCTTCCTGGGTGCGCAGGAAGGTGTTGGCGTTGGACACCGCCTGCACCCGTGAAGCGCGCTCCTTGCGGTTGGCTTCATACAGCTGGAAGGCGGTGCGGTAGTCGCCGAGGCCGGTTTCCTGCAGGCAGCGGGTCAGCATGGCGGCGTCTTCGATCGCCATCGCCGCGCCCTGCGCCATGTGCGGCTTCATCGGGTGGCAGGCGTCGCCGAGCAGCACCAGGCGGCCTTCGCTCCACAGCGGCAGCGGTTTGCGGTTCAGCAATGGCCATTTGGTGACCTGCTCGCTGGATTCGATCAGCGCCTGCACGATCGGGTGGTAGCCGGCGAAGGTCTCGAACATCTCTTCGCGGCTGCTGTCGATGAAGCTGCCCTGGAAATCCCAGGCCGGGTGCGGCACGCCGCTGACGTAGTAATACTCGTCGCGCCGTTGGGTGGTGTAGTAGACCATCAGATGGCGGTCCGCCGACCACCACTTCACGCAGTCTTCGAACGTCAGGTTGTATTTCGCCAGCTTCTCGCCGCGGATCAGCGCGCGGTGGGCCACCCAGCCGCTGTAGGTCGGTGCTTCGGCGCCCAGCAGATGTTCGCGGATGCGCGAATTGATGCCGTCGGCGCCGATCACGATGTCGGCATGGGCCGAGGTGCCGTCGATGAAGTTCAGCACCACCTCGTCACCGCGATCTTCAATCTTGCTCAGGCATTTGCCGAAGTGCAGGGTGCCGGGCTGCAGCGCGGAGAGCTGCAACGCCTGCAAATCGCCGCGGTGCACCGTCACATAGGCGGCGCCGTACTCCCGGCGGGCAAAGCCGCCCAGTTCGATGCGCGACAGGTAGTCGCCGCTTTCGGCGTCGCGGCTGAACCAAAAATCGGGATGAGACGCCATCTGCTCCAGCCGCTGCTCAATACCGAGCCGGCGGAAAATCTTCAGTACGTTCGGCCCCATGTGAATGCCGGCGCCGAGGCGCGAGAACGCCGGGCTCTGTTCATACAGATCGACGGTAAAGCCGGCTTTTTGCAGCAGCCCGGCGGCGGCGGCGCCCCCCAGCCCGGCGCCGACGACGGCGATGCGTGGTTGTTTGCTCATCATGTTTCCCCTGTCTGTTGGCTTTTTCAGCGTAGGTCCAACGCATGGCTGGACGATCGATTTATAGTGTATGCGCTAGATAACGCAAAGTTGCAAAAGTGTTAAATCAGATCTCGCTCACGCTAATTGACAGCGCTTTACTGTTAAACTCATGTTAATCACAGGATTGACAAGGGATGAAATAGGACTTTCTTATGGTGGATATTCGCAGCTTGCTTTCCTTTGATTTTTTGACTTAGATAAAAATGAGTGTGTTCGCTTTAAATTGTTTGAAAAATCACCGCCGCCTTGCGGGCGTCGGACACCCTTGACGAGACAGGAGACAGGCCATGGCGGTCAATGAAACCCAGTTGGTACAGCTGTTCGAGCAGGTGCTTACGCTGTCGAAGGTCGATGCTTCGCAGAGCGTGGCGATTTTGAAAAGCCATTATTCCGATGCGCGCACGGTGCGCGCCGCGACCGACGCGGCGCTGCGGCTGGGCGCCAGGGTGTATGCCGTCGAGCTGCCGGCGTTCAACCATCCGCGGGCGATGGGCAACGACATGACCGCCTATTGCGGCGATACCGCGCTGACCGGCAACCTGGCGGCGCAGCGTGCGCTGGAAGCCGCCGACCTGATCGTCGATACCATGATGCTGCTGCATTCGCCGGAGCAGGAGCAGATCCTGAAAACCGGCACCCGCATCCTGCTGGCGGTGGAGCCGCCGGAGGTGCTGGCGCGCATGTTGCCTAACGCGGAAGACAAGGCGCGGGTGCTGGCCGCCGCCGCCGTGCTGGAGCAGGCGAAGCTGATGCAGGTGACGTCCGCCGCCGGCAGCGATTTCCGCGCGCCGCTCGGGCAATACCCGACGGTGACCGAGTACGGCTATGCCGATGAACCGGGGCGCTGGGATCACTGGCCGAGCGGTTTCCTGTTCACCTGGCCGAATGAGGAGCAGGCGGAAGGGGTGCTGGTGCTGGAGGTCGGCGATATCTTGCTGCCGTTTAAAAGCTACGCGCGCGAACGCATCACGCTGGAGATCGAACAAGGCTTCGTCACCCGCATTCACGGCGGCTTCGAGGCGGAATACCTGCGCGAATACATGAAATACTTCGACGATCCGGAGGTGTACGGCATCTCGCATATCGGCTGGGGCCTGCAGCCGCGCGCCCAGTGGACGGCGATGGGCCTGCACGACAAGAACGACGGCATGTGCATGGACGCGCGCGCTTTCTACGGCAACTTCCTGTTCTCCACCGGGCCGAATACCGAAGTGGGCGGCACGCGCAAAACGCCTTGCCATATGGACATCGCGCTGCGCCGCTGCGACATCCGCCTCGACGGGCAAACGGTGGTGGCGGACGGGGAAGTGGTGGCGCCGGAGGCCTCGCGCGTGCGTCGGGCTTAATCGTTGCTGCCAACGGCGGGGGTTTGTACTATTCTCGTGAATTCCATAGATGGTGAGAGTAACGCAATGACGCCCCCCGAATACCCGTCAGCCGTGAGCGGCCAACCCGAAAATTATCATTTTACCGAGCAAGTCGGGCACCTGCTGCGCAAGGTTTATCAGCGCCACCTGGCGATTTTTCAGCAAAACGTCGGCGATTCGCAGCTGACGGCGGTGCAGTTCATCACCCTGTGCGCGGTGCGCGATATGGGGCCGAGCTCGCTGACCGAGCTGGTGCAGGTGACGGCGGTGGATCAGGCCACCATACGCGGTATCGTCGAGCGGCTAAAGGCGCGCGATCTGATCACGGTGACGCCGGATCCGGTGGATCGGCGCAAGGTGGTGGTCGGCCTGACCGACGCCGGCGCCGTGCTGCTGACGGAAACGGTGCCGCAGGCGGCGAAAATCACAGAGCTGACGTTCGGCACGCTCAACCCGGCCGAACGGATAGCGCTGATATTCCTGCTGAATAAAATGCTGGAAGATCCGCCCACCGGCTGATTCGCCCGCGCAACGTCGGTTGCCTGGTGGTCGGTGGCGAGAGGCCAGCCCATAAGACCATCAAGTGCAGGCGGAGACGCGAACAATGGCGATATCTGAAGTGCAATCGCCCAGGGAAGGCGCGAAAACCACGCTGACGGAGCATCCGATGATGCTGTCGGTGAACGGCGAACAGCTTCATGCGCAGGTGATGGCGGATACGCCGCTCTTGCTGGTACTGCGCAACGATCTGGCGCTCAACGGCCCGAAATACGGCTGCGGCCTGGGCGAATGCGGCGCCTGTACCGTGTTGATCGACGGCGTGGCGGCGCGCTCCTGCGTGATCCCGGCGCTCGGCGTGTCCGGCCGGGCGATCGTGACCCTGGAAGGCCTTGGCGATCGCCAGCGCCTGCATCCGGTGCAGCGCGCCTTTATCGAAGAGCAGGCGGCGCAATGCGGCTACTGCCTCAACGGCATGATCATGACCACCAAAGCCCTGTTGGATCGCAATCCCGCTCCGAGCGAGGCGGAGATCCGTCAGGCGCTGTCCGGCAACCTGTGCCGCTGCGGCACCCATCTCGAAATCCTGCGTGCGGTTCAGCGCGCCATCATTCTCTGCCGCGATGAGGGCGCCCACGCTTATGACTGATTCCCGTCCCTCATCGCCGAGCCAGGCCGAATTGCTGCAGCGCGACGGCGTGCTGCTGATCGTCGGCAGCGTGCAACCGCCTTCGGGGCCGGTGCCCAAAGGGCAAGCGCCGGTGCTGAAGCCGAGGGAGCAAGGGCTGTTTATCGCCCTGTGCGACAGCGGCGAAATCTATGCCTTTAACGGCCATGTCGATCTCGGCACCGGCGTGCGCACCGCGCTCGGCCAGATCGTCGCCGAAGAGCTGTATCTGCGCATGGATCAGGTGCGCATGGTGTTGGGCGATACCGAGCGCGCGCCGAATCAGGGCGCCACCATCGCCAGCGCCACGCTGCAGATCTCCGCCGTGCCGCTGCGCAACGCCGCCGCCGAAGCGCGCCGTTGGCTGTTGCGCCAGGCGGCGCAGCGCTTCGATGCGCCGGTGGAACAGCTGACGCTGGAGGAGGGCGTGATCCGCAGCCCGCAGGGGCAGGCGCTGAGCTACGCCGAGCTGGTGGACGGCGGTCATGTCGAGCTGTCGATTTCCGGCGACGCGCCGCTGAAACCGCAGGCGGAATATCGCCTGGTGGGCACCAGCGCCGCGCGCGTCGATATTCCGGCCAAGGCGACCGGCGAAACCACCTACGTACACGATATGCGCCTGCCGAATATGCTGCACGGCCGGGTGGTGCGGCCGCCCTATTCCGGGTACGACAGCGGCGAATTTGTCGGCACCAGCCTGCTGGCGGTGGATGAAACCTCGATCGCGCATATTCCCGGCATCGTCAAACTGGTGGTGATCGGCGATTTCATCGGCATTGTCGCCGAGCGCGAAGAGCAGGCGATCAAGGCGGCGCAGGCGCTGCAGGTCAGTTGGAAAGACTGGCGGCGCAATTTGCCGCAGATGGCCGACGTGGCGCAGGCGCTGCGCGACAACCCGCACTCGACCCGGGTGGTGCACGATACCGGCGATGTGGACGCGGCGCTGGCGGCGGCCGACAGGCGTTTCACCCGCAGCTACCTGTGGCCGTATCAGCTGCATGCCTCGATTGGCCCTTCCTGCGCGCTGGCGGACTACCGGCCGGAGCGCCTGCAGGTCTGGTCGGGCAGCCAGAACCCGCACCTGCTGCGCGCCGATCTGGCCTGGCTGCTGGAATACCCGGAAGCGCAGATCGAGATCGTTCGCATGGAGGCGGCCGGTTGCTATGGCCGCAATTGCGCCGATGACGTCTGCGCCGACGCGGCGCTGCTGTCGCGTGCGGTGGGCAGGCCGGTGCGGGTGCAGCTGACCCGCGAGCAAGAGCATGTGTGGGAACCAAAGGGTACCGCGCAGCTGATGGAGGTGGACGGCGGGCTGGACGCCGCCGGGCATCCGGTCGCCTACGATTTTCGCACCTATTATCCTTCCAACGGCGCGCCGACGCTGGCGCTGCTGCTGACCGGCCGGGTCGAGCCGCTGCCGGTGGCCTATGAAATGGGCGACCGCACCTCGGTGCCGCCTTATGAATATCCGGCGCTGCGCGTCAGCATCGAGGACATGGCGCCGATCGTGCGCGCCTCCTGGATGCGCGGCGTTTCCGCCTTGCCGAACACCTTCGCCCACGAATCTTATATCGATGAGCTGGCCCACGCCGCCGGCGTCGATCCGCTGGAATATCGGCTGCGCTATATCGATGACGAACGCGCCAGTGAGCTGATGCGCAGCACCGCAGAACGCGCCGGCTGGACGCCGCATACCGAACCGATGCAGACCCCGGCGGAAGACGGCGTGCTGCGCGGGCGCGGCTTTGCCTACGCCCGTTACATCCACAGCAAGTTTCCCGGCTTTGGCGCGGCCTGGGCCGCCTGGGTGGCCGACGTGGCGATCGACAAAGCCAGCGGCGAAGTGGTGGTGACGCGCATCGTGGTCGGCCACGACGCGGGCATGATGGTCAACCCGGACGGCGTGCGCCACCAAATTCACGGCAACGTATTGCAATCGACCAGCCGGGTATTGAAAGAGCGCGTGACCTTTGAGGAATCGACGGTCTCCGCCAAAGAATGGGGAGCTTACCCGATCCTGACCTTCCCGGAGGTGCCGGAAGTGGACGTGGTGATGATGCCGCGCCCTTACGATCCGCCGCTGGGCGCCGGGGAATCGGCGTCGGTGCCCAGCGCGGCGGCCATCGCCAACGCGGTATTCGACGCTACCGGCATTCGTTTTCGCGAGCTGCCGATCACCTCGGACAAACTGCGCGAGGCGCTGAACGGGCCGGACACCGAGCGGCAGGCCGCCCCGCCCAAGAAAAAGAAGCGCGGCAAATGGTGGTTCGGCGGCGCGGCGGGGCTGTTCGGCGCGGTGCTGGGCATCGCCGGCAGCGCCTTGCCGTGGCGGGCGGAGATCGCGCCGGTGGCGACGCCCGGCGCCGGCACCTGGTCGGCGGCCACGCTGGAGCGCGGCCGCCAGTTGGCCGCTGCCGGAGACTGCGCGGTTTGCCATACCGCGTCGGAAGGGGCGACCAACGCCGGCGGGCTGGCGATGGCGACGCCGTTCGGCACGCTCTACAGCACCAACATTACCCCGGACGTGGCAACCGGCATCGGCAACTGGTCGTTTACCGCGTTCGATCGGGCGATGCGCCAGGGCATCGCCCGCGACGGCCGCCATCTGTATCCGGCATTTCCTTACACCGCCTTCAGCAAAATGACCGACGGCGACATGCAGGCGCTGTACGCTTATCTGATGTCGCAACCGGCGGTGCGCCAGAGCAATCCGGCCAATCAGATGCGCTTCCCGTTTAACCTGCGGCCGCTGATGGCCGGCTGGAACGCGCTGTTCCTGCGCCAGGGGGAATATCAACCCGATCCGCAACAAAGCGCGCAGTGGAACCGCGGCGCCTATCTGGTCAACGGGCTCGGCCACTGCGCCGCCTGCCATTCGCCGCGCAATCTGCTGGGGGCGGAAAAGGGCGGCGCGGCTTTCCTGGCGGGGGGAATGGTGGACGGGTGGGAAGCGCCGGCGCTGAATCAATTGGCCAATGCGGACAAGCCCTGGACCGAGGAACAGCTGTTTCAGTACTTCCGCAGCGGGCATTCCGCCGAGCACGGCGTGGCGGCCGGGCCGATGGGGCCGGTGGTCAGCGAACTGGCGACGTTGCCGCAGAGCGATCTGCGGGCGATGGCCAACTATGTGATGTCGCTGAGCACCAAGGCGACGCTGAATGTGGAACCGCAGGCGCAGTTGGCGGCCCGCGCCTTGCCGGCGGCGGGGCAACTGGCCGGCGAGCGGTTATTTCAGGGCGCTTGCCAGGCCTGCCACAGCGCCGCCGCCGGCGGGCCGCAGCTGTTCGGCGTCAGTCCCGATCTGGCCAATAACACCAATATCTTCAGCGATCGCCCCGATAACCTGATCAAGGTGATCCTGCAAGGGATCCCCAAACCGGCTACCGCCGAATTGGGCTTTATGCCGGGCTTTAAGGACAGCTTTTCCGATCGGCAGGTGACGGCGCTGGTGAATTATCTGCGCCAACGCTATGCCGGCGACAAACCGGCCTGGCGCGACGTGGAGGCGCAGGTGGCGCGGCTGCGCGCGGAGCCGGGAAATCATTAACATTGTAAATTGTTACATTGGGTTATTGACTGGCGGCGCTCATTTGGTGATTAATGTTAGCCTGATTTTTACCTTACCTATAAAAAACAGGAAGTTAACATGGCATTAACCACGCATAAAATGGAAAGCGGCCTGGCCGTAACAGTTCGTTTACCTGAGAATCAGGCCAAAGTTCCGGCGATTATTCTGTGTCACGGCTTCTGCGGCATTCAGGAGCTGTTGCTGCCGGCCTTTGCCGAGGCCTTCGTCAACGCCGGTTTTGCGGCGGTGACGTTTGACTATCGCGGCTTCGGCGCTAGCGAGGGTGAACGCGGGCGGCTGGTGCCGGCGCTGCAGATTGAGGACATTCTGGCGGTGAGCCGTTGGGTGCAAACGCAGCCGCAGATCGACAGTGAGCGCATCGGCCTGTGGGGTACATCGTTTGGCGGTTGCCACGTGTTCGGCGCTGCCGCGGCCGATCCGGCCATCAAGTGCATCGTTAGCCAGCTGGCCTTCGCCGACGGGGAAACCATCGTGACGGGGAAAATGGCCGCCGACGAAAAACAGGCGTTCATCGCCACGCTGGACAAAATGGCGGAGAAGAAACAGGCCACCGGCAAAGAGATGTTTGTCGCCGTCACCCGGGTGTTGAGCGACGACGAGTCGAAAGCGTTCTTCGAGGAGAACAAGGCGCGCTACCCGGCGATGGACATCAAGATCCCGTTCCTGACCGTGCGCGAAACGCTGCGCTATCAGCCGCGCGACAATGCGGCGCGCGTCACATGCCCGGTGCTGGTGGTGGTGGCGGGCAACGATACCGTCAACCCGCCGGAGCAGGGCATCGCGCTGTATGAGGCGGTAGGCAGCGCGAAAAAGGCGTTGCACGTCGAGCAGAATGCGAAGCACTACGACATGTACGCCGGCCCGCATTTCGCCGGCATCATCGGCCGTCAGATCGCCTGGTTCAACGAGCACCTGTAATATCGTCCTCCTCCTGGCGCAGAAATGCCACCAGCCGCTGCGCCGGCAATGGCAGCTGCGCCCGTTCGCGCACCACGATCGACAGACGCCGGATCGCCCAGTCGTCCGTCAGCGGCAGGGCGTTGCGCAGGATCTCGGGCAGCCGCCGGGCGCTCTCTTCCGGCACCACCGCCAGCCCGGCGCCGCGCAGCACCATGCGGCAGATGGCGTCGAAATTGGCGGCGCGCGCCCGCAGCCGCATCGGGCCGCCGCTGCGTATCGCCAGCTGCTCCAAATGCTGTTGCAGCGCGCTCTGTTCCGGCAGGCCGATAAAGTCGAAAGGCAGGGCGTCCGCAAAGCTGAGCTGGCGGCGGCCGCTGAGCGCATGCCCCGGCGGCAGCGCCAGCACCAGACGATCCTGCCGGAAGGGGTAGCTTGCCAGCCCGCGCAGATCGGCATGATCCGCCACGATGCCGATATCCGCCGCCCGTTCGGCGATCGCCTGCGCGATGGCCGGGCTGGGCAGCTCCTCCAGCGCGATGTCGGTGTACGGGTGCAGCACCAGAAAATCCGCCAGCAGTTCCGGCAGAAAAGCGTCGGCGGCGACGGTATTGGCGACGATGCGCAGCTGGCTGCGCTGGCCCGGTGCGAACTCGGCCATGTCGCCGCGCAGCCGGTCGCGCTGCTGCAGCAGCACGCGCGCGTGTTGCAACAGGCGTTCACCGGCGGGCGTCGCCTGGACGCCGCGCGGATTGCGCGTCAGCAGCGCCACGCCGGCCTGTTGCTCCAGCCCGCGCATGCGTGCGCTGGCGGCGGCCAGCGACAGCCCGACGCGCTCGGCGCCGGCGGTGATGCTGCCGGTCTCGAGCACCGCCGCCAACAGCCGCAGATCGATAAAGTCAAAATGCATGCGTTCTTCCTCTGTCTTTGCCGCAGGCAGGCTCTGCCATTGCCGCATTGTGCCGTGGCGCGGCGCCGGCCACAATCGGGCCGTTGATTCGCCATAAGGATAGACGCATGTCGCTGACGTTACTCGAAATTGTCGCCCTGACGGGCATTTTTACGCTGGCCGGCACGGTCAAAGGGGCGATCGGTTTGGGATTACCGACGGTGTCGATGGGGCTGCTCAGCCTGATGATGCCGCCGGGGCAGGCCGCCGCGCTGCTGCTGTTGCCCTCATTGATCACCAACCTGTGGCAACTGCTGTGCGGGCCGCGGTTGGGGGCGCTGTGCCGTCGGCTCTGGCCGATGATGCTGTGCGTCACGCTGGGCACCTTGCTGAGCGCCGGCACGCTCACCGCCATCGACGGCCGCCTGGCGCCGCTGGCGCTGGGCATTTGCCTGACCGGCTATGCGCTGTTGGGTTTTACCCGTTTCGACTGGCGCGTTTCCGCTGCGGCGGAGCCGTGGCTGGGGCCGCTGTGCGGCCTGTTGACCGGCGTGCTGACCGGCGCCACCGGCGTGTTCGTCATACCGGCGGTGCCCTATCTGAACGCATTGGGCCTGGCGCGTGACGATCTGGTGCAGGCGCTGGGGCTGTCGTTCACCGTCTCGACGCTGGCGCTGGCCGCCGGATTAGCCTGGCATCAGGCGCTGCCCGGCGCGCTGCTCGGTGTTTCGCTGTTGGCACTGCTGCCGGCGTTGGCCGGCATGTGGCTGGGCGGGATCGCGCGTCGTCACAGCAGCCCGCTGATTTTTCGTCGCCTTTTCTTTATTGGGTTATTCATCTTGGGCGTTGAGATTATTTGGCGTTCAATTAATTGAATCGATAGCATCTACGTGTAATCAGGTTCGGTATATTATTCTGGGTTTTATTCTAATATGATTGTTTTCGATATTTAAAATACACTTTGCTTATTGGTTTGTTTATGAAATACAGAGTGGTTATGGATTGTTATTAGTGTATTTTACTTTTGCAACTACAACCCGTTTTAAACGGGGTAACCCCAGTGAATCCATAGGAGAATATTGATGAAGGAAATTTTAAGCAGCCAACTTGATGCGGTGTCGGGTGGATGGCAGGATCGAGATGGGAGTGGAAAAAGATCGTCTGATAACGGAGGTTCCGGTTCTTCAAGTCGCGGCGGAAATAACGGCGGTGACCGCGGGCTTCAGTCATTCCTGTCAAAAAATAGCCCGTATGGCAGTGGTTCCGGCGCCAGTGGTTTCTGGGGGAATGGCAGTTCTGCAAGAAATGGGTATGGCGGCAATGGCACTGGGCCGAGAGAAGCCAGAGAATTCGGAACCAAACGCTAATTAACTGATGCAATCCCAGCACAGAAGTAAAATTCTGTGCTTTTATGGGGTATATGATGAATAGATATGTTGTTTTTATAAAGAGTGATGAATCAAGAGTGCTAAGAAAGGACGTGGTTACACGCGAAATCATTAAGGATATGAAGCTGAAGGGCTTCAGAAAGCATCATGTCGAAGTAGAGGCTGATAACGAAAGCGATGCCATTAACAAATTAAATAAGAACAGCAATGACTATTTGGATTCATTGAAAAATTTTTCCGGTGATTTATTGCTCTGTTCTATTTGTGTTATTGTGATGGCGATCGTCTATTTTTTTAGCTAAGCCATAATCCAGCATTGAATCATTCAAGTTTTCCATACTATAGTTTTCGTGGTGATTTAAATGAGCCATCAGGCATTGGGTATTGATTTATCAAAGGTAGAAAGGTCATCCGTTCCAAATATCCTGCATTTTGTATGGATTGGTGACTTAAATGAAGTAAATACGCATTATATCGACATATGGAAAAAAACAAACAAAGATAAGCAGATATTCTTTTGGTATGACCAAGACTCTTCACTGTGCCATTTGCTAAACAATGCCATACGCGATTTCGTCAGCGTCAAAAAAATTAAAAATAAAGTTAAGGCTGAATTAAAAATAAAAAATCAAGCCTTCAAATATATATATCCAAAAGTAAAGACAGGTTTTTCTTTTGATGAGCTCGTTATTGAATTCTTAACCAAGCATGAAATCCCTTATCAGAGACCGCCAAAAGCGATTGAAGACGCATGGTTTGGCAACAGAGGTTTTATAAAAAAGTCTATAACGGAGCTTTTTTGCAATGATTTCGATGATTTTATGAGGTATTATCACTATGAGATTATACTAAGGCATAACATTGCCAGTGCAAGTGACATTGTCAGGCTTTTAATTATCTATCAGTATGGCGGTACTTATATAGATGTTGATACGCTCCCATACATTGACAATATATATCATAAATTAAATGAATATATAAGAAAAGAGGGCATTGTCGAGAGTGACTCGTTTCTATTGTTTAAAACCGTATGTTTTTTAAAAAAGATAAATTCAGAAGGGGGGCTGCCTGAAGCCGTGATCGGCTGCGATGAAAATGAGTTAGGGCTAGATGCTGTTGGATTTGAAGAAATAAAAAGGCTTATCGAACTGGACCTCACTGATTTTTCTCTGGATATGATATTGCCATTGGGGGAGACATACGTTCATAAAAATTTATTGGCGCTAGGATCACTCAGAAGATTTAAAGGTGTTTATTTTAATAACTTCATATCCTCTCACCAAAAATCCAAGGCGGTAAGGATCATTCTTAGAGTAATGAAAAAAAGATACCGCTTTTTAGAAAGAAACAATTGCATATTTGACTGTTATATTGATGATGGGTCAAGGTGTTATCTGACCAGGATATTACCATGGAGGAGCGAGTTAACAACAAGGAACTATTGCGTTACCTCGGTCTTAACGGGGCCGGGTTTAATTGTTGAGGTTTTATTGGGGTTGGCTTATAAGGCCTTTAATATTGGGTGTCTGATAGAGCCATCCAGCATTGCGGAACATATGCAAAATCCTGATTTTGGAATTGCATTGTTTCAACACACCATAGATACCCCTGATGGCGCCTATTCCACGTGGCGCAAATAAAAAGGGATGGTTTGTAATGCAGATTAACTGACGTTCCGCTTGTTTGATTACCAATGCAATAGCCTGTGAATTTGAATATTAGCTTTCAATAAGGGACGCTGATCATGTTTCGCCAGGAAGCGATCGATAATCAGAAAATGAAATGGCGTGGTCGGGCCATCCTGCTACCCGGTATTCCCTTTTGGCTCACGGCAGGGCTCTGCCTGTTTTTTCTCATTGCTTTTCTCACCTTCGCAATCGCCGGCACCTATACCCGGCGGGTCAACGTGACCGGCGAAATCAGCACCTATCCCCGGGCCGCCAACGTCTATTCCGCCGTCCAGGGGGTGGTGGTCAAACAATTCGTCACCGAAGGGCAGGTGATCGCCGCCGGCGCGCCCATTTACCAGATTGACGTCAGCAAAAGCACCCGCAGCGGTGTAGTCAGCGATAACCAGCAGCGGGATATCGACGGCCAGCTGGCGCGCATTGCGCAAATCATCAGCCGGCTGGAAAGCAGCAAGCAGGCCACGCTTACCATGCTGGAAAAACAAAAGGCGCAGTATACCGCCGCGTTCACCCGTTCAACCGACATCCTCAAACGCGCCCAGGAAGGGATACGCATCATGAAGGAAAATATGGAGAATTACCGGCACTATCAAACCAAGGGATTGATCACTAAGGATCAGCTCACCAACCAGGTGGCGCTGTATTACCAGCAGCAGAACAACCTGCTGGGCCTGTCCGGCCAGAACGAACAGAATGCGCTGCAGATCACCGCGCTGGAAAGCCAGATCCATATCCAGGCCGCCAACTTCGACAACCAGATTTACCAGATGGAGCTGCAGCGCCACGAGCTGCAGAAGGAGCGGCTCAACATTGATGCCGGCGGGGCGATCATCGTTCGCGCGCTGGCCGACGGCCGCATCGATTCGCTGAGCGTCACGGTTGGCCAGATGGTCAACGTCGGTGACAGTCTGCTGCAAGTGATTCCCCATAATATCGCTCACTACGCCCTGGTGCTATGGGTGCCCAACGACGCCATCCCCTACATCGCCGCCGGTGACAAAGTCAATGTGCGTTATGACGCCTTTCCGGCGGAGAAATTCGGCCAGTTTGCCGCTACGGTATCCGTCATCTCCAAAGCCCCGGCCTCACCGCAGGAAATGCTGACCTACCAGGGGGCGCCCAAAGCGGCGCTGACCGCCGCCGTGCCGTACTACAAGACGATCGTCATTCCGGAAAAACAGGTCATTGCCTATGACGGTAAACGTCTGAGCCTGGAAAACGGCATGAAAGCGCAAAGCACCCTGTTTTTGGAAAAAAGGCAGATTTATCAGTGGATGTTGTCACCGTTCTACGACATGAAACACAGCGCGACGGGGCCGATCAATGAGTAAGCCCACGTTCAAACAGCGGATCAGCCAGCTGGATCTGCGGCTGCGCCACCGGGTTCCTATGGTGCACCAGACCGAGTCGTCAGAATGCGGGCTGGCCTGCCTGGCGATGATCTGCGGTTACTATGGTAAAAACGTCGACCTGATCGCGCTGCGTCGGCAGTTCAGCCTGTCGACCCGCGGCGCCACGCTGACCGGGTTAACCGGTATAGCCGAACAGCTGGGCCTGGCCACTCGCCCTCTATCACTTGATATTGACGAGCTCAGCGCGCTGAAACTCCCCTGTATTTTGCACTGGGAGTTCAACCATTTCGTGGTGCTGGTCAGTATCAAGGGGCACCGCGCGGTGCTGCATGATCCGGCGCGCGGGCGCCGGGCCATCAGCCTGACGGAACTTTCGCACAGTTTTACCGGCGTGGCGCTTGAGGCCTGGCCCGGCAGCGCCTTCACCGCCGACAGCGTCCGCCACCGCATTCACCTGCGCACGCTGATTGGCAGCGTACACGGTCTTAAGGGGGCGCTCGGCAAAATCTTTTGCCTGTCTCTGGTGTTCGAAACCATCAACCTGGTGATGCCCATCGGCACGCAGCTGGTGATGGATCATGCTATTCCCGCCGGGGATCGCGGGTTACTGACGCTCATCTGCGTTGGTCTGATGCTGTTCATCCTGCTGCGGGCAGCTGTCGGCATGGTGCGCGCCTGGTCCGGGCTGGTCATGTCGACGCTCATCAACGTGCAGTGGCAATCCGGGTTGTTTACCCACCTGTTGCGCCTGCCGCTGGGCTACTTTGAACGACGCAAGCTGGGTGACATTCAATCGCGCTTCGGCTCGCTGGATACGCTGCGCAGCACCTTCACCACGAGCATTGTCGGGGCCATCATGGACGGCATCATGGTGATCGGCGTGCTGGTGATGATGGTGCTGTATGGCGGCTGGCTGACCTGGGTGGTGATTGCGTTCACCGCGCTCTACGTGCTGATGCGGCTGCTGACCTACGGCTATTATCGCCAACTGTCCGAAGAAGCGCTGGTCAGGGAGGCCCGCGCCGGCTCGTATTTTATGGAGACGCTGTACGGTATCGCCACCGTCAAGATGCAGGGCATGGCGGAACGTCGCATTGCCCATTGGCTCAACCTTGAAATCGACACTATCAATACCGGTATCCGGGTCACCCGCATGGACATGCTGTTTGGCGGGATCAACACCTTCATTGCCGCCTGCGATCAGGTCGTTATTCTTTGGCTGGGAGCCAGCCTGGTGATCGATAACCAGATGACCCTCGGCATGTTCGTGGCGTTCGGCGCCTTTCGCGGGCAGTTTTCCGACCGCATCGGGTCGCTGACGGAATTTTTGCTGCAGCTGCGCATGATGAGCCTGCATAACGAGCGCATCGCCGATATCGCCTTGCACCCACGAGAAAACCGTAAACCGGACCTTCCTTACGCGGCGGGCCTGCAACCTTTGGGATTGACGACCCATGCCCTGAGCTATCGTTACGACAGCCAGTCACCGGCGGTCTTCGATGCCTTGGACATCAGTGTTGCGCCGGGCGAGAGCGTGGCCATCGTGGGGCCGTCGGGCGCCGGCAAGACCACGCTGATGAAGGTGCTGTGCGGGTTGTTTCCCCCGGACTCAGGGCGGGTTGAGGTGAACGGCGTCGATATCCGGCAGCTTGGCATCAACAACTACCACAAGATGATCGCCTGTGTGATGCAGGACGACAAGCTGTTCTCCGGCTCGATCCGGGAAAATATCTGCGGGTTCGCGGATGAGGTGGACGACGCCTGGATGGAAGCCTGTGCCCGTGCCAGCTATCTGCACGACGTGCTCATGCGTATGCCGATGGGGTATGAAACCCCGATCGGCGAGCTGGGGGAAGGATTGTCCGGCGGGCAGAAGCAACGCCTGTTCATTGCCCGGGCGATTTACAAGAAGCCGGCGATTTTGTTCCTGGATGAGGCCACCAGCGCACTGGATAAGGAGAGCGAAGCTGTGGTGAATCAGGCCATCAAGAGATTCAATATCACTAAGGTGATCATTGCCCACCGTGAAACGACCATTGCGTCGGCAGATCGGGTCATCCATTTTGGATAAGGGGGGATATCACCAGCGGCACCGGCCGTTAACCCTGTTTTGCCCCCTAAAAACCCAATAAGGCTCAGGCCTGCGGGCCGCCAAAATGGTCCCCCACATGCCGGCGAGTTGGTCTGAACGGCGACGGAGCAAGGCTATTTTTTCTGCCCGCTCCGGTTTTCAATTTACTGGGCGCTTACATTGCGCGATATTCTGGTTTTCTGATGGGCTAACGGCGGATGAGGGAACCATGACGGACAGCCAGGCGTTTGAACAACAAAGCCTCGACAATCTGCTGAGCTATTGGCGGCGCCATCGCCGCCTGCCAGGCGCGCGCTATCCGGCCGGCCCGACCGACACCCTGTGCGACGTGCCGGGCGTCAGCGTCGGGCATCACACCTTGGCCGACGGCGAATGCCAGACCGGCGTTACCGCCATCGTGCCGCCGGGCGATCTGTTCAACCAGCCGTTGCCGTGCGGCAGCGCGGTGCTCAACGGCTTCGCCAAACCGCTGGGGCTGGTGCAGCTGAACGAGCTGGGGGTGCTGCAAACGCCGATCCTGCTGAGCAACACTTTCGCCGTCGGCACGCTGTTCAATGCCATGGTGCGGCGCAGCTGTCTGCGCTACCCGCAGATCGGCCGCGGCAGCGCCACCATCAACCCGCTGGTGCTGGAGTGCAACGACGGCTACCTCAACGATATTCAGGCGATGGCGGTGCGCGAGGAGCACGTCTTCAGCGCGCTGGATAACCATTCCACCCGCTTTGCGCGCGGCAGCGTCGGCGCCGGGCGCGGCATGAGCAGCTTCGGCCTGAAAGGTGGCATCGGCACCGCCTCGCGCTATTGCCCGGGGCTTGGCACCACGCTCGGCGTGCTGGTGCTGGCCAACTTCGGCACCCTTGAATCGTTGACGCTGAGCGGCGTGCGCGTTGGCCAGGCGCTGGGCAGGCTGCTGGCGGATCCGCCGCCGCAGGTGGACGCCGGTTCGGTCATTATCATCATCGCCTGCGATCGGGCGCTGGACAGCCGCCAGCTGAACCGCATCGCCCGCCGAGCGGGCGCGGGCCTGGGGCGAGTGGGCAGCCATTGGGGGCACGGCTCCGGCGATATTGCGCTGGCGTTTTCCACCCGGTTGCTGGGGGCGACGCTGCCGGACGAACGGCTGGAGCCGCTGTTTGCGGCGGCGGCGGACGCCACCGAATACGCGGTGTTGGATGCGTTGCTGAGCGCCGAGGGCGTCAGCGGTTTCCAGCGGCACGATCGCATGGCGCTGGGCCCGCTGCTCGATCGGCTGGCGGAAAATTAAATAACGGGAGCGTGACGTGAAAGTCTTTATCTCTGCGGATATCGAAGGTATCGCCGGCGTAATGCGGCCGGAGCAATGCAACCCGGCCCATGCCGACTATGCGGCGGCGCGCGAGCTGATGGAGCAGGAGGTCAACGCGGCCATCGACGGCGCTTTCGCCGGCGGGGCCACCGCGGTGACGGTGGCCGACAGCCACGCCATGATGCAGAATCTGCGCGCCGATCGCCTCGATGGGCGCGCGCGCCTGGTGCAGGGTAAACCGCGTGGGCTGTCGATGGTGGAAGGGCTGCAACACCAACGTTACGACGGCCTGATGTTCATCGGCTACCACAGCGCCGCCGGCGAGCATGGCGTGCTGGCGCATACCATCAACGGCCGGGCCTTTTACCGCGTCAGCCTGAACGGCGAAGCGGTGGGCGAAAGCGATCTGTACGCGGCGGCGGCGGCCGAGTTGAACGTGCCGCTGTGGCTGGTGAGCGGCGACGACGAGCTGCAACGCTGGGTAGCGGAACGTTACCCGCACGTCGGCTATGCCTGCGTCAAGCGTGCGATCTCGCAAACCGCCGCCGAATCGCTCAGCCCGCAGCGGGCGCGCGCCGAGATCCGCGAACGGGCAATGCAGCAGGTGCGCCAGGGCGGGAAGCTGCCGGTGGAGCGCCGCTTCATGCCGCCTTACCGGCTGACACTGATGGCGGCCAAACCGGTATTGGCGGATCTGTTCAGCCTGGTGCCCGGCGTGGAGCGCCAGGACGCGCTCACCGTGGCCTTCGACAGCGACAACATGGCGGCGCCAATCCACCTGCTCAGCGTCTTTTCGTATCTGGCGACGACGCAGAATTGATGCACGATGTGCGGGCTACCCGCCCGCAGCGCACGATTCCTCAACGAAAAAATCCCTTATCAAGATTAGGCCTGCTGGATAATAGGCTACGCTAATTATTGCTCTGTTGCGCTATGTCACCCGACGGGCGCAACAACCCATTCCCATAACAAGATTTGTTTCGCCGAAGGCAGTGACGCCTTCGGCTTTTTTGGAGTCATGAGCAATGAGCATATCCCAAGTTCCGCTTTCGCGGCGGCGGTTTATCGTCGGCGCCGGGGCGTTGGTGATCGGCGCCTATCTGCCGTCCACCGGCGCGCTGGCGCGGTCGAATGCCCCGGCCGCCTCCGGCGCGGCAGCGTTTGATGCCAACGCCTTCGTTCAGATCGGCGCCGACGGCGTCGTCACCGTCATCAGTAAACACACCGAAGTGGGCCAGGGGGTCTATACCGGCATGGCGACGCTGGTTGCCGAAGAGCTCGATGCCGACTGGGCGCAGGTGCGGGTCGTCGCCGCGCCGGTGGACACCCATATCTACAAAAACCTGAGCTTCGGATTCCAGGGCACCGGCGGTTCGAGCTCGGTGGCCAATGCCTATGAGCAAATGCGCCGCATGGGCGCCATGGCGCGTGCGCTGCTGGTGCAGGCCGCCGCGCAGAGCTGGAAAACCTCGGCGCAGGAAATTACCGTGCAGGCGGGCAAGATTCGCCATGCCGCCAGCGGACGCGAAGCGGGCTTCGGCGAATTCGCCGCGCTGGCCGCCACGCTGCCGCCGCCCGATCCCGCCAGCCTGACGCTGAAGGAACCGGCTAATTTCACCCTGATCGGCAAAACGCGCGGCCTGCATCGCGTCGATTCGCTGGCGAAAACCAACGGCAGCGCGCAGTTCTCGCAGGATATCCATGAGCCGGACATGCTGACCGTCACCATCAAGAAACCGCCGCGTTTCGGCGGCAAGGTGGCGGCCTTCGACGCCGAACGGGCGCTGGCGGTGCCGGGGGTGGTAGCGGTGAAGCAAATCGCCACCGGCGTGGCGGTTTACGCCAAAAATACCTGGGCGGCGATCCAGGGGCGGGAGCGGCTGAAGGTGACGTGGGACGATGCGCAGGCCGAACGGCGCAACACCGAGGAGATCTACGCCGAATTCCGCCAGGTGGCGCAGAAAACCGGCGTGGTGGCGAAGAGCCACGGCAAGCCGGACGAGGTGTTCGACAAGGCCGACAAGGTGATCGAGGCCGAATACACCTTCCCGTACGTCGCCCACGCGCCGATGGAGCCGCTGGACGGCTATCTGTTCTGGGACGGCGAGAGCGTCAAGGCGCGCTACGGTTGCCAAATTCAAACGCTCGATCACAAGCAGCTGTGCGATCTGTTCGAGTTGCCGCCGGACAAGGTGCAGATTGAAACCATTCTGGCGGGCGGCAGCTTCGGCCGGCGCATCGATTTAGGCAACCCGACGCTGGGGCCGGATCTGGCGGCCGACATGGCGGCGGCGGCCAAGGGCATCGGCCCCGGCCACGGTGTGAAGGTGGTATGGACGCGCGAGGACGACATCCGCAACGGCTGGTATCGCCCGATGATCCTGCACCGCCTGCGCGGCGCCATCCGCGGCGGCAAGGTGGTGGGCTGGACCGATACCGTGGTCGGCCACTCCTGGACGCGGCACAGCGCGATGGATGCGCTGGTGGTCAACGGCCTCGATCAGATGATGGTCGAGGGCGCCAGCGAGGTGTCATACAGCTTTGAAGCCTTCCGCTGCGATGCGCACATCGTGCCCGGCAAGGTGCCGACTACCTCGCTGCGGTCGGTCGCCAGCACCCACACCGGCCACGCGGTGGAGAGCTTTATCGATCAACTGCTGCAGGAAACCGGCCAGGATCCGGTCGAAGGGCGGCTGGCGCTGATGGGCGACGCGCCGCGCGCGGCGGGCGCGCTGCGGGCGGTAGCGAAAGCCGCTGACTGGCAGGGCGCCAAGGTGGTGGACGGGCGCGCGCGCGGCGTGGGCGTCGCCAAGGCGTTCGATACCTATGTGGCGCAGGTGGCCGAGGTGTCGATCGGCGAAGGTGGCATCCCGAAAGTGCACAAGGTGTGGTGTGCGGTGGACTGCGGCGTGGCGGTGAATCCCGACGTGATCCGCGCGCAGATCGAGGGAGGCATCGGCTACGGCCTGAGCATGGCGCTGTACGGCAACATCACGCTGAAAGACGGCGTGGTCGAACAGTCCAACTTCAATAACTTCCGCCCGCTGCGCATCGATGAGATGCCGGAGATCGAAGTGATCATCGTGCCCTCGAACGAGAAACCGACCGGCGTGGGCGAGCTGGGGGTGCCGACCATCGCCCCGGCGGTCGGCAATGCGCTGGCGCTGCTCGGGCGGCCGCGCACCTCGCTGAGCCTACCGCTGCATAATCCTACCGCGAACCCGGCGTCTGACAAGGAGAGAACCTGATGATTCAATTAACCGTAAACGATCAGCCGCTGACCTTCGAGGGCGATCCGCACATGCCGCTGCTGTGGTTCTTGCGTGACGAAGCCGGCCTGACCGGCACCAAGTTCGGCTGCGGCATCGCCATGTGCGGCGCCTGCACCGTGCATCTGGACGGCGTGCCGGTGCGGTCGTGCATGACGCCGATTTCGGCCGCCGTCGGCAAAAAAATCACCACCATCGAAGCCGTGGGCGCCACGCCGGAAGGCAAGGCGGTGCAGGAGGCCTGGCTTGATCTGGATGTGGTGCAGTGCGGCTACTGCCAGTCCGGCCAGATCATGAGCGCCAGCGCGCTGCTGGCGCAAAGTAAAAATCCGAGCGATGCGGACATCGACGCGGCGATGGGCGGCAACGTCTGCCGCTGCGCCACCTATGTGCGCATTCGCGCCGCCATCCACCAGGCCGCCAAGGCGTTGGGTTAGGGAGAGATGCGATGAGCAACGCCTTGAAAGGGCTGTTATGGCTGATTATCGCCGTGGTGGTGTTGGCGGGAGGATATGCGCTGTACACGCTGCTGCGGCCCACCGGCGCGGAGCCTGCGGCGCCGATCGCCGGAGCGCCGGCCGGCATCACCGATAAACTGGCGCGCGGCGAGTACCTGGCGCGCGCCGCCGACTGCGTGGCGTGCCACACCGCGCCGGGCGGCACGCCTTATGCGGGCGGCTTCGCCTTCAAACTGCCGTTCGGCACCATTTACGGCACCAACATCACCGCCGACAAGGAGACCGGCATCGGCAACTGGAGCGACGATCAGTTCGTACGCGCGGTGCGTGAGGGCATCGGCCCGCAGGGCAACCTGTATCCGGCGATGCCGTACACCTCCTACACCGGGCTGAGCCGCGACGACGTGCTGGCGATAAAAGCCTATCTGTTCAGCCTGCCGCCGGTGAAGCAGGCCAACCCGCAAAACGATCTGTCATTCCCGTTCAATCAGCGTTGGGGCATGAAATTCTGGAACCTGGCGTTCTTCCATGAGCAACGCTTTACGCCGGATCTCAACAAGGACGAGCAGTGGAACCGCGGCGCCTATCTGGCAACCGCGCTGGGCCACTGCGGCGAGTGCCACACGCCGCGCAATCTGGGGTTCGGCCTCAACCAGAGCAAGCACCTGAGCGGTGAAGTGGTGCAGGGCTGGTTCGCCGCCAACATCACGCCGGACAAACAGAGCGGCATCGGCGGCTGGAGCGACCAGCAGCTGTCGCAATATCTGGCCACCGGCCATGCGCCGGGGCGCAGCAGCGCCGCCGGCCCGATGGCGGAAGCGGTGGAAAACAGCCTGCAGTTCCTGACGCCGGAAGATAATCTGGCGCTGGTGAAATACCTGCGCGATATCGAACCGATCGCCGGCGACGCCGCCGCGGCGGTAAATCTGCAGCCGAAGGGCGCGGGGGCTTCCACGCCGATCCTGCCGGGCGGGCAAGAGCAGTCGCTAGGGCGGCGGGTGTTCGCCAACGACTGCAGCGGCTGCCACCAGTGGAACGGGCCGGGCCGCCAGAGCGAGTATGCGTCGCTGGTGGGCAGCACGGCGGTGAACGATCCGCAGGGGCGCAGCGTGGTGCAGGCCATCCTGAAGGGGACGAGCATCAGCATCGGCGAACGGCATGAAATGATGCCGGCGTTCGGCAGCGCCTATTCCGACGAGGAAGTGGCGGCGGTCGCCAACTTCGTGGTCGGCCATTTCGGCGATAAGCAGGGCAAAGTCACCGCCAAACAGGTGGCGGAGCAGCGCAAGCAGTAAAGCGAAAAGGCGCGCGGGCCGGTTTAGCCTGCGCGCTTCTCGACCAGAAAGTCCAGCAGCGCCCTGACCTTGGAAGACATGTGCTCACGGGAGGGGATATACAGGTAGAAGCCGGGAAACGGCTGCGACCAGGGCTGCAGGATCCGTACCAATTCACCGCGTTCCACCAGCGCCTTCACGGCGAAATCAAAGTGCTGAATAATGCCGACATGCTGCAACGCGGCGCGGATCATGCCGTCGTCGTCGTTGGTGATCACGCTGCCTTGCGGCTCGACGGAAAAGGTATGGCGCGCGTGCCGCTCGATAGTGGAAAACTCCCATTGATAAATGGCACCGCTGGTTGCGTGACGAAAAGCGATGCAGTTGTGGTTGACCAGATCCGCCGGCGTGGCGGGCGTGCCGTTACGGCTGAGGTACTGCGGCGTGGCCACCGCCACCAGTTCCACCTGCGGGGTGATGGGGATCGCCACCATATGCTCGGCGAGGCTTTCACCCAGCCGCACGCCGGCGTCGTAGCCTTCGGAAATGATGCTGGCCATGCCGTCGTCCATCACCAGCTCAAGCTTCAGCCTGGGATAGCGCGCCAGAAATTCACCGACATGCGGTTCGATAAAGTGCTTGGCGGCCGTGCGCGAAGCATTTATCCGCAGCAGCCCCGCCGGCTCGTGGCGGCTCTCTTCCAGCGTGCCGACGGCGTGTTCGATCGCGTTGAGGGCGGGAGCCAGGGCCTCGAGCAGGCGTTGTCCTTCCTCCGTGAGCGACATATCGCGGGTAGTGCGGTAGAGCAGCTTGACGTTCAGCTGTTTTTCCAGCGCCTTTAGATTTTGCGACAGTGCGGCGCGGGAAACGCCCATTTGGGCCGCCGCTTTGGTAAAGCTGCGATGCTGCGCGATATGCGCGAACCACGCCAGTGAGGGAAGCAGGGAAGGATCCATCGATACGTTCCGCATTGTAAATCACAGCTTAACACTGTAGTCCATTCCCTGGGCTTCTCAAAGAACAATACGGCGTCTAAAGTGAGCGTTATCCCAGCGGAAGCGATGCCGAGCGCGTTTCCCGAGCCAGCAACCCTGTGAGGAACTCATGATGAAAACGGTCAAAATCAAGCGTCAGTATTGGGACATCGCGGCGGATATTCATTTCCCGCCGGATTTCGACGAGCGGAAAAAGTACCCGGCGATCATCAGCGCCCACCCGATCGGCAGCTGCAAAGAGCAGACCTCGGGGAACGTCTATGGCGCGGCGCTGGCGAAAGCCGGTTTTGTGGTCATCGCGTTCGACGCCAGCTTCCAGGGCGAGAGCGGCGGCGAACCGCGCTTTATCGAAGATCCCACCCAGCGCGTGGAAGATTTTCGCGTCGTGACCGATTATCTGGTGACGCTGGATTACGTTGATGACCAGCGTATCGGCGTGCTCGGCATCTGCGGCGGCGGCGGTTACGCCATCAACGCCTCAATGACGGAGCGGCGCATCAAAGCGGTGGCGACCATCACCGGCGCCAACTATGGCCGGGTGATGCGCGAGGGCGTGTTGGCCAATGGCGATCCTGTGGCTTTTCTTGAGGATATTGCCCGGCAGCGCACCGCAGAGGCGCGCGGTGCGGCGCTGCGCGTGGATGTAGGCCTGTATCCGAGCGTTGAGGCGGCGCAACAAGACGGCGCCGATATCGATCTGCGCGAAGCGACGGAGTACTACCGTACGGCGCGCGGCGAGAAGCCGAACGGCGTAAACAAGACGCTGTATTCCCACAACGCGGCGGCCGTAGGCTGGGACGCGTTCCACCTGGCGGAAGTGCTGCTGACCCAGCCGCTGTTGGTGATCGTCGGCGGCAAGCCCGGCCTGTTCGGCGCGTTGCGCGACGGCTATGAGATTGTGCGCCGCGCCAAATCGCAGCACAAAGAGCTGGTGGTGGTGGAAGGCTGGTCGCATTACGATCTCTACGACAAACCGGAGCCGGTAGCCCGGGCGCTGGAGAAGCTGGTGCCATTCTTTAAAACCACGCTGTAAGAGGCAGGCCAGGGGGCGAGGGAGCTTCTCCCTCGCCGTGGCGTCAGCGGCTGCGGCGCGACATGACCCGCTTGTCTTTCGGTCTATCCTGCCAGTCCTCAATCTGATTATTGAAGTTGTCCGCCAGCAGGTAGGCCGGGGTTTTCGCCAGCCAGTCGGACAACGAAATATCCTGATAAATGCCGTTGTCCATCACGATCAATACCTTCAAATCCTCATCGCCGATGTTCTCGATGTAATGGCCGAAACCCTGCGGCACGTAACCGACGTCCGAAGGGGCGTACTCTGCCGTCTGCGCGTGGCCGTGCGAGCTGAACACCGTCATGCGGCCTTTACCGGCAATATAGTATTGCCATTCGTTGGCATTGGGGTGCCAGTGCAATTCCCGGATCGCGCCGGGTTTCACGATCTCGATGATGCCGGTCATGGTGGTGGAGATGGGAAATTCTTTCGACGACACCAAATGCACGCTGCCGGCGTCATTTTCAAAGAACGGTTTTTGCTTCATTAATTCATAGCGGTGGGTCAGCGGGGCGTTATTTAATCCGCCGTCGTTTTTCGGCAATGGCAAGGTGGGCGGAACGGCGCCGCCGACAATATAGGCCTCGCCCTGTTTGGCCTTGGAAAATACCGCCGCCGGCATGTTGACGCTTTTTTCCAATACCTCTTTCGGCATATGCGCCACCCAATCGGTAATGCTGAAGGTGCCGAATTCGGAGAAATGGCCGTTATCGAACGCCAGAATAAAATGCGCGCCATCTGCCAGCGCCTGAATGGAATGGCCATAGCCTTTCGGGAAATACCACACGTCGCCGGGGCCGAAATCCGCCACCTCGCATTTTCCCTCGGGATCGAGGATGGTGATGCGAGCATGGCCTTCCAGCATAAACGCCCATTCGGCGGCGATGGCGTGCCAGTGCAGCTCGCGCACGCCGCCCGGCTCCAGCGTCATGTCCACGCCCGCCACGCCTTCGGAGATCGGAAATTGCTCGACGGTGGCTTCGCGCGCCCAGCCGCTGGGCAGGCTGCGTTTCTTGCTGTCGGTGAATTTGTATTTATAGAGATGCTGCGCATCGGCAGGCGGCTGATAGCTGCTGGGGGGGACGATATTGCGATGATCGTCGGCAGCGGCATTTTTTACGATGCCGCCGATCATGCCGGCGGCGGCCGCGCTGACGGCGGAGACTTTCAATATATCACGACGCGATAGCATAGCATTTTCTCCAATATAAAACCGCGCGTCTGAATAGGCAGGCGCAGGGAAGGCAAAATTGCTCTTGAAAGGTGTTTTGTCATCGGCGAAATAGGCTGCGACCCTTAAATCCTAGCGGCTGGAATGTATTGCGTAGGCGCTTATTTGTTTGCGTTTGTTACTAAGTGAGAGCGGGTTTAATTAATTAATCGGAAGTTGAATAGTCATTAAGTGGAATTAAATTTAGTCGACGAATAGTTTAAATAAATAATAAACGAACTTCATTTATTATTGGCCGTTCGGGCTTTTTATGACTGCGCCACGGTCTCCAACACCAGCTGACGAAAGCGCTCGACGATTGGCGAAGCCGGGCTGCGGCGCAGCGCCAGGTAAAGTGGGGCGCTGAGCTGCGCTTCTTCGGCGAGGGTGCGGTAGACGATGCCGTCGCCGCCCAGCCGCCGCATCGAGCCGGGCACCACTGACAACCCCAGCCCGGCGCCCACCAGGCTGAGGGTGGCCGGCAGGCGCGGCGCTTCCTGCACGATGCGCGGGCTGAAGCCAGCGCGGTGGCAGGCGGCCAGGATGGCGTCGTACAGCCCCTGGCCGGCCGGGCGGCGATAGAGAATAAACGCTTCGTGGGCCAGTTCGGCCAGCGGCAGCGGTTGCTGCGTCTCATGCGCCAGCCGGTGGCCCAGCGGCAGGGCGACGATCATCGGCTCGCTGAGCACCGGCTCCACGCTCAGGCCGGGAATGCCGCTGGCCGGCGAGCGCACGAAGGCGGCGTCGAGGCGCTGTTCCAGCAACGCCTCCATCAGTTCGCCGCTGCCGGCCTCTTCCAACTGGGTAGTGATGCCCGGCAGGATGTCGCGGTAGCGGCGCAGCAGGTTGGGCACGAACGGGTGCAGCGCGGCGGAACTGGTGAAGCCGATGGCGATGTGGCCCTGCTCGCCGCGGGCGGCGCGCTGCACCGCTTCGCGCAGGCGTTCGGCGCGCGCCAGCAGGGCGCGGGCCTCTTCGAACAGCACGCCGCCCGCCTCGGTGACGCGCACGCCGCGCGGCAGACGCTGCAACAAGGTTACGCCCAGTTCGTCTTCCAGCCCCTGCAGCAGGCGGGTCAGCGGCGGCTGCTGGATAAACAGCCGCTCGGCGGCGCGGGTGATGTTGCCTTCTTCCACCACGGTGACGAACGCCCGCAGGCGACGCAGTTCGATCATAGCCATACCTCAAAGGTATCTTTGGTTGTTCCGGAATGCATTAGACATCATGGCACGGCGGCGCGCATGATACCAGACATCAAAACAAGCGATGTGGAACGGCAATGTCATGTCAGATATCAATACGTTAAAACCGCACCCGGCGGCAGCGCCGGGCAACGCGGAGCTGTTTGTGGGCTTTCTGTGGCTGGGGCTGATCGGCTTCGGCGGCGTGCTGCCGTTGGCGCGCAGCATGCTGGTAGAGCGCCGGCGCTGGTTGAGCGGCGAACAGTTCACCGAGCTGCTCGGGCTGTGCCAGTTCCTGCCCGGCGGCAACGTCATCAACCTGTCGGTGGCGGTGGGCATGGAATTTCGCGGGTTGCGCGGCGCGCTGTGCGCCTTGCTGGGCCTCATCAGCGCGCCGACGGCGATCGTGGTGGGGTTGGGCGTGGTCTACGCCCGCTTCCAAAACGATCCGCATGTGCAGCATGTGTTCGCCGGGCTGGCCGCCGCTGCCGCCGGGCTGCTGCTGTCGACCGGGATCAAGATGCTGCTGCCGCTGCGCGGTAAATGGCCGGCGCTGGCGATCGTCGCGCTGGCATTGATCGCCATCGCCTGGCTGCGCCTGCCACTGTTGCCGACCATGCTGGTGCTGGCGCCGCTGAGCATTCTGCTGATGTGGCGGTGGCCGTCATGAGCGGGGTTTTAATTGCGCTGGCGCTGATCTTTACCGAGCTTTCTCTGCTGGCGTTTGGCGGCGGCATGACCATTCTGCCGGAGATGCAGCGGCAGGTGGTGGAGGTGCATCGGTGGATGAGCGCCCAGGAGTTCAGCGCGCTGTTCGCCATGGCGCAGGCCGCGCCGGGGCCGAACATGATGATCGTGCCGCTGGTCGGCTGGCACGTGGCCGGTTGGGCGGGGCTGCTGGTTTCTTCGGTCGCCAAGTTCGGGCCGTCTTCCATCGTTACGTTGTTGGTGATGGGCGCCTGGCGGCGCTTTAAGGATCGCCCGTGGCGCCGCATCGTGCAGGCCGGTCTGGTGCCGCTGACCGTGGGGCTGGTGGCGGCCAGCGGCATCTTGATCGCCGAGGCTTCTGCGCCCAGCTGGCGGCTGGCGGCGATCGTGGCGCTGGCGACGGGATTGAGCATGAGCAAGCGCCTCCATCCGCTGTGGGTGCTGGCGGGCGGCGCGCTGCTCGGGTTGCTGTTCGCCTGAGGGATTAGCGCGGGATCAGCATAAAGCGTGAAGGGCCGTTGCGATCGATCAGCTCATAGCGCTTCGGCGCGGTCAGGGCCAGAAAGGCCACCATGCCGCCTTCGGCGTCGGTCAGCGTCATGCCGTCCGGCGTCGGCCGCCAGGCGACCGGCAACGTTTGCAGCGCCAGCGGCTGCAGGCACTGGGCGGAGGCGCTGAAGCGGAAGGCGTTGGTGTTGGCCACCGCTTCGTCGCTCAGCTGCACCTCGCAGACGGCTTTACCGTCGCCGATGGCGGCGAGCTGCCAGTCGCCCTTCAGCGCGGCGGGTTCCAGCAACGGCAGTGAACTGCCCAGGGCACTGCTGCACAATACGCTCATAACGACTCCCGTCAGGCTGGCGCGGCGCAAGGCGCGCATAAGAAAAAAGGTTGGCATCGGGTCACTCCTTTCGGCTGTCCGTTCACACTTTAGCACGTACCCACCTTGATGATGAGGGAAGGATTAGGTTTTTTAATCCTCGATTATTCTGATCTAACCGGCGATAAAATGCGCAAAAAGACGAATGATTAACCCGTTAATACACTTATTTTTCTCATTAATATAGTGAGAATACAAATTGTTACGAGTATCTCCATCTCAATGCCCGGCACGGTGAAGCCAGGCCGGGCGGGCTCGCGCCGCCGGGGTGAGTCACTATACTGGTCATTCCTAAGCCTTGGATTAGATTAGAACGACTGATGAATAGTCTTACAAAGCGAGTGGGTTCCTATTGTGTAAAAGGAGAATGCAATGCGCCGTAGCCACAATGACATTTTGCAAGATGATGATGAGTTCACCAGCCTGGCCGCCACATCCCCCAACGATCATAACTATCAATTTTACTATCACCAGCCCGGCAGCCCCTATGACGGATTGGGCTACGGCGCGCTGTTTACGCTGGACAACGCCAACCTCTACAGTAACCAGCGCGGTGGGGCAGCCATCAACAACCTGGGTAAAATCCGCGATAACTTCAGCTTCGATCGCGCCGCCGACCAGCTGACGCGGCCGGGCCTGACGCACAACGGCGACCAGGTGTATCACCAGCCGATCGCGCTGACCTATTCCTTCCTGACGCAGAGCGCGCTGAACCGCATCGGCCAGACCGGCGACGGCGACAAGGGGCTGCAGCCGCTGACCCAGGCGGCGCAGGCGCAGGCGCTGAAATCGATGCAGGCCTGGGCCGACGTGGCGAACGTGACCTTTACCGAAACGGCGTCCACCGATATCAATCATCGCGCGGACATCACCTTCGCGTACTTCACCCAGCGCGCCGACGGCAGCACCGCTGAGGGCAGCGGCCCGAATGCCATTAATGCTTACGCCTATTACCCGCCGAGCTCCAAACCGGGCAGTGATAACGCCTTTGCCGGCACGGTGTGGTTCAACAAGAACTTCGCCACCCATCAGGCGCCGGTTAGCGGCGATTTCAGCAGCCAGACCTTCACCCACGAGCTGGGGCATGCCCTGGGGCTGGCGCATCCGGGATCTTATGACGCCTCGTTGGGCAACCCGAGCTACCAGAACGACGCGGCTTACTATCAGGATTCGCTGCAATACTCGATCATGAGCTATTTCAACGCCGGTTACACCGGCGCCGACACCAAAGGGGTGTATGGCTATGGCCCGATGGTGGATGACATCGCCGCGATCCAAAAATTGTACGGCGCCAACATGAGCACCCGCACCGGAGACACGGTGTACGGCTTCAACTCCAACACCGGGCGCGATTTCCTGACCGCCACGGCGGACAACGGCAAACCGGTCAACTTCGCGGTGTGGGACGCCGGCGGCAACGACACGCTGGACTTCTCCGGCTACAGCCAGCAGCAGATGATCAACCTGAACGACGGCGCGTTCTCCAGCGTCGGCGGCGGCACGCAGAACGTCGCCATCGCGCGCGGGGCGATCATCGAGAACGCCATCGGCGGCAGCGGGCGCGATGTGATCATCGGCAACGATCAGGACAACCTGCTGGCGGGCAACGCCGGCTCCGACATCCTGTACGGCGGCCTGGGGGCGGATCATCTGTGGGGCGGCAAAGACGCCAACAACTTCACCGACTATTTCGTCTATCTCAATGCCAAAGAGTCCACGGTGGCGGCGTTCGACGTGATTGAAGACTTCGAGCACGGCATCGACAAGATCGATCTCTCCGGCCTACGCTTCAACAACAGCCTGAGCGAGCTGCGCTTTATCGACAGCGGCAGCGCCTTCAGCGGCCAGAAAGGCGAGATCCAGCTCAACTTCGACGCCTTCAACGGCACCACCGATCTGTTGATGAACACCCAAAGCAACAGCTATGCCGCCGACTTCAAGATCCACGTGGTTGGGCAGGTGGAGCAGAGCGATATTCTGTTTGCCTGAGGGCGATGCAGGGGAAAGAGAAAAGGGCCGAACGGCCCTTTTTTTACGGCTGGGCCACC
Source organism: Serratia sp. CY33525 (assembly GCF_052169115.1). Taxonomy (NCBI): domain Bacteria; kingdom Pseudomonadati; phylum Pseudomonadota; class Gammaproteobacteria; order Enterobacterales; family Yersiniaceae; genus Serratia; species Serratia sp. CY33525. Next base: position 5,933 of record NZ_JBJNLK010000004.1, on the reverse strand, counting down.
GCGGCGCTTTCCGCTACGAAGGAGCCGGTTGCCACCGCGCCGGCGCGGCGGTAGTGGGCCACGATCACGCCGCCGGGCGAGACCACCGATTGGGCCAGCGTGAAGGCCGCCGGCGCCGCGTTGTCATCGAACAGCCGTTTGCCGCCGCCGAGCAGCACCGGGTAGGTGAGCAGGCGCAGTTCGTCCACCAGATCGTTGGCCAGCAGCTGTTGCATCAGCGTGCTGCTGCCCTGCACCAGCAGCACCGGCCCCTGCGCGCGTTTCAGCTCGCGCAGCCGGGCGAGGATGTCCCGCCCCAGCCACTGGCTGTTCTGCCACGCCAGCGTCTCGCCGTGGTGGGTGGCGACGTACTTGGTGGCCTGATTGAACACGCGGGCGATATCGGCGGATAACGGGTCGGCCTCGTCGGTGATCTGCGGCCAGTAGCCGGCGAAGATGTCGTAGGTGCGCCGCCCCAGCAGCAGATCGAACGGCGCAGAGAAAAGATCGCCCATCGTTTCCGCAATGGCGTCATCCCAGTAGGGGGCTGTCCAGCCGCCGAAGCGAAAGCCGCCGCTGCGGTCTTCGTCCTGCCCGCCGGGCGCCTGCATCACGCCGTCGAGGCTGACGAAGGCGCTGGCAATAATCTGTCGCATGGCTGTCTCCTGCCGTTGAGTGCCAGCTGAAAGTTTAGCCGCCGCGCGGCGGCTGCGCCAACCGGCCGCTCAGGGCTGCAGCGCCTTGAGCAACGCCTGATGGAAACGCTCCGGCTCCTCCATTTGCGGCGCATGGCCCAGCCCGGCGAACTCGATCAGCGTGGCGTGCGGGATCAGCTTCGCCGCCTGTTTGCCTAACACGTCATAATGGCCGATCCTGGCCTTGACCGCCGGCGGGGCGATATCGCTGCCGATGGCGGTAGTGTCGGCGGTACCGATCATCAGCGTGGTGGGGGTTTGCAGATCCTTGAACTCGTAGTACACCGGCTGGGTGAAGATCATGTCGTAGATCAGCGCCGAGTTCCACGCCACCAGGCGATGGCCCGGCCCGTTGTTCAGCCCGGCCAGCATATCCACCCAACGATCGTACTCCGGCTTCCAGCGGCCGCCGTAGTAGGTGCGCTGCTCATAGTTGCGGATACCCTCGGCGGTGGTGTTCAGCTCGCGCTCGAACCATTGATCGACGCTGCGCCACGGCACGCCTTTGGCCTTCCAGTCCTCGAGGCCGATCGGGTTGACCATGACCAATTGCTCCACCGCCTGCGGATACATCAGGCTGTAGCGCGTGGCCAACATGCCGCCGGTGGAGTGGCCGATGACGATGGCCTTACTGATTTTCAGGTTCTGCAGCAGGCCGTGGGTGTTTTGCGCCAGCTGCTGGAAGCTGTACTGGTAATGCGCCGGCTTGGTGGAGGAGCAAAAGCCGATTTGATCCGGCGCGATGACGCGGTAACCGGCCTTGCTCAGCGCCTTGATGGTGTCCTGCCAGGTGGCGGCGCAGAAGTTTTTACCGTGCAGCAACAGCGCGGTGCGGCCGTTGGCGGCACCTTCCGGCGGCACGTCCATATAGCCCATTTTTAACGGCTGCCCCTGCGAGGTGAAGCTGAACTGCTGCAGCGGGTAAGGGTAGTGAAAGCCCTGCAGCTCCGGGCCGAACTTCGGCGTTTCGGCGGCGGCGGGGAACGCGGCCAGCGTGGCGCACAGCAGCGCGCGACGGGTAAATCTCAGCATCCTGATCTCCTGAAAAACGGACGATAGCCGAGTATAGCCACAATCAGGGCGTCGGCGCGCCAGCAGTTTCAGATAATTCTGTAATGTTACGGCCCGATCCCGGGCAAGGTTCCGGCCACGGCCTTGTACACAGTGAACGCGGTCACGCCGCGCAACATTGGCGGTGCCTGATGGTTTTATTTCAAGGCTAAGTTATGCGATGCTTAAGCATTATTTATGCAAAAGGATCCTCGCATGTCCGCTTTATCCCGCTGCGCTTTCAGCGAAGGCAGCGTCGCTTTGCCGGAAGGCTATGCCGATCGCACCGTCAACGTGCTGTTGGCCGGCGATGATGTTTCCCCCTCAATCAATATTTCCCGCGATGCGCTGCAGCCGGCGGAAAACCTGGAAGGCTACGTCACCCGCCAGCTTGATGCGCTGGCGCAGGGGCTGAAAGGCTGGGCATTCAAAAGCCGCGAGCCGGCGACGTTGGGCGATGGATTAACCGCCGGTGAATGGGTGCGCGCCAGCTACCTGCGCGACGGCAAGCGCATCTGGCAAAACCAGGCGGTGTTCGCGCTGGCGGAGGGCCGGGTGCTGGTGTTCACTCTGGCGATGGCGCGCAAGCTGACGCCGCAAGACGACGCGCTGCTGCAGCAGGTGCTGAGCAGCTACCGGGCGGCCTAACGATGAACTCTTTGCGTAAAAGGACCTTACGATGACCGAAGCGGCTCGCGTCGGCGATACCATCGGGCATTCCCATGCCCTGGCCGGCATGATTGCCGGCACGATTGTCGGCGGCCTGATCGCCGCCGCAGGCGCGGTGGCGGCGGGTGCGCTGTTCGTCGCCGGCCTGGCGGCTTCCTGTATCGGCGTCGGCGTGCTGCTCATCGGCGCCAGTCTGGCGGTGGGGTATCTCACCGGGGAGGCGGCCACCGCGGCGCGCGACGGCATTGCCGACGCCGGTGCCGGTAGCCTGACCCCCAAAGGCAATATCGTCACCGGCTCCCCCAACGTCTTCATCAACGGCAAACCCGCCGCGCTCGCCACCAACAGCCAGGTGGCCTGCAGCGACGACGGCCCGAGCATGCAGATGGCGCAGGGCTCCGACAAGGTCAGCATCAACGGCCAGCCCGCCTCGCGCGTAGGGGACAAAACCAACTGCGACGCGCAGGTGATGGAAGGTTCGCCCAACGTGTTTATCGGTGGCGGCACCGTCACCACCTTGCCGATCAAGCCCGAAGTGCCGGATTGGCTGTACAAGGTCTCTGACCTGACGCTGCTGTTCGCCGGCCTGGTGGGCGGCGTGGGCGGCGCCGCCGGCAAGCTGGGGGCGCTGGGCAAACTGCTGGGCAAGCTGCCCGGCATCAACAAACTGGCGCGCATCGCCTGCCGCGCCGGCACCCTGATGACCGCCACCGCCGCCGTCGGCATTATCGCCCGGCCGGTGGATATCGTCAGCGGCCAGAAATTCCTCGACGGCGAAGACGATCTCGATTTCGTGCTGCCTTCGCGCCTGCCGGTCGCCTGGCAGCGCTATTGGCGCAGCGGCAACCCCGGCGACGGCGTACTGGGCCGCGGCTGGAACCTGTTCTGGGAGAGCAGCCTGCAGCCGTATCAGGACGGCCTGGTGTGGCGCGCGCCTTCCGGCGACTTCGTCGCTTTCCCCAGGGTGCCGCGCGGCCACAAAACCTACTGCGAAGCCGAAAAATGCTGGCTGATGCACAACGACGACGGCAGCTGGCAGCTGTTTGACGTCGGCGAACAGATTTTCCACTACCCGCCGCTGGCGGGCGACCAGCCGAGCCGGCTCAGCATGATCACCGACGCCATCGGCAACGCCACCTCGCTGTTTTACGACGACGAGGGGCTGCTGAGCGAACTGGTGGACAGCGCCGGGCAGCGCCTGATGTGCCGCTATGCGCAGGGCCGCCTGCGCGAAGTGGCGCTGCAAACCGCCGAAGGCGAACGGACGCTGGCGCGCTACGATTACGATGAGCAGGGCCAACTGACGACGGTGAACAACCGCGCCGCTGAGGTAACGCGCCGCTTCGGCTGGCGCGACGGCCTGATGATCAGCCACCAGGACGCCGCCGGGCTGCTGAACGAATACCAATGGCAAGAGATAGACGGCGTGCCGCGCGTGACGGCCTACCGCAACAGCGCCGGAGAATCGCTGGAGTTCGGTTATGACTTCGCCGGCGGGCGCCGCAGCGCGGTGCGCGGCGACGGCAAGCGCGCGGAGTGGCGGCTGGATGACGACGACAACGTGGCGCAGTACACCGACTTCGACCAGCGCCGCTACGGTTTTATCTACCAACGCGGCGAACTGTGCAGCGTGCTGCTGCCCGGCGGCGCGCAGCGCCAGAGCGAATGGGATCCTTACGGCCGCCTGCTGTCGGAGACCGATCCGCTCGGCCGCGTGACGCGCTATCAATATTCGCGCAACAGCGGCCGGCTGTTCGCCGTCGCGTACCCGGACGGCAGCAGCGAGGCGCAGCACTGGGATACGCTGGGGCGCCCGACGCGCTATGTCGATGCGCTGGGCAATGCCACGCTGTACCGCTATCCGGATGACGAAGAGAGCCTGCCGGCCGGCGTGATCGACGCGCTGGGCGGGGAAGTGAAGCTGGAGTGGGACGCCCGCGGCCAGCTGACGCGCTACACCGACTGTTCCGGCAGCGTGACGGCTTATACCTACGATGCGCTGGGGCAACTGACGGCGCAGACCGATGCCGAAGGCCACCAGACGCGCTACCGGTGGGATAACGGCGGGCGCTTGCACACCCTGATCCACCCGGACGGCGGTGAAGAGCGCTTTAACTGGAATGCACACGGCCAGCTGGCCGAACATCAGGACGCGCTGGGCAGCCTGACCCGCTGGCAGTACAACGCCCTGGGGCTGCCGGTCAGCATCACCGACCGCATCAACCGCACCCGGCGCTATCACTACAGCCCGCAGGGCTGGCTGACGCGGCTGGAGAACGGCAACGGCGGCGAATACCGCTTCAGCTACGATGCGGTGGGCCGCGTGCTGGCCGAAGAGCGCCCGGACGACACCCGCCACTATTATCGCTACGGCGCGGCCGGGCTGCTGGAGGAGCACCGCGAGGTCGGCCTGCCTGGCAGCGCGGGTGAGCTGACGCAGCGCGAACAGCGCTTCCGCTTCGACGAGGCCGGGCAGCTGGTCTGGCGCGGCAACGCCAGCGCGGAATGGCATTACCGCTTCGACGCCATGGGGCGGCTGCGCGAGCTGAACCGCCTGCCGACGGCGAGCGGCGCGGCGCTGGGCATTGAGCCGGACAGCGTGCAGATGCGCTATGACGCCGCCGGGCGGCTGCTCGGCGAGCAGGGCGTGAACGGCGAGCTGCAATACCAGTGGGATGCGCTGGCCAACCTGCAGGCGCTGACGCTGCCGCAGGGCGATCGCCTGCAGTGGCTGTATTACGGCTCCGGCCACGCCAGCGCCATCAAATTCAACCAGCAGGTGGTGAGCGAGTTCACCCGCGATCGCCTGCACCGGGAAACCGGCCGCAGCCAGGGCGCGCTGCAGCAGCAGCGGCGTTACGACGCCATGGGCCGCCGCAGCTGGCAGAGCAGCGCCTTCGGCCACGACAAACTGACCCGGCCGGAAGACGGCGTGCTGTGGCGCGCCTATCGTTACACCGGCCGCGGCGAGCTGGCCGGGGTGAGCGACGCGCTGCGCGGCGAAGTGCACTACGGTTACGACGCCGAAGGCCGCTTGCTGCAACACCGCGAACCCAATCAGGGCAAACCGGGCGCGCGGCTGGTGTACGATCTGGCGGATAACCTGCTGGGCGAGCGCAGCCCGCAGAGCGACATCGACGCGCACCTGCCGCTGGCGCCGATCGCCGATAACCGCCTGACGCACTGGCAAAAACTGTTTTACCGTTACGACGCCTGGGGCAACCTGATCAGCCGGCGCAACGGCCTGTATGAACAGCACTACCGCTACGACGCTGACAACCGGCTGGTGCAGGCGCATGGCCGCGGCCCGCAGGGCGAGTTCGAGGTGCAGTACCATTACGACGCGCTGGGCCGCCGCAGCCGCAAGGCGGTGCGCTACAAGGGCAAAACCGAACAGACGACTCGTTTCCTGTGGCAGGGTTACCGGTTGCTGCAGGAGCAGCGCGACGACGGCAGCCGCCGCAGCTGGAGCTACGATCCGGCCAGCCCGTGGAGCCCGCTGGCGGCGCTGGAGCAGGCGGGCGACAGCCGCTCGGCAGA